>NZ_JAPKIA010000013.1:132-181341 GCF_036759865.1 Kluyvera genomosp. 2
CGAATCCTGCACGACCCACCAATGTAAAAAAGCGCCCTAAAGGCGCTTTTTTGCTATCTGCGATATAAACGATTCGAACCTGCTGCAGGTTCGGTGTTGAGCGCAGCGAAACAACGGAGCCGTTTACGGCGACGGCCCGAAGGGCGAGCGAAGCGAGTCATCCTGCACGACCCACCAATGTAAAAAAGCGCCCTAAAGGCGCTTTTTTGCTATCTGCAATTTACCCGCAATTATCAGCGATTAACAACCTTCCTGCATAAATGTTGCAATCAGCTTGCTCAGCACAGGCGTAACCTGCTGATGCTCATACACTAGGTAGAGATCTGCCGCTATCCGCTCTTCCAGCGGCCGAAACACCACGCCGGGCCAGTTCATTTGTGCATAGCTGTCAGCCATTAATGTAATCCCCATCCCCATGCTGATCATCGCCAGCACCGTTTGCGGTTCGACCACTTCACGAACGATCATTGGGGTAAAGCCCGCTTTCTGACAGACAATCTGCAAAAAGGCCCAATCGGAATGTACCGACGGCAGCGTCACGAAGTACTCATTGCGCAAGGCGTCTAACGGAACGCGATCGCAGGCTGCCAGGAGGTGATCTTCCGGCATAGCCACCAGGAACGATGCTTCATACAGGCGCTGGGCAGAAAAGCGCTCTGGCAATGCCGTCGCCATCCGCCAGATCCCGGCGTCCAGCTCGCGCCTCTCCAGCAGTGCCATTTGCAGCCCCGGCGACTTTTCACGGAATATCACATCAACGTTGGGGTTCTCCTTTAAAAACCGATGCATCATCGGCCGCATTCGCCCCCACATCGCCGTGCCAACCACGCCCAGCTCAATTCGCCCAGACTCGCCGCGACCAATCTTTTCAACCCGTGCCAGCGCCTGATTGGTGCTTTCGATTAAGCGTCGTGACTCCTCCATCAGCACCTTGCCGGCGTGCGTGAGCGCTACGCTGCGAGAATGCCGCACAAACAGTAGCGTACCGAGCTGCTGTTCAAGCTCTTTGATATGAATACTGAGCGAGGCTGCGACATATTTAAACGCACTGCGGCTCGGCCAAAATGCAGCTCTTCCGCCACGGCGATAAAATAGCGTAATAATTTAAGATCGATACGGTGCTCACGTCCCATCACTATTACGCTCCATAATGGCTATTTGAAGGATTAACTTACCACACCCCTCAGTGAAAAATAAACCTGACGGCCAGATAGCCAAAATACATAAATACAATTGATAAAACACCGGGAAGCACATTTGGCGCAGGAATAGGTAAGCGGCAAAGCGTAAACCGCGCACCAATACCGAACCCAATACCGGATGACATAATAATATCTTTCACAACGATTCCTTGTAGTTAAATAATCGCTGGCGACAATCCTCACCAGCGATGAGTTAATTAATGCGCCACCGATGCCGAGGATATTTTCTCCGGCTCGTGTTTATATCTGAAGAAAATAGCGAAGATCACCGCCAGTGCTAATGCGTAGGCAGCAAAGACCAACCAAATGGTTTGCCAATCTTTCACGCCATCGACGGAGAAATAATCTACCGCCATGCCGCTTAAGAGTGACCCCACCCACGCGCCGACACCGTTCACCATGGTCATAAACAGCCCCTGGGCGCTGGCGCGAATATGTGCCCCCACTTCCTGTTCAACAAATACGGAACCGGAAATATTGAAGAAATCGAACGCACAGCCATACACAATCATCGACATCAGCAGCAGAACAAAGCCCATCGGCGACGGGTCGCCAAAGGCAAAAAAGCCAAACCGCAGCGTCCATGCCACCATGCTCATTAGCATGACGGTTTTAATGCCAAAGCGCTTGAGGAAGAACGGAATCGTCAGAATAAACCCGACCTCCGCCATCTGAGAAACTGAAAGCAGGATGGAAGGATACTTAACTACAAAACTGTCGACGAATTCAGGATTACGGGCAAAATCATGCAGGAATGGGTTACCGAACACGTTGGTAATCTGCAGCACCGCGCCCAGCATCATGGCGAATAAAAAGAACAGCGCCATGCGCGGATCTTTAAACAGCACAAACGCATCCAGCCCCAGTTTGCTGGCAAGCGTGGTGGCCACTTTCTTCTCAGCCGTGGGAATTTTCGGCAACGTGAACGCATACAGCGTCAGCAATACCGACGCCCCGGAAGCGATATAAAGCTGCACATTGCTCAGTTCAAGATGTAGCAGGCTGACCGACCACATGGCCACAATAAAACCGAGGGTCCCGAACACGCGAATCGGCGGGAAACGGGTCACCGGATCCAACCCCGCCTGCGCCAGGCAGGAGTACGACACGCTATTCGACAGCGCAATGGTCGGCATAAACGCCATCGCGTTAACCAGCATCACCCAGAACATGGTGTCAGCATCGGTGACCGATGCGGCGTAAAACAGCACCCCGGCACACACCAGATGACACAACATATACGCACGTTCCGCACGCAGCCATTTATCGGCAATAATGCCCATAATTCCCGGCATAATAATTGCCGCCAGCCCTTTAGAGCTGT
Organism: Kluyvera genomosp. 2; assembly: GCF_036759865.1. NCBI lineage: Bacteria > Pseudomonadati > Pseudomonadota > Gammaproteobacteria > Enterobacterales > Enterobacteriaceae > Kluyvera > Kluyvera genomosp. 2. The sequence continues at coordinate 2,659 of NZ_JAPKIA010000013.1, forward strand.
ACACCATCCCCACGTTAGCACCGGTAAAATGTAACGTATTGATCATGTAAGAACCCAGGGTGACCAGCCAGCTTCCCCAGATAAAATACTGTAAAAACGACATGATTTTTAAGCGAGACGTAATGTCCATCATCATTTCCTTGTCGTAGCATCAGGCCCCCGAAAGGGCCTTGTCATCGGCTATCAGGCCAGTTTGCGTAAGAAGCCGCAGATAAGATTGATAAAGTTCTGGCGGGACAGTTCGGCAGCGGCCAGCGTCTGCGCGTGTGACAATTTCACATCGCTCAGCCCTTCCGCCATATTAGTAATGGCGGAAACCGCCACCACCTTCAGCCCGCAGTGGCGCGCGGCGATCACTTCCGGCACCACCGACATCCCCACCACATCGCCGCCGATGATTTGCATCATGCGAATTTCAGCCGCCGTTTCAAAATTTGGCCCCGGGTAGGAGACAAACACGCCTTCGCTCAGCGGGAAGCCCTCTTCCTTTGCAACGGTCTGGAGCAACGCGCGATAGTCTGCGTCGTAGGCGTTCGCCAATGAGAAGAATCGTTCGCCAAAGCGCTCATCATTTGGCCCCACCATCGGCGTGCCCGGCATGGTGTTGATATGGTCTTTCAGCGCCACCAGCTCGCCTGCCCCCACTTCCGGGCGCAGAGAACCCGCCGCATTGGTGCAAAATAGCAGCTCGCAGCCCAACAGCTTGAACGTACGCACAGCGTCGGTCATGATGCGCATCCCGCGGCCTTCGTAGAAGTGGCCACGCCCCTTCATACACGCCACCGGTACGCCCGCCAGCGTGCCGAGCACCAGTTCTCCCGCGTGGCCATGCACGGTACTCACCGGGAAGCCGGGTAATTTTTCATAAGAAATGGCAACGGCGTCTTCAATTTGCTCAGCCAGCGCCCCTAACCCGGAACCTAATATAAACGCCACTCGCGGCGTAAAGCCCGGCTTGTAACGGTGAATAATATCAACGCAGTACTGCGGGTTATTTGAAAAATGAGGATGGGTCATAGCTATCCTTAAACAGTGTGAACAGAACATGAAATAATTCACTGTTTATAGCGATACTTATATGGAACTAACCAATACTATTTATTCTCACAATCGATAGTAATTTTAAATCAATCGGAACTTATATTCTGCAAGTATTAATTCAGCGTAAAAACAGTATTGGTAATGGGCCAGGTTTAACAATACAAATGGCATGTTTTTATTATTCCTAAAAATAGAGAAATTAACAATGAACAATAAACGCATTATTCTTGCCATTACCTCTCTGCTTTTACTTCCCGCCGCGTCTCATGCCGAATTTAAAGGCGGATTCGCCGATATTGGTTTGCATTATCTTGATTGGTCAAACCGAACCACGGAGAAATCGAGTAATAAGTCGCATAAAGATGACTTTGGCTATCTTGAACTGGAAGGCGGCGCCAATTTCAGCTGGGGCGAAATGTACGGTTTCTTCGATTGGGAAAATTTTTATAACAACCGTCACGATAAACCCGGCAGCGAACAACGCTATACGTTTAAAAACACCAACCGCATTTATCTGGGCGATACCGGGCTGAATCTCTATCTCCACGCCTACGGGACCTATGGCTCACCGAACCGGGTCAATTTCCACGATGATATGTTCCTCTACGGCCTTGGCTACAACTTTACCGGCAACGGTTATTGGTTTAAGCCGTTTATTGCTAAACGCTATACCGATCAGACCTACTACACCGGTGATAATGGCTACGTGGCCGGGTGGGTTGCCGGGTACAGCTTTATGCTCGGCCATGAGAAATTCACCGTCACCAACTGGAACGAATACGAATTTGATCGGGATCCAAGCTATGCGGCCGGTAACGGCGGTAAGGAAGGGCTGAACGGCGCGCTGGCGGTATGGTGGAACGCAACAGCCCATCTGACCACCGGTATTCAATACCGCTACGCGGACGATAAGCTCGGCGAAAGCTGGTATCAGGACGCTATCATCTACTCGGTAAAATTCAATTTCTGATGCTCAAATGCGGGAAGCAATGCTCAAGCTTCCCGCTAGCAGGCCGATATTGGTTATATTTCCCTTTATAAGGCCTCGATCATGACCACTATCAGCACAACTTCCCTCGCAGCGCTGAAAGCCACCACCAGCTCCGCCGCGCCGGAAGGTAACGATGCCGCATCGCAGATGGCGCGTATCACCCAACAGATTGTGAAGCTCACCCAGCAGCTAAAAGAAATCGCCGACGGCAGCGGGAGCACCGAAGAAAAACAAAAGCGGGCGGAAATGATTCAGGAGCAGATTACCATGCTGGAAGCACAGCTGGCGCAGCTGCAGCGCCAGCAGGCGGAAAAGGAACAAGAAAAACAGGAAGCCTCTGCCGCCCCCGTCACCGGCATCAATAAGCCCAGCGACGACCGTCAAATCGATATCTATATCTGATACAGCGGCTCCTGAGCGCGGTTATCCATCAGCAGCTGGCTCTGCTCACGCACCACGTCCCACAGCGCCTGGGCGGCCGTCGAGAGCGAGCGATTTTTTCGCCGCGCCAGCATCAGCTGACGCTCTACCCCTGGGGTCAGTCGCTTCACAACCAGCGGGCTCCCCTCAGGTAACGGCAGCGCCAGCGCGGGGATAATGCTAATACCAATACCGGCGGTCACCATCGGGAACAGCGTTGCCGGGTGGCCAATTTCCTGCACGATATCGGCTTCAATATCATGCAGGCGCAGCGCGGCATCAATCAGCATTCGGCTGCCCGAGGCGTAGTCCTGCAGCACCAGCTTCGCCCCCTGTAGCGCCTGCCAGCTCACGCTCGGCAGCCCAGCAAACGGATGATCGCCGCGGCACAACAGGAAAAACGGTTCCGACAGCACGGCTTCGCACTGTAAATCCCCCACAACGCCCGGATCGATAACGATGCCAAAATCCACCTCGCCCTGGCGGATGCTCTCCAGTACCCACTGCTGCGGTCGGTCATGCAGCACAAAGCGAATATCCGGATAGCGGCGATTGCTTTGGGCAATGCATTGCGGAATAAGATGCGCCGAGATGGTCTGGCTTGCCGCCACGCGCACCGTCCCGCTAAGCTGCTGACCAATACGCCCGGCTTCACGCAGCGTGCTATGCAGCTCATCCAGCAGGCGCTCAAGCCGCTGCGCCAGCTGCTGCCCAGCTTCGGTTAGCACCACTTCGCGCGTGGTGCGGTCGAGCAGACGCACGCCGGTCTGATGCTCCAGTTCCTTTACGCTATGGCTAACCGCCGACTGGCTGAGGCCAATGATCTCCCCCGCCCGACTAAAGCTTTTCGCCTGCGCAACCGTCACAAACACCTTTAACTGTCGAAGAGAGTAATTCATCTTTTTTATTCATTAATGGATGCAATAAATCAATTTTATTTCTCAACAATAAAAAAGCAAAATAGCATCATCGATCTTCAGGAGTCTTTATGAAACTTTTCCGCATTTTAGATCCGTTTACGCTTACTCTTATCGCCGTCGTCCTGCTCGCCACCTTCTTTCCCGCGCGCGGCGATTTCGTACCATTTTTCGAAAATTTAACCACCGCCGCCATCGCGCTGCTGTTCTTCATGCACGGTGCCAAGCTATCGCGTGAATCAATTATTGCCGGCGGCAGCCACTGGCGACTGCACCTGTGGGTGATGTGCAGTACGTTTGTGGTCTTCCCTGTGCTCGGCGTACTGTTCGCCTGGTGGGCGCCCATTAACGTCGATCCGGCACTCTATTCAGGCTTCCTGTATCTCTGCATACTGCCTGCAACCGTGCAATCGGCCATCGCCTTCACGTCCCTGGCGGGCGGTAACGTAGCTGCCGCCGTCTGTTCTGCGTCCGCCTCTAGTCTGCTGGGGATTTTCCTGTCGCCGCTATTGGTTGGCCTGGTGATGAATGTTCACGGCGCCGGCGGCAGTCTCGAGCAGGTGGGCAAAATTATGCTGCAGCTGCTGCTGCCGTTCGTTCTTGGCCATCTCTCCCGCCCCTGGACTGCCGCATTTGTCAGCAAACACAAAAAATGGATCGCCAAAACCGACCAGACGTCAATTTTACTGGTGGTCTACTCCGCCTTCAGTGAAGCGGTGGTTAACGGGATCTGGCACAAAGTCGGTCTGGGGTCGCTGCTGTTTATCGTCGTGGTCAGTATCGTGCTGCTGGCAGTGGTGATTCTGATCAATACCGTGGTTGCCCGCCGTCTGGGCTTCAATAAAGCCGATGAAATTACGATTGTTTTCTGCGGTTCGAAAAAGAGTCTGGCCAACGGCATTCCGATGGCCAATATTCTCTTCCCGACGTCAATTCTGGGGATGATGGTGCTGCCGCTGATGATCTTCCATCAGATTCAGCTGATGACCTGCGCGGTGCTGGCGCGCCGCTACAAAGCGCAGACTGAAAAACTGCAGGCCAAAGAGCAGGCCCGCGTTTAAGGCTAGCGTTTAAGGGGCTGCACCAGTTGGGTCAGCCCCTCGGTTTTAATCAACAGCGTCAGCTGCATCAGCTCGCCAAGGTGGCCCGCCGGAAACTGATCCTTGCGGGCAAACCACAGCAGATACTCCTCCGGCACGTCGATTAAACGTCGGCCTTTATACTTGCCGAACGGCATCTCGGTGTTGGCAATCTCAATCAGCTGCGCTTTATCCACGTCACACTCCTAGCAGCCGCAGCATTTCCGCTTCATCAATCACCGCGATGCCAAGCTCCTGCGCTTTGGCCAGCTTCGAGCCTGCCGCTTCGCCGGCAATCACCAGGTCGGTTTTCTTTGATACGCTGCCCGCCACCTTCGCGCCCAGCTCGACCAGCCGTGCTTTGGCGTCATCACGGGACATCTGGCTCAGACTGCCGGTCAGCACCACGGTTTTACCTGCAAACGGGCTGTCTATCTCTTCAACGTTGATTGCCACCGGCGCAGGCCAGCTGACGCCTTCTTTCAGCAACTGTTCAATGACTTCGCGGTTGCTCGCTTCGGCAAAGAAGTTAAACACGTGGTTAGCCACCACGACGCCGACGTCCGGCACTTTTTGCAGCTCGTCAATCGACGCGGCCTCAAGCGCATCCAACGTACCAAAATAGGCCGCTAGCCCTGCGGCAGTGGCTTCACCCACTTCACGAATGCCGAGCGCATAGAGGAAACGGGCAAATGTCGTTTGCTTCGCCTTTTCCAGCGCATTCACCACGTTCTGCGCCGACTTGGGCCCCATGCGGTCCAGGCCGGTCAGTTTGCCTGCCGTTAAGGTAAACAGGTCGGCTGGCGTATGGACGTACTCTTTTTCCACCAGTTGATCGATGATTTTATCCCCCATGCCGTCCACGTCGAGAGCGCGGCGAGAGACAAAATGCTTCAGCGACTCTTTGCGCTGCGCACCGCAGATCAGGCCGCCGGTGCAGCGCGCCACCGCTTCCCCCTCTACGCGTTCAACGTCGGAGTGACACACCGGGCAGTGGGTCGGGAAGACAATTTCCTGCGTGTCATCAGGGCGCTCAGAAACCACCACGTTGACCACCTGCGGAATAACGTCCCCAGCGCGACGAATCACCACTTTATCGCCGATACGCAGCCCCAGCCGCGCAATTTCATCAGCGTTGTGCAGCGTGGCGTTGCTGACCAGCACGCCCGCCACCTGGACCGGCTCAAGCCGTGCAACCGGCGTAATCGCGCCGGTGCGCCCGACCTGGAATTCAACGTCGCGAACAAAGGTCATCTGCTCCTGGGCCGGGAACTTGAACGCGACCGCCCAGCGAGGGGCGCGGGCAACGAAGCCCAGCTGTTCCTGAAGCGCCAGCGAGTTGACCTTGATCACCACGCCATCAATATCAAAGCCCAGCGTTGGGCGATCTTCTTCAACTTTATGGTAGTAAGCGAGCACTTCCTCCGGCGAATCGCAGAGCGTCACGCGGTCGCTCACCGGCAGGCCCCACGCTTTAAACTGCATCAGGCGACCCAGATGGGTATCCGGCAGCTCGCCGCCTTCCAGCACGCCGACGCCATAGCAAAAGAAAGTAAGCGGTCGCTTCGCGGTAATGCGCGGGTCCAGCTGGCGCAGCGAACCGGCCGCCGCGTTACGCGGGTTGGCAAACACCTTGCTGCCGGTCCGGCGGGCGTCTTCGTTGATCTTTTCGAACCCGGCCTGCGGCAGGAACACTTCGCCGCGGACTTCCAGCCGCGCCGGAATGTTGTCGCCGTGCAGCTTCAGCGGGATCGCACGGATGGTACGCACGTTAGAGGTAATGTCCTCCCCGGTAGTGCCATCACCGCGCGTGGCGGCGCTGACCAGCACGCCGTTTTCATAAAGAATGCTCACCGCCAGCCCGTCGAGCTTCAGTTCACAGCACCAGGTCAGCTTGTCGCTGCTGTTGAGGCGGTCCTGCACGCGTTTGTTGAAGGCGAGGAAACTCTCTTCATCAAACACGTTATCCAGCGACAGCATCGGCACTTCATGACGAATCTGGCTAAAGGCGCCCAGCGGCTCAGCGCCGACGCGCTGGGTCGGTGAGTCAGCGGTAACTAACTGCGGATGCTGCGCTTCCAGCTCGCGCAGCTCGCGCATCAGGCGGTCGTACTCGGCGTCCGGTAGCTCCGGCGCATCCAGAACGTGGTACAGATATTCATGATGGCGAAGCGTCGCTCGCAGTTCATTCAGTCGTTGTTCTATAGATTGCATATCACACCATCAATGATAAAAAACCCCCGACAGGCGGGGGTTCAGGAGGGGTTGAAAACGCACGCGCCGAATCAGGCGTTGGCGTCTTTCACTTCGCGAATACGATCCTGATACTCGCGCAGCTTTTGCGGGGTCATCATCCGACGCTGATCGTCGAGCACCACGCCGCCGACTTCATCGGCAATATACTGTGCCGACTGGAGCATCAGCTTGAAGTTTTGCAGCTCATCACCGTAGCCCGGCACCTGCATGAAGATAGTCACGCCTGGCGTTTGCATATCGCTCATGTTGTCCGGATCAAACGTCCCCGGCTTGAGCATATTCGCCAGGCTAAACAGCGCCGGGCCGCTTCCGTCCGGGCTGAGATGGCGATGGAAGATGTTCATATCGCCAAACTTGAATCCGGCCTGTTGAATGCTGTTGAGCAGCAGTTCACCGTTAATGTATGAGCCCTGGTGAGCGGACACGTTCATGACGATGACCGTCTCTTTGCGCTCCGGCTTAACCGGTTCGGCGGGTTCTGGCGCTGGCTGTGCAACCGGTTCTGGCTGCGGCGGCTGCACCGGCAGCGGCTGGGCCGTCGGCGCTGCTACCGGCGCGGCAACGTGCGGCTGCGGAGCAACAGGCTGAGGCTGATGTACCGGCGGCACGGGCTGCGGTTGTTCGAGAACCGGCGGGCGCACGGGCTGCTGCACAGGCTGAGGAGCCTGTCGCTCGTAAGGCGGCTGGTACTGGTGTTGAGGCGCGTGACGGGGGGCTTCATGCTCCCCAGCGGCCCCAGGGGCGTGATTAACCTTGTGGACACGAACTTCACCCACGCCTTCAACATTGTCATCAACGTCGTCTTCCGACTCATCGTCGGCATCGCGAGACTTCATACGCTTGATTGGGCGATCGCGGAACATCGAGGAACGCTCTTTACGGCTCGTCCAGAAACCATGAACCAGTAAAGCGAGTATGGCGATCGCGCCAACAATGATTAATATCAGACGCAAATCCTGCATCATTATATTCTCTGTTGTTCTAACACCTTGCCACCACGGCAAACATTTACTCACTAAGAGTATTTGCCCATCACGTCAAGTGCAAGTGTGCACATGACATTCACCGCAGAAAGATGCGTTAAATCGTACTTTTTGCTTGTTTTTCGAACATTTCTTAACTGGTGATTGTCCAACAACTCGCTAATATAGTGTCGTCTTTTCAATGTAGTCAGACAAAGGAGCTTCACCTGACCATGGTTTCATCGTCCACCCCTGCCGCACGCAGCGGCGTTTACTATTTCTCTCAGGGCTGGAAACTGATCGGCTTGCCGGGCATTCGCCGATTCGTCATCTTACCGCTGTTGGTCAATATTGTGCTGATGGGCGGCGCCTTCTGGTGGCTGTTCAGCAAGCTGGAGAGCTGGATCCCCTCGCTGATGGGGCGTATTCCCGACTGGCTGCAGTGGCTGAGCTATCTGCTTTGGCCGGTGATCGTGATTTCAATTCTGCTGGTTTTCGGCTATTTCTTCTCAACCATCGCCAACTGGATAGCCGCGCCGTTTAACGGTCTGCTGGCCGAGCAGTTAGAGGCGCGCTTAACCGGCGCCACCCCGCCGGACACCGGTATTGTCGGTATTATGAAAGACCTGCCCCGCATCATGAAACGCGAATGGCAAAAACTGGCGTGGTATCTACCGCGCGCGATTGTGCTGCTGCTGCTGTACTTCATTCCTGGCGTCGGCCAGACGGTCGCGCCGGTGCTGTGGTTCCTGTTCAGCGCCTGGATGCTGGCGATTCAGTACTGCGACTATCCGTTCGATAACCACAAGGTACCGTTTAAAACTATGCGTGAAGCGCTGCGCACCCGTAAGGTCACTAACATGCAGTTTGGCGCGCTGACCAGCCTGTTCACCCTGATCCCGGTGCTTAACCTGGTGATTATTCCGGTGGCGATTTGCGGCGCGACGGCGATGTGGGTGGACTGCTATCGCGATAAACACGCGATGTGGAAATAACCTCACTTTCAGGCGTAATGCTTAACTGACGTTGTAGGCCGGATAAGCGCAGCGCCATCCGGCAACGTGTATGGGCTCTGCCGGATGGCGCTGCGCTTATCCGGCCTGCCGTTTCCCGTTATGCCTTGCCTTATTCCATCACGATAGCCATTATTTCCCTTCAGTATATAGATATGCGAAATCCTTACTTCCGCAGAATCTTTAAGCAGGTATGCTGGTCCAGTACCCCAAATTTCATACAGTTAAGGACAGGCCATGAGTAAGATTTTTGAAGATAACTCCCTGACTATCGGTCATACGCCGCTGGTACGACTGAACCGCATCGGTAACGGGCGCATTCTGGCGAAGGTTGAATCACGTAACCCGAGCTTCAGCGTCAAATGCCGTATCGGTGCCAATATGATTTGGGATGCCGAAAAACGTGGCGTACTGAAACCGGGCGTTGAACTGGTTGAACCGACCAGCGGCAACACTGGGATCGCTCTGGCCTACGTCGCCGCCGCTCGCGGTTACAAACTGACGCTGACCATGCCGGAAACCATGAGTATTGAACGCCGTAAGCTGCTGAAAGCGCTGGGCGCCAATCTGGTGCTGACCGAAGGTGCGAAAGGCATGAAGGGCGCAATCCAGAAAGCGGAAGAGATCGTCGCCAGCAATCCGGAAAAATACCTGTTGCTGCAACAGTTCAGCAACCCGGCGAACCCGGAAATCCACGAAAAGACCACCGGCCCGGAAATCTGGGAAGATACCGACGGCCAGGTTGACGTATTCATTGCAGGCGTCGGCACCGGCGGTACTCTTACCGGCGTCACGCGTTATATTAAAGGCACCAAGGGCAAAACGGATCTCATCTCCGTGGCCGTTGAACCAACCGATTCTCCGGTCATCGCGCAGGCGCTGGCAGGTGAAGAGCTGAAGCCTGGCCCACACAAGATCCAGGGGATCGGCGCGGGCTTCATTCCCGGCAACCTCGATCTGAAACTGATCGACAAAGTGGTCGCCATCACCAATGAAGAAGCCATTTCTACCGCACGTCGTCTGATGGAAGAAGAAGGTATTCTGGCCGGTATCTCTTCCGGTGCTGCCGTTGCCGCCGCGCTGAAACTTCAGGAAGATGAAACCTTTACCAATAAGAATATTGTGGTTATCCTACCCTCTTCGGGTGAACGCTATTTGAGCACCGCGTTATTTGCAGATCTCTTCACCGAGAAAGAACTGCAACAGTAATGCCAGTGCGTTAAAATCGTGTAAAAAAGCACCCAGTCGGGTGCTTTTTTGTGGCGTACGTCAAACTTTTACCCCCCCTGGCATTGCTTCACCTCCTTAGGTCTGGTATTTAACCATCATATTTATTTTGAGCCGCGAAATTATTCATTACAGGTTTTCCTGTGCTGAATCGATTTTATGATTTGGTTCAAATCCTGCTTTCGCGGCATAATGTTTAATGATAAGCGAAACGTCAAAGGCCAGAAGCGTCTGCGTCGGAAGGTTTGTCGCCGATGGTAGCGCTGATTTGTGGACGTCGCTTGAATTGAGTAATACAGGCTAAAGTCTAGCCACCAGGCTAGACTTTAGTTCCACAACACTAAACCTATAAGTTGGGGAAATATAATGTTCCAGCAAGAAGTTACCATTACCGCTCCGAACGGTCTGCATACCCGCCCTGCTGCTCAGTTTGTTAAAGAAGCGAAAGGCTTCACTTCTGAGATCACTGTGACCTCCAACGGCAAAAGCGCTAGCGCGAAAAGCCTGTTCAAACTGCAAACTCTGGGCCTGACTCAGGGTACCGTTGTTACCCTGTCCGCAGAAGGTGAAGACGAGCAGAAAGCAGTTGAGCATCTGGTTAAACTGATGGCTGAACTCGAGTAAGTTCAACGAGTTCTTTTAAATATCAGTCACAAGTAAGGTAGGGTTATGATTTCAGGCATTTTAGCATCCCCGGGTATCGCTTTCGGTAAAGCATTGCTGCTGAAAGAAGATGAAATTGTCATCGACCGGAAGAAAATTTCTGCCGATAAGGTTGAGCAGGAAGTTGAGCGTTTTCTGAGCGGTCGTTCTAAAGCGTCCGCGCAGCTCGAAGCTATCAAAACTAAAGCTGGCGAAACTTTCGGTGAAGAAAAAGAAGCCATCTTCGAAGGGCATATCATGCTGCTCGAAGATGAGGAGCTGGAGCAGGAAATCATAGCCCTGATTAAAGATAAGAACATGACGGCTGATGCAGCTGCGCATGAAGTTATCGAAGGTCAGGCGACTGCCCTGGAAGAACTGGATGATGAATACCTGAAAGAACGTGCGGCTGACGTACGTGACATCGGTAAGCGCCTGCTGCGCAACATCCTGGGTCTGGCGATTATTGACCTGAGCGCGATTCAGGACGAAGTTATCCTGGTTGCCGCAGACCTGACGCCGTCTGAAACCGCACAGCTGAACCTGAAGAAGGTGCTGGGCTTTATCACTGACGTCGGTGGCCGTACTTCCCACACCTCCATCATGGCACGTTCCCTGGAACTGCCGGCTATCGTGGGTACCGGCAGCGTCACCACTCAGGTGAAAAATGGCGACTATCTGATTCTGGATGCCGTAAACAATCTGGTTTACGTCAACCCAACAAACGAAGAAATTGAAAAACTTCGCGCTGTACAGGAACAGGTTGCCTCCGAGAAAGCCGAACTGGCAAAACTGAAAGATCTGCCGGCAATCACCCTTGATGGCCACCAGGTTGAAGTTTGCGCCAACATCGGTACCGTGCGTGATATCGACGGTGCTGAGCGTAACGGCGCGGAAGGCGTAGGCCTGTACCGCACTGAATTCCTGTTCATGGACCGCGATGCGCTGCCGACTGAAGAAGAGCAGTTTGCCGCGTACAAAGCCGTTGCTGAAGCCTGTGGCTCTCAGGCGGTCATCGTCCGCACCATGGACATCGGTGGCGACAAAGAGCTGCCGTACATGAACTTCCCGAAAGAAGAGAACCCGTTCCTGGGCTGGCGTGCCGTGCGTATCGCAATGGATCGTAAAGAGATCCTGCGTGACCAGGTTCGCGCAATCCTGCGTGCTTCTGCTTTCGGTAAGCTGCGTATTATGTTCCCGATGATCATCTCTGTTGAAGAAGTGCGCGCACTGAAGAAAGAGATTGAAATCTACAAAGCGGAACTGCGTAGCGAAGGTAAAGCATTTGACGAATCCATTGAGATCGGTGTGATGGTGGAAACCCCAGCCGCAGCGACCATTGCGCGTCATTTAGCCAAAGAAGTTGATTTCTTTAGTATCGGTACCAATGATTTAACGCAGTATACTCTGGCAGTTGACCGTGGTAATGATATGATTTCACATCTTTACCAGCCGATGTCACCGTCTGTCCTCACTTTGATCAAGCAAGTTATTGATGCTTCTCATGCTGAAGGCAAATGGACTGGCATGTGTGGTGAGCTTGCAGGCGACGAACGTGCTACACTTCTGTTGCTGGGGATGGGTCTGGACGAATTCTCTATGAGCGCCATTTCTATCCCGCGCATTAAGAAGATTATCCGTAACACGAACTTCGAAGATGCGAAGGTATTAGCAGAGCAAGCGCTTGCTCAACCGACCACAGACGAACTGCTGGCGTTGGTGAACAAGTTCATTGAAGAAAAAACAATCTGCTAATCCACGAGACGCGGCCCAAATTACTGCTTAGGAGAAGATCATGGGTTTGTTCGATAAATTGAAATCTCTGGTTTCTGATGACAAAAAAGACACAGGAACAATTGAGATTATTGCACCGCTCTCTGGCGAGATCGTCAACATCGAAGACGTGCCGGACGTAGTGTTTGCTGAGAAAATCGTTGGTGATGGCATTGCTATCAAACCAACCGGCAACAAAATGGTTGCGCCGGTTGACGGCACCATTGGTAAAATCTTTGAAACCAACCACGCTTTCTCTATCGAATCCGATAGCGGCATCGAGCTGTTCGTTCACTTCGGTATCGACACCGTTGAACTGAAAGGTGAAGGTTTCAAACGTATCGCAGAAGAAGGCCAGCGCGTTAAAGTTGGCGACACTGTGATTGAGTTCGATCTGGCCCTGCTGGAAGAGAAAGCGAAGTCTACCCTGACTCCGGTTGTTATCTCCAACATGGACGAGATCAAAGAGCTGACCAAACTTTCTGGCAGCGTAACCGTTGGTGAAACCCCGGTTATCCGCATCAAGAAGTAATGCTTGCTGCATAAAAAATGGCGCCGATTGGCGCCATTTTTTTGTCCGCAGGCCGGAGCGGGCGCTTACGCCACCATCCGGCCACCAGCCGCAGCCTACAGCGCCGAGGTCACCGGGCGAAAACAAGGCTCGTGCATCAGGACTTTCATCCCATCCGGGCCGCTTTCCAGCACCCGACGTTCGGAATCGGACACCCACAGCTCGCACTGATACCCTCCGGTAACGCCGAATACTGCCCGCGCCACGCAAGCATCTTCCAGCGCATCCTTGCCGCTGGTATCAAAATGCCCCACCAGCCGACCATTATGGCGTACAACCAGACGATAGCGCTTCATCACGCCTCCCCTGCCGGTGGCAGAATTAACTCATCGCAGCCGCACGTTTGCGTCCAGCGCATCACTTCCAGAACCCGCTGCGCGGCATCGTGTGCGGCATCAGAAAGCGATTTTTTCTGCACTATGCCGCTGATAAGCTCCGCACAGAACAGATCGCCGGTGCCCTTAAGGTCCGTTTCCAGACGTGGGTGATCGATGACCGCCGTCGATTCCGCCGTCACCACCACTACGGTAATGTTATCGGCCGTCTGGGCCGGCGCGCTGGTGATCACTACCCATTTCAGGCTGTCAGAAAGCAGCGACTGCGCGGCGGCTATCGCCTCGCTCAGCGTGCCGCAAGGCTTACCGCTCAGCATTTCCAGCTCGAATACGTTGGGCGTTAACCCCTGCGCCAGCGGCAGCAGATGAGTGCGATAGGCTTGCGGAATTTCCGCTTTGACGTAGACCCCGCTGTCGACGTCGCCTATCACCGGGTCAACCAGGATGCAGATATCCGGATGGGTGATCTGTACCGTTTTTAGCCACTCCGCCAGCAGTGCAATCTGCTCCGCGCTGCCCATATAGCCGGTGGTGACCGCTTTCAGCTCGCGCAAGGCATCACGTTCATTCAGCGCCTGGAGGTACCCACCGAACCACTCGCCGGGGATAATCCCGCCGTAAAACGTGTCGTAGTGCGGCGTATTGCTAAACAGCACCGTCGGCACGGCGGTCACCCGCAGACCGTGGGCCTTGATCGCCGGGACGGCAATACTGTTGCCGACGCTGCCGTAGACCACCAGAGACTGCACGGCCACGATGTCCGTTTGCAGCGCACGGTGCGTATCGTGGAACAGCACCGACTGTATTTCACTATCCTGCCCCATCTCCTTCTCCTTATGACTCTGGACAGCGGGCGAGCGCCTCACTATTATCGTCATATGCTAAAATTCATTTTGTCATAGGTCAATAATGATCGACGGAAAAAGCGCCAGTGAAATTTTTGACAGTATTCGCCAGCATATCACCAGCGGACAGTTGGCGAAGGGGGAAACGCTGCCGCCCGTGCGTTTCCTGGCGATGCGTCTGGGCGTTAACCGCAATACGGTTGCCGCCGCCTATAAAAGACTGGTGACCTCCGGGCTGGCGCTTAGCCTTGGCCGCAACGGCACGGTGATTAAAGCCACGCCAGCGCCGGTAGCGCTGGAAGGTGGCAACCCGCATACCCCGCTCACCGATCTCTCCGGCGGCAATCCTGCCGCGGATAAATTACCGGATTTGGGTCGTTATCTATCACACATTAGCCGAACGCCGCGCCTGTATGGCGATGCGCCGGTATCACCCGCGCTGTATGACTGGGCCCAGGGCTGGATGCAAGAGGCGATACCCACGGCGGGCGAAATAGATCTGACCAACGGTGCCGTCGATGCCATCGAACGCCTGCTGAGCGCTCATCTGCTGCCCGGCGATAGCGTCGCCGTGGAAGAACCCTGCTTCCTCAGTAGCATCAGCATGCTACGGTACAGCGGTTTTCACGCCAGCCCGGTTACCATCGACAGCGAAGGGATGCAGGCGGACGCCCTGGAACGTGCGCTCGCCGCCGGCGCTCGCGCAGTGATCCTGACACCACGCGCCCATAACCCCACCGGCTACAGCCTCAGCGCGGCACGAGCCGCCGCTATCCGCCAGGTGCTCAGCCGCTACCCGCAGGCGCTGGTTATCGTCGATGACCACTTTGCGCTTCTTTCGGCAGCCGACTGGCACCCCGTGCTTACGTCGGATACCCGACACTGGGCGGTGATTCGCTCGATGTCCAAAGCGCTGGGTCCGGATCTGCGCCTGGCCTTTGTTGCCAGCGATACGGCCACGTCGGCGAAGCTGCGGCTGCGGCTCAACGCCGGGAGCCAGTGGGTAAGTCATCTGCTACAAGATTTAGTCTACGCCTGCCTGACGGATGAGGCGTTCCCACAACAGCAGGCGCTGGCTCGTCAGTTTTACGCCAGCCAACAACAAAAGCTGGCACGGGCGCTACGCAGCCGTGGCATTGAAAATGCGCCCCCCGGTGATGGTCTGAACCTGTGGCTTCCGCTCCCCGCCGCCAGCCAGACAGCGGCGTTTTCGCTGGCAAAATCAGGCTGGCTGGTGCGTGAAGGCGAGGCGTTTGGCGTCAGTGCCCCTGCGCATGGACTGCGTATTACCATTTCTACACTTAGCGATAACGACATCACCCGACTAGCGGCCGATATTCATCAGGCGCTTAGCCTCTATCAGGAGTAAAACAGTGCGAGTCCATTTTGTTATTCACGAATCGTTTGAATCTGCGGGCGCTTACCTGCCGTGGGCCGAGTCGCGCGGCCATGAGATCAGTTGGACGCACGTCTATAACCATGAGCGCGTCCCCGCCAACGCCGATGGTTTTGACATGCTTGTCGTCTTTGGCGGCCCTCAGTCGCCGCGCACAACGCTCGCCGAATGCGCTTACTTCGATTCCAAAGCCGAACAGCAGCTCATTCGTCAGGCCATTGACGCCGGGCGCACGGTGGTCGGCATTTGCCTCGGTTCGCAGCTGATTGGCGAAGCCTTGGGTGCGGCCGTAGGCCAGAGTCCGGAAAAAGAGATTGGTCACTACCCGATAACCCTCACCGAGGCTGCGCTTCAACACCCGCTGTTCAACCATTTCGGTTCGCCGCTCACCGTCGGCCATTGGCACAACGACATGCCGGGGCTGACCGATAGCACGGTCGTTCTGGCCACCAGCGCCGGCTGCCCGCGCCAGATAGTGCAATATACCGATAAGGTGTATGGCTTCCAGTGCCACATGGAGTTTACCGCCGACGCGGTTGAAGGATTGATTCAGCACTCCCAACAGGAGCTGGATGAAGCCAAAGGTAAGCCGTATATCCGTAGCGTCGATGAGATGCGCGCCTATGACTATCGCGAAATGAATGAGAAGCTATGGGGATTTCTTGATAAGTTGACGCAGTAACCCACCACCAATGCGTTAAGGAGAAGACATGCCAGCGTCATCGCTTAAAGCGGTTATCGAAGCCTGCGACCGCGCCATCTCGCAGGAAGACTACGCCACGCTGATGGAATATTACGCCGAGGACGCCACGCTGGTGGTGAAACCCGGCATGATGGTCAGCGGGAAAGAAAACATTCGCAAAGCGTTTATTGCCATCGCCGATTATTTTCAGCATCGACTGACGGTGACGCAGGGCAGAATGGAGATTATCGAAGGCGGCGATAACGCGCTGGTGATCATGGAAACCCGGCTGGATATTGCTCAGGAAAACGGTGAAACAACGCAGGTCACGCGCCGCGCGACCTACGTATTTCGCCAGCAGGCAGAGCGTTGGCTGTGTACGGTAGATAACTCGTACGGCACCGACCTGCTGGACAGCACGGCGACTTAAATCCCCGCCCCCTGGCTGAAGTGTTCTTCACCAAATACCCCGGTAGACAGATAGCGATCGCCGCGATCGCAGATGATCGCTACCACTACCGCACCCGGGTTTTGCTCGGCCACGCGAATCGCGCCCGCCACCGCGCCGCCGGAACTCACGCCACAGAACACGCCTTCTTTCACCGCCAGCGCGCGCATGGTGTTTTCCGCGTCGTTCTGGTGAATATCCAACACCTGGTCAACCAGGCTGGCGTTAAAAATCCCCGGCATATATTCCGCTGGCCAGCGACGAATACCGGGAATACTGCTGCCCTCTTCCGGCTGCAGGCCAACGATGGTGACCGCTTTTTCCTGTTCACGTAAAAAACGTGACACGCCGGTAATCGTACCGGTGGTGCCCATACTGGAGACAAAGTGGCTGATACGCCCTTCCGTCTGCCGCCAGATTTCCGGGCCGGTCGTGGTGTAATGCGCGTACGGGTTATCCGGGTTGTTGAACTGATCTAACAGCTTGCCTTCGCCGCGCTGGGCCATGTCCAGCGCTAAATCACGCGCCCCCTCCATGCCCTGCTCTTTGGTGACCAGAATCAGCTCAGCACCGTAGGCACGCATCGCCGCACGGCGTTCCTGGCTCATATTGTCCGGCATCAGCAGCTTCATCTGATAACCTTTCAGCGCGGCGATCATTGCCAGCGCAATGCCAGTGTTGCCGCTCGTTGCCTCAATCAACACGTCGCCCGGCTTAATCTCGCCACGCTTTTCCGCCTCGACAATCATCGACAGCGCGGCCCGATCCTTCACCGACCCGGCGGGATTGTTACCTTCCAGTTTGACCCAAATTTCACTGCCGTTATCCGGCCCCAGACGTTGTAATTTGACCAGCGGCGTGTTGCCGATCGTTTGTTCTAATGTATTCACTTCTGCTGTCCAATAAAAAGCCCGGCTGCGTTTCGCTTACCGGGCCTGTCAATATTGTTTTGTAGGCCGGGTAAGCGTAGCGCCACCCGGCAAAACCACGTGCGATTAAGCTATCAGGCCGTTTCTGCCAGAGCAAGCGTCTCATGGGACTCAATGCGCTGGTCACCATGATAGAGGCGTGCATTCTGCAAGCCCACAAACAGACGATCGCCACGCAGCGGCGCATCGTCCCCGCGCATCACCACCGTTAACGGCTCGTGATACCACCCCAGAGGCTGGACAACTAATTGGGTGTAGTGACCTTTCGGGCTGGCTTCCAGTACCTGAACCGGCAGCGGGGAATCGAGGCTGGTACGGCGGCTCACATCCACTTCCCACGGGCGCAGGAACAGATCTACCGGCCCCTGATAAGACGGCGTATAGCCCAGCGGCCAGCGGTGCGCGCCAACGTGGAACTGCCCGCCGCGAATGGTCCCCTGCAGACGGTTCACTTCACCCATAAACTCCAACACGAAGCGGGTGGCGGGCTCGCGCCAAACCTGATCCGGCTCATCGGCCTGTTCGATATTACCCTGGCTCATCACCACCACGCGGTTGGCGACTTCCATCGCTTCTTCCTGATCGTGGGTGACGAAGACGCTGGTGAATTTCAGCTCTTCATGCAGCTGACGCAGCCAGCGACGCAGCTCTTTACGTACCTGCGCATCCAGCGCGCCGAACGGTTCGTCAAGCAGTAAAATCTGTGGCTCCACCGCCAGCGCACGAGCCAGCGCCACGCGCTGTTTTTGTCCGCCAGAAAGCTGTGCCGGATAGCGGTCTGCCAGATGAGCAAGCTGCACCATCTCCAGCAGTTTAGTAACTTTTGCTTTAATGGTCGCGGCGTTTGGACGCTCGCGGCGCGGCAGCACCGTCAGGCCGAAGGCGATGTTGTCGAACACCGTCATATGGCGGAACAGCGCGTAGTGCTGGAATACAAACCCCACTTTACGATCGCGCGCGTGCAGGCGGCTGACGTCGGTGCCGTGGAAGCGAATATGCCCGCTGGTCTGGTGCTCCAGCCCGGCAATAATGCGCAGCAGCGTGGTTTTCCCGGAACCGGACGGCCCCAGCAGTGCGACCATCTGGCCGGAAGGGATATCCAGAGAGATATCATTCAGCACCTGGGTGCGACCAAAAGACTTCTTAATATTGGCAATCTCAATGCTCATGATTTCCCTCCTGTTGCGCGCGTTTTTCCTGATTATGCAAACGCCACTGCAACGCACTCTTTAAAAATAAGGTCAGAATCGCCATCAGGGTCAGCAGCGCCGCGGCGGTAAAAGAACCGACGGTGTTGTAGTCCTGCTCCAGCAGTTCAATCTGTAACGGTAACGACAGGGTCTCGCCGCGAATCGAGCCGGAGACCACCGACACCGCGCCAAACTCACCGATAGCACGAGCGTTGGTCAGCACCACACCGTACAGCAGCGCCCAGCGAATATTTGGCAGCGTAACGCGTTTAAACATCTGCCAGCCGGAGGCACCGAGCAGCACCGCCGCTTCGTCTTCCTGACTGCCCTGGCTCAGCATTACCGGTACCAATTCACGAACCACGAACGGGCAGGTCACAAAGATGGTGACCAGCACCATGCCCGGCCAGGCAAACATAATTTGCAGGTTATGCGCTTCCAGCCAGCCGCCGAGTGGGCCGTTGGAACCGTAAAACAGCAGATAAACCAAACCCGCGACGACCGGCGAGACGGCAAACGGGATATCCAGCAGCGTCAACAGCAGCTGGCGCCCCGGGAAGTTAAAGCGCGTCACCAACCATGCCAGCAGCACGCCGAACACCAGGTTTACCGGCACGGTAATCAGCGCAATCATCACCGTCAGCCAGATGGCGTGCAGCATGTCCGGGTCGGCCAGGTTTTGCAGCACCGGCATCAGCCCTTTGCTGAACGCCTGGACGAAGATATAGATCATCGGCACCAGCAGGATAAAGGCCGAAACCAGCATCCCGGTACCAATCAGAAACCATTTACCCCAGTTGATGCGGGGTGCGTCATAGCGCTTCAATTGAGTAACTTCCGCCATTAGTGACCTACCACACGTCGACCAAAGCGACTTTGCAAGGTATTGATGGAGAACAGCAGCAGCAGAGAGGCCGCGAGGATAACCGACGCAATCGCGCTCGCCGCCGGATAATCAAACTCCTGCAGGCGAATAAAGATCATCAGCGAGGTCACTTCCGTCTTCCAGGCAATGTTCCCGGCGATAAAAATCACCGCGCCAAACTCGCCAAGGCTGCGGGTGAACGACAGCGCGACGCCCGCCACCAGCGCAGGAGAAAGTTCCGGCAGCACCACTTTACGGAAGCTCTGCCAGCGCGTAGCGCCCAGCGTTTCCGCCGCTTCTTCATATTCAGGGCCTAACTCTTCCAGCACCGGCTGAACGGTACGTACCACAAACGGAATGCTGGTAAACGCCATCGCCACCGCGATGCCGAGCCAAGTGTAGGTCACCTTAATATCAAACTTCGCCAGCCACTCGCCGTAGAAGCCGTTCACCGAGAACAGCGACGCCAGCGTCAGGCCCGCCACCGCCGTTGGCAGCGCAAACGGCAGATCCATCAGCGCATCCAGCAGCGTACGGCCCGGGAAACGGTAGCGGGTTAACACCCACGCCATCAGCAGGCCGAACACGCCGTTAAAAATCGAGGCCACAAACGCCGACAGCAGCGTCACTTTGTAGGCCGCCACCACCTGCGGGTTGGTAATCACGTCCCAGTACTGCGACCAGCTCATCTGCGCCAGTTGCATCACCAGCGCGCTCAGCGGCAGCAGCAGAATTAAACAAACAAACAGCAGACTGGTGCCAAGGCTCAGGGTAAAGCCCGGCAGCACGCGTCTGGAAGAAACAGCAAACATTACTTACGCCCCGCCGCTAACAGCTTGTCTAACTCACCACCGCTGGCGAAATGCGTTTTCATCACTTCAGGCCAGGCGCCAAATTTGTCTTCCACGCGGAACAGTTCGGTCTGCGGGAATTTGTCTTTCAGCTTGTCCATCACCTGCGGGTTGTTCACGCGGTAGTAGTAGTCGGTGATGATGGTCTGCGCCTGCGGGCTATACAGATAGTTCAGGTAGGCTTTCGCCGCCTTCTCGGTACCGTTGGCCTTAACGTTTTTATCGACCCAGGCGACCGGGAACTCCGCCAGAATGTTGACCTTCGGCACCACCACTTCGAAGCCCTGATCTTCATACTGCTTACGGATATTGTTCACTTCCGATTCGAAGGTGATCAGCACGTCGCCCAGACCACGCTCCACGAAAGTGGTGGTCGCGCCACGGCCGCCGGTATCAAACACTTCGACATTTTTCAGGAACTGGGTCATAAACTGCTGCGTTTTGGCTTTATCGCCGCCGTCAGCCTGATCCGCCGCGCCCCACGCCGCCAGATAGGTATAGCGCGCGTTACCGGAGGTTTTCGGGTTCGGGAAAATCAGCTTCACGTCCGGGCGCACCAGGTCGTTCCAGCTATGAACATTTTTCGGGTTGCCCTTACGGACCAGGAACGCCATGGTCGAGTAGAACGGCGAGCTGTTGTTCGGTAAACGCGCCTGCCAGTCCGCCGGAATCAGGTTGCCTTTATCATGCAGAATCTGCACATCGGTCACCTGGTTATAAGTTACAACGTCTGCTTTTAAGCCCTGCAAAATAGCCAGCGCCTGCTTGGAAGAACCGGCGTGTGACTGCTTAATCGTCAGCTTGTCACCCGCATTATCCTTCGCCCACTGCTGTTCAAACGGCGTATTCAGGGCGGCGAACAGCTCACGGGAGACGTCGTAAGAGCTGTTTAGCAGCTCCGTCGCCTGTGCTTGTGCCACCAGCAGCATTGAAGCGGCCAGCGCCAGGTATCTTTTTTTCAGTAACGTCATAGCCATTGCGCACCCTATCGTTTGGAGACTCTCTGAGCACCAGTGTATTTATAACGGAGACCAAAGGAGTAACGGTTTTATATACCGTTTGGTGATTTGGAAGTTGAAAAGGGAATAAGGATTTTTAACATGCCAGGAATATCTGGATAACGACTCGCAAAAGCATTATCAACGGCTTGTTCGGGCTGTTAATCCAGGGTCAAATAACCACACATAAACAATGGACATGTGTGACATCATCAGGAGAGTGCCATGAGAATAATCAGCGATAGCGAAGCCCGGCAAAACCTATCCACAACGCTACGGCAAGCGACGGAAGACCGCGCCCCTATTATCATCACCCAACAAAACGGTAAGGCATGCGTGCTGATGTCGCTCGAAGAATACCGTTCGCTGGAAGAAACCGCTTATCTGATGCGATCACCCGCAAATGCCGGACGACTCATGGATGCGATTGAGGAGCTAAAAACTGGAAAAGGTATCCAAAGGGATTTGATGGAGTGAAACTTATCTGGTCAGCACAGGCATGGGACGATTATCTGTACTGGCAAGATACGGATAAGAGCATGATAAAAAAGATAAACGAGCTTATCAGGGAGATTAAACGCACGCCCTTTGTCGGCAAAGGTAAGCCAGAACCGCTGAAATTTGATCTGGCGGGATTTTGGTCCCGCCGGATCACATTAGAGCATCGACTTGTCTACAAACTTGATAACGATGCTCTACTGGTTGCGGCATGCCGGTATCACCATCAGACGGCCCGTTTTATGGCATCTGAAGAGAATGCACCTTACAACGCCACTAACTTATCCAGCGAAGGCGCAAAGTAATACCCACCGGTCACCGGCTTAGTAAAGCGCAGCATCGCATCGCGCTTACCGTCGGTGTCGCCAAACATGCTCAGCAGCTGCTGCTCAATGTTATGCAGACGCGCGCAGTACGCGCAGAAGTACAGGCCGTGGGTACCGCTCGCCGTACCATAAGGCAGGCTCTGACGCACAATTTTCAGCCCTTTGCCGTCTTCTTTCAGGTCAACGCGGGTCAGGTGAGAAGTTTCCGGGCGATCGTCGCCGTCGATCTCTTCGTTGGCTTCTTTGGTACGGCCAATCATCATTTCCTGATCCGGCACGCTCATGCGGTTAAGCTGCTTGAGGTTGTGCTCCCAGCGCTGTACGAACACGTAGCTGCCGCCCGCATCAACGCCGTCTTTAATCACGGCCACTTCGCGGCGCGTTTCTTCACCCGCCGGGTTCTCGGTGCCATCAACGAAACCGCTCAGGTCACGTTCTTCAACCCAGCGGAAACCGTGCACTTCTTCCTGCACGTCCAGGGAATCACCGAACGCCGCCAGTGCAGCCTGAGCAACGGAAAAGTTCACGTCGTGGCGCAGCGACAGAATGTGGATAAGCACATCAAACTGCGTGGAGGGTGCAAGTCCTTTACCGTACGGAGGGAAATCTTTCAGCTCTTCTGCACCTACGCCGCCGCTCAGCTCGCGCCAGGTGTTGTGGCCAAACGCGACAACCGCGCCTAAATGGGCTTCCGGGAATTTATCCTGAAACGCCGCCAGCTTTTCGGCAAAAATTTTGCTGCCGGCACGCAGGGCGTTAACGTCCCCTTTAACATTGGCTTCAATCCAAATCGCCGCGCGGCAATGTTCCGGCAAAATGCCGCTCTGAACCTGAGACATCGCTCCTCCTGAAATAAAATGCCACGACATCGTGGCATAGAAAAACCTTACACATTGTACCCGCTTTTCGACGCAGCGGGTCAATTTGCCGACAAAATTAGCGCCGCCAGATTATTTTTGACAGCGTCCAGTTTTTCAACGCATCGTCCGGCGGCATTAGCCCCTGCGGCCCCTGCCAGGTGCCGGAGAACTGGTAACTAATGTGCTGGCTCTCTTTTGCTTTACATTCCACCACGTTACTCTCGTCGTCAACTGCAGGTGCACAGTTGCCGAAGGCTTTATCGTAAATAGCGTTAAACGCTGCGCCGACCTTCACGCCGTCGGCGGCTTCAACGCTGTCATCCAGGACGTCAACCCGGCTGACGCTGCCGCCATCGCCGTTAATCACCATCGCCAGCTTGTCACCGCGCAGCGCTTCAAAGTAGTGAACAATATTGCCCTGGTGCGCCTTCATGCCGCTTCGAATACGATAGCTGCTGCCCAATGCGTCGCTAATGGCCTGTTCGTTCAGCGCCGTGGTTCCGCTAATCCCGCCCACGCCCTGCTCGGTGATACCGGCCGAAGAGCCAAACCAGTTCCACGGATAGGCCGCCGACCAGTTAACCGACGACAGCGTTGTGCAGCCGGTCAACGCCAGCGGCAGTGCACAGAAGAATAAACGCAGCGATTTCATTGATACTTCCTATAAATTCAAGTCAGGCCTGTTGGAGTCCAGTAAACGCAAAAAGTGCCGTTTAATCTATGACCTCGCGAAAACAGGCGCGTAAACGGCGATTGCTCAGCAGCCACCACAGGGCATAGATATCCAGCAAAAACAGGCTTAACCCAACGCCGGACAGCGCCTCACCGCTGAGCCACAGCCACGGCTGCCACAGCAGCAGGATAATCTGCGACACGATTAACGCCGGATGCAGCCATCGCCATAATCGCGGGTAGACGTGGCGCCGCCCGCTAAGCAGAAACGCCAGTACGGCCGGTACGCCGGGCAGCAGGCCAATCCAGAAAAGCGAGTGGTCAGGATAGAACAGATTGAGCAAGGCATCGCCCTGATCGCGTGAGGCGCCGGCCATCAGGAACAGCACCCACGTCCGCGCCTGTAACAACAGCAGGCACCAGAACAAAAACGGCAGTCGCAGGCGGCCCTGCGGATCGTAGTCGGCGGGCGAGAAATCAGTACTCTTCATCTTCGATCAGACGTTTTCCTAAGCTTTGCACATCGGCATGTTCATAGCCCAGACGCTCGTACATGCCCAGCACGACGTCGTTTTCCTCACGCACCATAATGTGAATTTTCGGGCAGCCGCGGGCAATGAGCTTTTTCTCAAGACGATTGAGCAGCGCGTTAGCAATACCGCGGCCGCGGTATTCCGGGTGAACGCCAAGATAATAAGCTGAACCACGATGACCGTCGTAGCCGCCCATAATGGTACCGACCACTTCACCGTTGACCTCCGCCACCAGGAACAGGCTGACGTCATGGTTTACCTTACGTTCGATATCCATCTCAGGATCGTTCCATGGTCGCAGCAGATCGCATCGCTCCCATAGAGTGATGACCTCTTCAAAGTCCGACTGGCGAAAAACGCGTATCTCCATGGTATTGCCCGCCTTTTCAGGTTCAAAAACAGTGATTATGGCGTGAACGGCCAATTTAGCCAATATCTGGCGCGGCACAGTGAAAAAAATGGCATAATAAGGTACAGACACGTATTGAAATGAAAAGTAAAACAATTCTCATCACGAACTGTCGTAACGAAGATCGCGATACGATATAACATATAGATTCTTGTTTTTACAACTCAGGCCGGAATGAGCACTTTTAAACCATTAAAAATACTGACTTCGCGCCGCCAGGTGCTGAAAGCCGGATTGGCTGCGCTCACGCTGTCAGGGATAGCTTCCCACGCGGCAGCAAAAGACACCACCTTAAAAACCAGCAATGGTCACAGTAAGCCGGCGAAAAAAACATCAAGCCGTCGGCTGGTGATGCTGGATCCAGGCCACGGCGGTATTGATACCGGCGCAATCGGCCATAACGGTTCGAAAGAAAAGCATGTGGTGCTGGCGATTGCCAAAAACGTTCGCGCTATTCTGCAGAAAAACGGCATCGATGCTCGGCTGACCCGCTCGGGCGATACCTTTATTCCGCTGTACGATCGGGTTGAAATCGCCCATAAGCACGGCGCAGATTTGTTTATGTCAATTCACGCAGATGGTTTTA
Organism: Kluyvera genomosp. 2; assembly: GCF_036759865.1. NCBI lineage: Bacteria > Pseudomonadati > Pseudomonadota > Gammaproteobacteria > Enterobacterales > Enterobacteriaceae > Kluyvera > Kluyvera genomosp. 2. The sequence goes on from NZ_JAPKIA010000013.1 coordinate 27,974, forward strand.
CTAACCCCTCTGCCGCAGGCGCGTCGGTCTTCGCCCTCTCCAACCGCGGGGCCAGTAGCGCAATGGCAAAGTATCTGTCGGACCGTGAAAACGCCGCTGATGAGCTGGCGGGCAAGAAGGCCAAAGACAAAGACCATCTTCTGCAGCAGGTGCTGTTCGATCTGGTACAGACCGATACCATCAAAAACAGCCTGACGCTCGGCTCGCACGTGCTGAAGAAAATTAAGCCAGTGCACAAGCTGCACAGCCGCAGCACCGAGCAGGCGGCATTTGTGGTTCTGAAGTCGCCGTCGATTCCCTCCGTGCTGGTCGAAACCTCCTTTATTACCAACCCGGCCGAAGAGAAGCTGCTGGGCACCACGGCATTTCGACAAAAAATCGCCGATGCTATCGCTTCGGGCATCATCAGCTACTTCCACTGGTTCGATAACCAGAAAGCCCACGCGAAGCGACGCTGATGACCATTAACGTCGATCAGGTTAAAGCCTTTCTGCTCGGGCTACAGGACGAGATATGCCGCCAGCTTGCACAGCTCGACGGCGGCGCATTTATCGAAGATAGCTGGCAGCGCGATGCCGGCGGCGGCGGCCGTAGCCGGGTGCTACGCGACGGCGCCGTCTTTGAACAGGCTGGCGTCAATTTCTCCCACGTACATGGCGACGCGATGCCCGCCTCCGCAACGGCGCACCGCCCGGAGCTTGCCGGGCGCAGCTTCGAGGCCATGGGCGTATCGCTGGTCGTTCACCCGCGTAATCCGTATGTGCCGACAAGCCATGCCAACGTGCGTTTCTTTATTGCCGAAAAACCGGGTGCTGAGCCAGTGTGGTGGTTCGGCGGCGGCTTCGATTTAACCCCTTACTACGGTTTTGATGAAGACGCCGTGCACTGGCACACCGTCGCGCGCGACCTGTGCCAGCCGTTTGGCGATGACGTCTATCCGCGTTATAAAAAGTGGTGTGACGACTACTTCTATCTTAAGCACCGCCAGGAGCAGCGCGGCATTGGCGGCCTGTTCTTTGACGATCTGAATACGCCAGACTTTGCCCACTGCTTCGCCTTTATGCAGGCGGTAGGAAACGGCTTTACCGACGCCTACCTGCCCATCGTCGAGCGTCGCAAAGCGATGGCTTATGGCGAGCGCGAACGCGATTTCCAGCTCTACCGCCGCGGGCGCTACGTTGAGTTCAATCTGGTGTGGGACAGAGGCACGCTGTTCGGCCTGCAGACCGGCGGGCGCACGGAGTCCATTCTGATGTCGATGCCGCCGCTGGTGCGCTGGGAGTATAACTACCAGCCGGAAGATGGCAGCCCAGAAGCAGCGCTGAGCACTTTTCTGAAAGTTCGCGATTGGGTCTAGTTACGCATTTTTCCTCAAGTTACGCCATCCGGAATGACGATACTGAATTATCGGATGGCGCGTCATCGCTGCGCGCACAGTCTCCTCCACATCACAATGCCCGGAGCAGTACTCATGGATGATGATCGCGTTGCATGTAGAAATCCTGATTGTTCACACCGTATTCTCCCCACCACAGCGGCACGTACAGATGGATATTGTATTCCCTGTGTTCGAGCTCGTGAAAAACAGGAATACGATGATTACATCAAAAAAAATCGGAAAACGGTAAACATATTCGAGGGCATTAGCGATCCGGTCGAGATGTTAAAACGGGTTCACCTACCGCCGGCTAACGATCCACTCATTTTCTGGGTGCCATGCCCTGTCGCCACCGATACGCTTTACCAGCAACTCACCCCCAGCCAGGCCAGCGAAATGGCCTGCCACGCTGAAGCGCTATTCGATAACGACGAATACGAGCAAGCACAAGAGATTTGTCTTTGTCTGGCCGCATTTACTGAGGCGAATCTGGATAATTGTTTGCGCCAATGGGTTGAAGATGAAGAGGACTTCGACTGCTATCCTGCCTTCCCCTTTCATCGCGCCCCTGCCGATGTTCGCGATACGCTTTTACAACGCGTTGAATACGATGAAGAAAACCGCAGCAATCTACTTTGCGCTCTCGCCTGGATTGGTGATTCAGCCGTCGTCGAACGCTTTAACCACTGGCGGCAAACGCCGCCAACATGGCGTCATTCCCTCTACATCCCGCCAGAGGATTACGCGCGCACCGCAGGGTGGGAATTAACGCAATCAGGCGGTCGACGCAATCTCTACTTCCCGCAATGCATTCATTTAACCCGGCAACCCAGCACAGCCTCTCGCCCGTTCAGCACCATTATAAAACAGGGCGAAAATTGCCCTCACTGCCATCTGCCGCTGATTAATCTATTTGAAATCGCGCCTGACGCTCTGGGTATCAATAATTGGCCTGGCGCACTGCGTATGATGACCTGCGAGTGCTGTTCCGTTTATCACCCTGTTTACAGCCAGATTGATGACAAGGGCAAGCCGCAATTACACCCCAAAAACCCGCTCTCAGCACTTGCCGTTGAAAATGCGAAAGATTGGTGCCCGTTGCCCATCAACGGATTATATCCCGCCGAAGATCGTCTGCCATTATTCGCCGCAGATGAACTGCTGCCGACAACGTTCTCGCAGATTGGCGGGCATCCCACCTGGGTTCAGGATGCGGAATACCCGCAATGCCCTGAATGCAGCCAGACAATGACGTTTATTGCGCAGATTGATTGCCACGATATAGATACTTATCTTGCTGGAATGCTTTATGGATTTATTTGCCCTTCATGTAAAACAACGGCAACAACCCATCAGCAAACATAACCCTATGAGCATTCATTAGAAAATACAGAACAACATAATAGACATAAAGATGCGGCTGGCTTTTTTTCGCAAAAAGAAAGGGTTAAGTTTTAATGGAGCACAACATACCCATCGCAGATACGGAAAGCGCCAGGTGGTACCATCACCTGGATATGAGCCTCGCGGGAAGCCTGATCGCCTTTGTGATGGAGGTTTGCTTTCACGATAAAATCTTTATCCCCCACAGTGGCGGGGCAAGTTTTGGCTTAATTGTACTGCTTATTATCAATATCGCCGCAACCCCGATAGTAATGGCAATAATAGCCCTTATCTGCGCAGTCATCCCTATTCAACGCACGCGTAAGAATTGTATTTTCATGTGCATGATTGCATGTATTTTGACTATTCTTGGGTTATTTATCGCCTATCCGGTCAGGCGTTAACTATTCCTGCAAAAAGGCGCAGGGGGAACCCGCGCCTAATAAGAGATTTAAATGCTTACAGCGGCTGGGTCTGCGCTTCAACTACCGCCAGCGCCACCATGTTGACGATACGGCGTACAGAGGCAATCGGCGTCAGGATGTGAACCGGTTTTGCCACCCCCATCAGCACCGGCCCCACGGTCACCCCTTCAGAGCTGGATACGCGCAGCAGGTTGTAGCTGATACGCGCCGCTTCCATATTCGGCATCACCAGAATATTGGCGGAGCCTTTCAGCGGGCTGTCCGGCATGCGGTCATTGCGGATGCTTTCGACCAGCGCGGCATCGCCGTGCATTTCGCCGTCAATCATCAGCTCCGGCGCGCGCGCCTTCACCAGCTCCAGCGCGTCACGCATTTTGCTGGCCGACGGGCAATCGGAAGAGCCAAAGTTGGAATGCGACAGCAGCGCCACGCGCGGTTCAATACCGAAACGACGCACGCTTTCCGCCGCCATCAGGGCGATTTCGGCGATCTGCTCCGGCGTAGGATCGTTATTGACGTAAGTATCGGCAATAAAGGTGTTGCCGCTCGGCAGCAGCAGCGCGTTCATGGCCCCGGCGGTGTGAACGCCGTCGCGGTAGCCAAACAGCGGCTTAATCACGTTGAAATGCTCGTGGTAGTCGCCGATGGTGCCACAAATCATGCCGTCCGCTTCGCCGCGATGTACCATGATGGAACCAATCGCCGTGGTGTTGCTGCGCATCTCACGCTGCGCCTGCTCCTGGGTAAGCCCACGACGCTTCATCAGGCTGTAGTATTCCTGCCAGTACTCTTTAAAGCGCGGGTCAGATTCATTGTTAACGATTTCAAAGTCAACACCCGGTTTAATCTGCAGCCCCAGCTTCTGAATACGCATTTCAATCACGCTCGGGCGACCAATCAGAATCGGCTTTGCCAGCCCCAGAGTGATCAGCTCCTGCGTCGCGTGCAGCACGCGGGTATCTTCCCCTTCCGCCAGCACGATGCGCTTCGGCTCTTTGCGCGCCTGCGAGAAGATAGGCTTCATAAACAGGTTGGTTTTATAGACGAACTCGCTCAGTTTTTCGATGTAGGCATCGAAATCAGCAATCGGGCGCGTCGCGACGCCAGAGTCCATCGCCGCCTTAGCAACGGCCGGGGCGATCTTCACGATCAGGCGCGGATCGAACGGTTTAGGAATGATGTATTCCGCGCCAAAGCTCAGATCCTGATCGCCGTAGGCGGAAGCCACCACTTCGCTCTGCTCGGCATGGGCCAGCTCAGCGATAGCGTGAACGGCCGCCAGCTTCATCTCTTCGTTGATGGCCGTCGCGCCGACGTCCAGCGCGCCGCGGAAGATGAACGGGAAGCACAGGACGTTGTTAACCTGGTTCGGGTAGTCGGAACGGCCGGTACAGATGATGGCGTCCGGGCGCACTTCTTTGGCCAGCGGCGGCAGTATTTCCGGTTCCGGGTTCGCCAGCGCAAGGATCATCGGCGCGCGGGCCATCTTCTTCACCATCTCCTGGGTCAGCACTTTCGGGCCAGAGCAGCCAAGGAAGATATCCGCGTCGGCAATCACATCGTCCAGCGAGCGTTTGCCATTATCTTTCACCGCATAAGCCGCCTTGGTTTCCGCCATGTTCGGCTCGCGGCCTTCGTAGATAACGCCTTTGGAGTCGCAGACCACAATGTTGTGTTTCTGCATCCCCAGCGCCACCAGCAGGTTCATACAGGCAATCGCTGCGGCGCCAGCGCCAGAAACCACCATGCGAACATCGGAGATATTTTTCTCCACCACGCGCAGGCCGTTAAGAATAGCGGCGGTACTGATAATCGCCGTGCCGTGCTGGTCGTCGTGGAACACCGGAATGTTCATACGTTCGCGCAGCTGCTGCTCAATGTAGAAGCATTCCGGCGCTTTAATGTCTTCGAGGTTGATGCCGCCAAAGGTCGGCTCCAGCGCCGCCACCACGTCGATAAATTTGTCCGGATTAGTCTCATCCACTTCGATATCGAAAACGTCAATACCGGCGAACTTCTTGAACAAAACGCCCTTACCTTCCATCACCGGCTTACCGGCCAGCGCGCCAATATTGCCGAGGCCGAGCACCGCGGTGCCGTTTGACACCACCGCCACCAGGTTGCCACGCGCGGTATATTTGTAGGCCGCCAGCGGGTCTTTTTCAATTTCAAGACACGGTGCGGCAACGCCCGGCGAATAGGCCAGCGCAAGGTCGCGTTGGGTGGCTAACGGCTTGGTGGGAGAGACCTGAATTTTACCTGGAATGGGGAATTCATGGAAATCGAGGGCACTTTGTTTTAATTGGTCGTCCATTTAGGGTTCCTTTCACGTATCGAACTAAAAGGGTGAAGCGCAATTACGTCCTGATGCACTCCCGAAGGGAAGCGCCTAGTATCGCCTGTGGCCGCCCGGTAAACTTTGAAGGCCGCCATACTCTTGCGAACACGCCTGTCTTTGTTATCTATTTATGTCTGACATGTTATCAAGTATCGATAGTAAGATCATGATTTCCAGATATGCTTTTTTGTTATGCCAGCCATAACCTAATGGCTATGGGCAAAGCGTCTGGCCATTTCCTGGCATCATCATGCCTTACCGCGATAATGTTCAGCCATCATCCTGAATAGCTAAATTAATCATTACGTTGATAGGCTAGACGCACGAGGATATAGGGGGAATGCGCCGTCATCAGGCGGCGCAGAGGAAGGGAAAAATGTTAGCCGGAAACCCACTGTGTTGCCCAGGCGTCTGGCCCCTGCCAGTTATCACACTGCGGCTGCGCGGCGTAGCGCACCAGGCGAAAACGCTGGCCGTCGTAGCGCCAGCGCGTTTGTACACCGCAGTCGGCAAGGCCGCGGCCTTTTTCAAGCGTCACCAGCTCGCGGCTTTTTTCGTTGTACGTGAGATTGACCAGCTCAATATCACGCCCTTCGCTGCCGGAAGGCACGAACGGCAGACGCAGGCGAATCGGCGTCGTCACAAACGGTTTTTTTCGCGACACCAGCCAGGCACGGTAGAAGGTGTTATAAGCGCCAGACTCGCAGCTGGTCATGATCAGCGCCTTATCATCGGTCAGCGCCGTCACCCACACTTCACGACGCAGGGGGTCGAGTGAACACTGCACGTTGTTCATCCGCCAGGTGGCAAAATCCAGCAGGTCGTTGTACTCATCATGACCCAACGGCGTCGGCGCGGCATTCACTTTTGCCACCGCCTTGAGCGCCGGCGCGGGCGGCACGCTGAGCGGGGGCTCGTCGCCTTTTCTTACCCACGCGGTTTCATTGCCCACCCGTTTTTGGCGCGCGTCGATAAACAGCAGTGCCGCCTTCAACCCCTGCAATGAAATGACCTGAACGCCCCTCGCCAGGGTCATCGCGTGGGCATCCTGAATCAGCTGCAGGAAAGCATCGATCGTGGCGCTATCGCCGGTCGTCAACAGCTTCGGCTGAACTTTCCAGCGTTCACCATTCAGCTTCAGCGGCTTACCGTCAAGCAGCAACCGCGGTTCAATCGCCGGTACGGTCGCCACCGGATTAACCAGCCCGCCCAGCTCAATGCGCAGCTGCGCATCGGTATGCGCCCCGGCGCTACGACTTAACGTCATCACCAGCCCATAGTGCAGGCCTACGTTGCGGGTCACGCAGAAATTTTGATTATTGCAGGTGACTAACCAATCGGAGAAAAGCTGCTGCGCCGGCGCCGCCCACGTCGACGACGTCGGGAGCCACCCGATGCAGAAGATAAAAAGGAAAACGCGGTAACGCATGGACGGTACAACCCCAGAAGAAAAAAGCATCAACTTACCGGGGCTATCCTGGATGACGAAGCGGCAACCCTCAATCGGATTTATCGGATTGAGCTACAGGCAAAATTACGCCATCAGGCCGGATGCATGAAGATACTGAAGTAAAATCACCGTCTTACCGTCGCAAATTTCGCCGCTGCGCACCTTTTCCAGCGCCTGGGAAAACGGCAGTTCCAGCACGTCAATATCTTCATCATCGACCCCGCCGCCGGCGTTATCGCGCAGGCGGTCATCGTATTGCGCGATAAAGAAATGGATGATTTCGGTCACGCCGCCCGGCGACATATACAGCTGAAAGACCTTACGTACGTGACTCACCTGGTAGCCGGTCTCTTCGATGGCCTCTTTGCGGATGCAGGTTTCCGGATCGTCGTCGTCGAGCAGCCCGGCGCAGGCTTCAATCAGCATACCGTCGGCATTGCCGTTCACCCAGGTTGCCACGCGGAACTGGCGCACCAGCACCACGCTCTTTTTTTGGCTGTTGTACAGCAGCACCGTCGCGCCGTTGCCGCGATCGTAAACTTCACGCTTATGGCGCACGACCGTACCGTTTTTCTGGGTTAAATCGTAGGTAATATTGCGCAGGACAAAGTAGTTGTCAGAGAGGATTTGATCTTTGATGACGTTGATATTAAGGGACATGTGGGCTCCACGGCGATAACGCTTTCGCGCCATATTACGCCGTGAAGCCCGGGTATCGTCAATGCGCGCGAGTCACTTTTACGCCCAGCCAGTCGAGGATCCCCTGCGCCGCATGGCGCCCTTCCGCCATGGCCGTCACCACCAGGTCGGCCCCGCGCACCGCATCGCCGCCGGCAAAAATTTTGGGGTTCGAGGTCTGATAGCGATAGCGCGAATGCACGTTCGCACGAATGCGTCCCCAGTCGTCCACCTCAACGCCCTGCGCGTTCAGCCATGGCATGCTGTGCGGATGGAAACCAAACGCCATGATCACCGCATCGGCAGGCATCACAAACTCGCTGCCGGGAATGGGTGTCGGGCGTCGACGCCCCTGGCCGTCCGGTTCGCCGAGCTGAGTCCGCAGGAAGCGCACGCCGCACACGCGGCCGCTGGTATCCAGTTCAAGGGTCACGGGCTGGACGTTGAATTCAAACTCGGCCCCCTCTTCCTTAGCGTTTTTGACCTCTTTTTTCGAACCCGGCATGTTGGCTTCATCGCGACGATAGGCGCAGGTCACTTTTTCTGCCCCGTGACGCAGTGCGGTACGCACGCAGTCCATCGCCGTATCACCGCCGCCGAGCACGACCACGTTCAGCCCCTGGGTGTTGATATACGGTTCATCAGGTAACTCGCCGAGCCCCATCACCTGCTTGGTGTTGGCAATCAGGAACGGCAGCGCGTCATACACGCCGGGCGCGTCCTCATTCGGCAAGTTGGCCTTCATGGAACGATAGGTCCCCACGCCGACGAACACTGCGTCGTAGTCATTCAGCAGCGTGTCCAGCGTGATGTCTGCGCCAATCTCGCAGTTCAGCTCAAAGCGGATGCCCATCTCGGTGAAAATTTCACGGCGGCGGGCCATCAGCGATTTATCCAGCTTGAACGCCGGAATGCCAAAGGTCAGCAGGCCGCCGATTTCCGGATGGCGATCGAATACCACCGGCTCAACGCCCTGGCGCACCAGAATATCGGCACACGCCAGCCCCGCAGGCCCGGCACCGATAATCGCCACCCGCTTGCCGCTGCTGACAACATTGCCGATATCCGGCCGCCAGCCTTTGGCCAGCGCGCGATCGGAGATATAGCGTTCAATATTACCGATGGTCACTGCACCGTGTTCGTCACGGATAGTACAAGCCCCTTCGCAGAGTCGGTCCTGCGGGCAAACGCGGCCGGTAATCTCCGGCAGCGGGTTGGTCTGATGCGACAGCTCCACCGCCGCATCGATATCGCCAGCGTTCACCCGCGCAATCCACTGTGGAATATGGTTGTGCAGCGGGCAGGTCCATTCGCAGACGCTGTGCTCGCCGCAGCTCAGGCAGCGCGAGGAGGCCTGCTGAGCCTGATCTTCACGCAGCGGCAAATAGATTTCGCCAAAACCGGTTTTACGTTCCGCCAGGTTGAGTTTATCAGCTTCGCCGCGCGCGGGCGTTTGCGCCATCTGCTGCACCTTGCTGCGCTGCGCGATTGGCGCTACGGCCCGGGTATCGCCATGCCACGGCTGCGCTTCGCGACAGGCCGTCTGCAGACGACGGGTGCGGGCAATCTCAGTTAACTGCTGGCTGGTCATCAGCTGCAGCGCGTCTGCCGGACAGTTTTCCACGCAGGCCGGTCCACCCGGACGTGTCTGACAAAGGTCACATTTGTGCGCGGTGGCTTTGACACGGCCATCGGCTGCGGGTGCCAGGACTATCTGCATGGTGCCAAACGGGCAGGCGACGGCGCAGGATTTACAGCCAATACACTTTGCCTGATCGACCTGGATGGCGTCATCGACCTGACGAATGGCGCCATTCGGGCAGCTGCGGGCGCAGGGGGCGTCCTCACAATGATGGCAGGTCGCAGCGCCACGTTGTTGATTCATTTTGACGACCGTGATGCGCGGCAAAAACTGCGCGACGTCGAGCACATGTTGCTCATCGTTATGCGACATCACACAGGCCACTTCACATGCTCTACATCCAATACATTTTTGGCTATCCACCCGAATAAAACGGTTCATACTCTCTCAGCCTATGGTTATAAAACCTTATATTTATAAGCCCTATTTATTAGCCGAGGAGCTACCGTACAGGCAATGTCCATTTGTCCAGAATTCGCGACTATTTGTCGGTTAGCTGTGGCAGATCAAAAAATTTCATCTTAAATGAAATTACGTTTCATTGGCTTTAAGCCGCTTACGTCATGCTATGCAAAGCTTTCGTAAAAGCGGCATGATAATTTACATTATCTCCTTTTTTTCTCCACGATTGCTGAGAGCCTTACGGCTACAGTGTTTCTCGCAATTCTGTACGTAAAAAAAATGAACAACACGAGGTTTGGATCCTGATGGCGAATTTCTTCATCGATCGCCCCATTTTTGCCTGGGTGCTGGCAATTCTGCTATGCCTTACCGGGGCCCTGGCGATTTTTTCTTTACCGGTAGAGCAATACCCCGACCTCGCTCCTCCCAACGTTCGCGTGACGGCGAACTATCCCGGCGCGTCCGCGCAAACGCTGGAGAATACCGTAACGCAGGTTCTCGAGCAGAATATGACCGGCATCGATAACCTGATGTATATGTCATCCCAGAGCAGCGCCACCGGTCAGGCCAGCATTACCCTCAGTTTCGTCGCCGGTACCAACCCGGATGAAGCGGTACAGCAGGTGCAAAACCAGCTACAAACCGCGATGAACAAACTCCCGCAGGCGGTACAAAATCAGGGCGTAACGGTACGTAAAACCGGGGATACCAATATTCTGACCATCGCCTTCGTCTCTACCGATGGCAGCATGGATAAGCAAGATATTTCCGACTATGTCGCCAGTAACATTCAGGATCCGCTTAGCCGCGTCGACGGCGTGGGCGATATTGACGCCTACGGTTCCCAATACTCCATGCGTATTTGGCTCGACCCGGCCAAGCTCAATAGCTATCAGATGACGGCTGCCGACGTTACCAGCGCGATTAAATCCCAGAACGCGCAGATTGCCGTCGGGCAGCTAGGCGGCACGCCGTCGGTTGATAAACAGGCGCTGAACGCAACCATCAACGCCCAGTCGCTGCTGCAAACGCCGCAGCAGTTCCGTAATATCACGCTGCGCGTCAATCAGGACGGTTCAGAAGTGACGCTGGGCGACGTCGCCACCGTCGAAATGGGCGCCGAAAAGTATGACTACCTTAGCCGCTACAACCGTAACCCGGCCTCTGGTCTGGGGATTAAGCTTGCCTCCGGGGCTAACGAAATGGCCACCGCCGAGCGCGTGATTCAGCGTCTGGATGAACTGAAGGCCTACTTCCCGCACGGGCTGGAATACAAAGTCGCTTACGAAACCACCTCCTTCGTGAAGGCGTCGATTAAAGACGTGGTGAAAACGCTGCTGGAAGCCATTCTGCTCGTGTTCCTGGTCATGTATCTGTTCTTACAGAACTTCCGTGCAACGCTGATTCCAACCATCGCCGTGCCCGTGGTGCTGATGGGAACCTTCTCGGTGCTGTACGCCTGTGGCTACAGTATTAACACCCTGACGATGTTCGCCATGGTGCTCGCCATCGGCCTGCTGGTAGATGACGCCATCGTGGTGGTAGAAAACGTTGAGCGTATCATGAGCACCGAAGGGCTCTCGCCAAGGCAGGCCACGCGAAAATCAATGGGCCAGATTCAGGGGGCGCTGGTCGGTATCGCCATGGTGCTGTCGGCCGTGTTTATTCCGATGGCCTTCTTCGGCGGTACCACCGGGGCTATCTATCGCCAGTTTTCCATTACGATCGTTTCGGCCATGGTGCTGTCGGTGCTGGTGGCGATGATCCTTACGCCCGCGTTGTGCGCCACTCTCCTTAAGCCTGTACATAAAGGCGAAACCCACGGCACGAAAGGTTTCTTCGGCTGGTTCAACCGCAGCTTCGACGCCAGCGCGCGTCGCTATGAATCCGGCGTAGCGAAAATTCTGCATCGCAGCGTACGCTGGATGCTGATTTACGTCGTGCTCCTCGGCGGAATGGTGTTCCTGTTCCTGCGTCTGCCCTCTTCTTTCCTGCCGCTGGAAGACCGCGGAATGTTTACCACCTCGGTACAGCTACCCAGCGGTGCAACCCAGCAGCAGACGCTGAAGGTGGTTGAGAAAGTCGAAGACTACTTCTTTAAAAATGAGCCGGACAACGTTACCTCTATCTTTGCGACCATCGGCTCCGGCCCGGGCGGTAACGGCCAGAACGTGGCGCGTATGTTTGTGCGCCTGAAAGATTGGGACCAGCGCGACAGCACTACCGGCACCTCATTTGCCATTATCGAGCGCGCCACCAAAGCGCTGAACAAAATCAAGGAAGCGCGCGTCTACGCCAGTAGCCCACCGGCCATCAGCGGCCTGGGCAGTTCCGCAGGCTTCGATATGGAGCTTCAGGACCACGGCGGCGCCGGACACGACGCGCTGATGGCGGCACGCGACAAGCTGCTTGAGCTGGCGGGCCAGGACCCGCAGCTGACCCGCGTGCGCCATAACGGCCTCGACGACAGCCCGCAGCTGCAAATCGATATCGATCAACGCAAAGCGCAGGCGCTGGGCGTCTCTATCGACGACATCAACGACACGCTGCAAACCGCATGGGGCTCAAGCTACGTGAATGACTTTATGGATCGCGGGCGCGTGAAGAAAGTCTACGTGCAGGCCGCGGCGAAATACCGCATGCTGCCGGACGATATCAACCTGTGGTATGTGCGCAACAGCGCGGGCCAGATGGTGCCCTTCTCCGCCTTCGCCACCTCTCGCTGGGAAACGGGCTCACCGCGTCTGGAACGCTATAACGGCTATTCGGCGGTAGAGATTGTCGGCGAAGCCGCGCCGGGCGTCAGCACCGGTACGGCAATGGATGTCATGGAGAATCTGGTGCAGCAGCTGCCTTCCGGCTTTGGCCTGGAATGGACGGCGATGTCTTACCAGGAACGCCTCTCCGGCGCGCAGGCGCCGGCGCTGTACGCTATTTCACTGCTGGTGGTGTTCCTGTGTCTGGCGGCGCTGTATGAAAGCTGGTCGGTGCCATTCTCGGTGATGCTGGTTGTCCCGCTGGGAGTTATCGGCGCGCTGCTGGCCACCTGGATGCGCGGCCTGGAGAACGACGTCTACTTCCAGGTAGGGCTCCTGACCGTCATCGGGCTCTCGGCAAAGAACGCCATCCTGATTGTTGAATTTGCCAACGAAATGAACCAGAAAGGCGAAGACCTGATGTCGGCAACGCTCGAAGCCTGCCGCCAGCGTCTGCGCCCGATTCTGATGACGTCGCTGGCATTTATCTTCGGCGTGCTGCCAATGGCGCTCACCACCGGCGCGGGCTCAGGCGGCCAGCACGCGGTAGGCACCGGCGTAGTTGGCGGGATGATATCCGCCACGGTGCTGGCTATCTTCTTCGTGCCGCTGTTCTTTGTGCTGGTGCGTCGACGCTTCCCGCTGAAAGAAAAGCAGGAATAAGTCCTCAGCCCCTCGCAGGAGGGGTTCACGCAGCCACAAAAAAAGGCGACACAGGATGTCGCCTTTTATCTTTATGTGATGCTTATACTCTGTACTGCAAACAACACCGTCTTGGTTATTGAAAGAACACAGCGCTTTGTCACTCACATTGCTGAAAATTATTTACGAAGCATCACTTCGATAAAATCTTTCCAGTTCCCCAGTTCACGTTCGATCATAACTACCTCTCTTATTATTATGCGTATTTTACGTACTGTCGTATGACCTGTGAATACGGTTAATCCGATTACTTTAATTGCCGCTGCCAACATTTGTTTACTGCTTGAAGCCACTATGGGCCGGAATGTGGACATTTAATGTGACGGACAGCAATATTCTGAAATAGTTATCGAAGTGTGAATGTTATGATAAAAATTTACGCTATGTCAAAGCAAATCATCTGCGACTTTCTGCGTAATTAGCGCAATAAACTGCATGATTTTTAGCCAATTTGCGGCAGCAAAATTAAAACAGGCAGCCGCCGGAATTCCGTGTATATTCGAGTCCCTAAAACCGGTTGATATAAAGGTGGAACATGACCATCCTCTATGGAATAAAAAACTGCGACACGATAAAAAAAGCCCGTCGTTGGCTGGATGACCACCAGGTTGAATATCGTTTCCACGACTACCGCGTCGACGGTCTGACGCCAGAACTGCTGGCGTCCTTTATTGCCGAACTCGGCTGGCAAGCGCTGCTGAATACGCGCGGTACGACCTGGCGGAAGCTGGACGAGCAGGTTCGTGCGGGGATCGACAACGCCGATGCCGCCGCCGCGCTAATGCTGGAAATGCCGGCAATCATCAAACGCCCATTGCTCTACGCGCCCGCACAGCCTATGCTGCTGGGTTTTAGTGACGCCAGCTATGGTCAGTGGCTCGCGCAGACGCGTTAACGCCGTCGCCCGTTTTGACTTTTTGCAGATAACGAACAATAACGAGGTTTAGTTTATGTCTTGCCCAGTCATTGAGCTGGCTCAGCAGCTTATTCGCCGCCCTTCTCTTAGCCCGGATGACGCGGGCTGTCAGGCATTAATGATTGAACGCCTGCGCGCAATCGGGTTTACCGTTGAACCGATGGATTTTGGCGATACCCAGAACTTCTGGGCATGGCGCGGCAAAGGGGAAACCCTGGCGTTTGCTGGCCACACCGATGTGGTACCCGCCGGCGACGCCGACCGTTGGATTAATCCACCGTTCGAACCTACGATTCGCGACGGAATGCTGTTTGGTCGCGGCGCGGCCGACATGAAAGGCTCGCTGGCTGCGATGGTAGTTGCCGCCGAACGGTTTGTCGCCCAGCATCCAAACCATCAAGGCCGCCTGGCGTTCCTCATCACCTCCGATGAAGAGGCGAGCGCTACCCACGGTACCGTGAAGGTGGTCGAAGCGCTGATGGCGCGCAACGAGCGCCTGGACTACTGTCTGGTCGGCGAACCCTCCAGCACCGAGGTCGTGGGCGACGTTGTGAAAAACGGCCGTCGCGGCTCGATGACCTGTAACCTGACGATTCACGGCGTGCAGGGCCATGTTGCCTATCCGCACCTTGCCGACAACCCGGTTCACCGCGCCGCGCCGTGGATGAACGAGCTGGTGTCTATCGAATGGGACCAGGGCAATGAATTCTTCCCGCCAACCAGCATGCAGATTGCCAACATCAAGGCGGGTACCGGTAGCAACAACGTGATCCCAGGCGATCTGTTCGTCCAGTTCAACTTCCGCTTCAGCACCGAACTGACCGACGAGATGATCAAAGAACGCGTTATCGCCCTGTTGGAGAAACACCAGCTGCGCTACAGCGTGGACTGGTGGATCTCCGGCCAGCCGTTCCTGACCGCCCGCGGTAAACTGGTTGACGCCGTAGTCAATGCCATTGCGCACTATAATGAAATAGAACCGCAGCTGCTGACCACCGGTGGAACGTCAGATGGCCGCTTTATCGCCCGGATGGGTGCACAGGTTGTTGAACTGGGGCCGGTGAACGCCACCATTCATAAAATCAACGAATGTGTGAACGCCGCCGACCTGCAGATGCTGGCGCGGATGTATCAGCGTATCATGGAACAACTTGTCGCCTGACGGCATAACATAAGAGGTAACGCGCATGGATTGGCTGACAAAATACTGGTGGATTCTGGTGCTGGTGTTTCTGGCGGGGGTCATTATCAACGTGATTAAGGATCTTAGCCGCGTCGATCATAAAAAATTCCTTGCCGATAAGCCGGAACTGCCACCGCATCGCGACTTTAACGATAAGTGGGACGATGACGACGACTGGCCGAAGAAAGACCAGCCGAAGAAATAGTGCAGGATCGTGTAGGCCTGATAAACGTAGCGCCATCAGGCAATCCGCTGCAGATTGCCGGATGGTGGCGTAAACGTCTTCTCCGGCCTACATGTTCTTATAGCATCTCGATAATATCGTCGTCTTTCGGCGTACTGCCGCTCAACGCTTCATCAAAATAGTGCTTCGGCACGGTATAGCGCAGATGGTCGAGCGCAAACTGCATGCTGCGATCGTCAATCGCGTGCCCCAGCTCGTCAACAATATCCAGCGTCACATCGCCACCGGCTGCCAGCAGCGCTTCCTGTCCGCGAACGGCCCAGGCCAGATCGATAACCCTGTCTTCCCCACCGTGAATCAGATGAACGGTGGTGCTGGTATCTGCATGTTGCGGCAGCGTGGCATAACGGCCGTTAAAAGCAATGACGCGTGAGGCGAGTCCTGGCTCGGCTTTGATGCTTTCGAGCGACATAATCGCCCCTTGAGAAAAGCCGATCAGCGCGGTGGCCTGTGGACCGACGCCGCTCTGTTTTTGCCAGTAGCGCACCGTTTCAACAAAGGTCGGCATAATGGCATCAACGCGCGCCTGACGATTGTCTTCGGTCACGCCCTGTACGGAAAACCACTGCCGCCCCGGCGCTGGGCCGCACGGCTCGGCACCGCCGATACTGACGATTAACGCGTCCGGGAACAGCGGCGCAAACCAGCTGCCGATCTCCCCCATTGCCACCGGATTATCGCCCACGCCATGAAACAACAGCAGCAGCTGTTGAGCGGGCTTCGCGGGGCTTTGAACAACAAAATGATCGTGTGTCATGGCTGTCTCCTTGGTTTTGACGGTCAGTTTACGCCGCACCAGAATAATGACCATGCCATTTAACTGAATGAGTCAGTTAAAAAAATTGCAGTTGTAGGATCTGTTCCGACAAACGGTTTGTGCGTTCGCCATCAATAACGCGCATCGCGTGTGCTGCCTCGCGGCGCATTTGCGCCAGCAGCGCCTTACGGCCCTGTACGCCCAGCTGGGCGCAGAGTGCGGCTTCACTCTCTCCCCGCAGTCGCCCACGTAGCGCAGGCATCGCACTCTCGGCCAGCTCGCTCAGCCGATGGAGATTTGCCAGCACCGCCAGCAGAGGGCGATGGGCAAACGCGAAGCCAGCCAGATCCCACCAGTCATCGTCAGTAAGCATAGCGTCTGCGGCATCCGGCAGCGGCAATTTTTCATCCACCCACTGGCTTAGCCAGCGCCATTCACGGCACAGACGCTGATGCTCATGCTGCATCAGCGCCTCCCCCGCCGCCGTCAACGGCCGCAGGGCCATTGCCGCATAGCAGCCGCTGCTGGCTTCGCGCTGACTGCCAATACGCACCAGCGTAAAACCACAGCGTTGCCAGAAACGCCACAGCGCGTCGGTATAGCCAAAGCTGACAGACAGGTAATCAATGCCTTTCGCCTCTTGCCATGCCTGGGTCACCAGGCGTTGCCCTATCCCCTCTCTCTGGCGCTGCGGATGTACTGCAATACGGCTGATGCGTCGCCCGATAAGCGTCGCCGCCAACGGACTGCCGCCGTGCGCTGCCAACGACTGTGCCACCAGGTTACCCCGCGGACGGCGAAAGCCGGCCCACACGGCGCGGCTCAGCGCCGGCGACAGGCCACCTTCATCCACCAACCACAGCGCGCCTGCCGGGCCGCTGTCGCACTGGGCGCTGATAAAATGCTGCCCCGGTGCATCCATCATGCGTCGGAGATCCAGCGGTGAGGTACGGTAATGGGCACCAGAAAGCAGCTGATACAGCGCACGCGGCAGCGCCGGTGCACTTTGCCATGCCGATTGGGGAACGGCGATTGGCCGTACGTCCCCCTGAAGAGGAGAATTAAATGCATCATCGTCAAAAATCAGCGCCTCGTTAACCACCGCTTCCAGCGGGCATCCTGCGGCCCAGCGGATGGGCTGGCTCAGGGTAAACGCCTGCCGCTGGGGGAATGCAGCGCAAAATTTCAACAAGAAACCGCGCCCGGTGCCTTCATAACCTTGAACGGTGGTCGTCAGCAGTGCGTGCGGGAAACGGGAGATCAGCTTTTGTAACAACGGCGCCGGAATGGCGGCAGCCTCGTCAACCACCAGCCAGTCGGCCTTTTCATCGGAAGCCAACAGCGCATCGGGGGCAATAAAACGAAAGTGCTCGCCGGCAAAGGCGGCAATCACCTCCGCCGAGGCGCGGGATGGCGCCGTCACCAGCGCCGAACCGGCAATCTGGCGAATATGCATCCCGGCCAGCGCCGATTTGCCGCGACCGCGCTCTGCCGTGACCACGGAAACCTGCGCAGTCGCGTTCGCCAGCGCCGACAAAATCGCCAGCTGTTCACCGTCGGGCTGGCCGTTCGCACGTTGCCAGCGCGGGCGCGGCGTCTCGTTTAGCGGCGCAAGCGGCAGCCCCTGACGCCAGATTCGCGCCTGCGGGTTATTCTTTAGCGTGCGGCAAAAATGGTGGACAAAATGCGGCGTGGCAATAGGTTCCGGCGTATCGCTCCAGCGCAGCGAGTCCGCATCGGCACGGGTTGGCCAGAGAGAAAGGTCCGGCACCAGCAGCAACAACCAGCTACCGGCGCGCAGCGTACCGGCCAGCGCGGCAAACGCCGAAACGTCAAACCCCGCGCGGGCGTCAAAAATAGCGTGCTGGAACTCACGTCCCAGCAGCGTGGCGAATTTACCCGGTGGGCAAAAAGGCTCGGCGGCGGCCTGCGGGCCGACCCATAGCACCTCGGGGCCGACGGCATCACGAAACGCCGCTGCCCGCTGAGCGCACCAGTCGGGCTCGCCGCTGACCACCAGCAGGCGGCGAATGCCCTCCTGCGCCATCCGCGCGGCCTGCGCGAGCAGCTCATCCATGACGTCCTGCATCGGCTTAGAACGATTTACTGAAGGTGTTGCACTGCGCCGGGTCGCCGCTGTCAAAGCCGCGTTTCAGCCAGGTGTAACGCTGCTGCGACGTCCCGTGGGTGAAGCTGTCCGGCACGATGCGCCCCTGGCTTTGTTGCTGTAGACGGTCGTCGCCGATAGCCTGCGCGGCGTTCAGCGCCTCTTCCAGATCGCCCGCTTCCAGAATCCCTTGCTTCTGCATATTATGGCCCCAGACGCCAGCGAAGCAGTCGGCCTGTAGCTCCATACGTACCGACAGACGGTTTACCTCTGCCTGAGATGCCCCCTGCTGCATCTGACGCACTTTCGGCTCAATACCCAGCAGTTTTTGAATATGGTGACCCACTTCATGAGCAATCACGTAGCCCTGGGCGAAATCACCGCCCGCGCCGAGCTTGCTTTTCATGTCATCGTAGAAAGAAAGGTCGATGTAGACCGTGCTATCGGTCGGGCAGTAAAACGGCCCCATAACCGATTGCCCGGTGCCGCAGCCGGTACGCGTTGCGCCGCGATACATGACCAGGCGCGGCGGCTGATAGGTTTTGCCCATCTCTTTAAACTGCTGCGCCCAGGTGTCTTCGGTAGTGGCCAGAATAACCGAGGTGAACTTAGCCGCTTCATCATCATTCGGGTTGCTGACGCGCTGAGAACTTTGCTGCTGGCTCTGTCCAACCGGCTCGCCGGTCATCAGCCCGGTTAAGTCAACGCCGTAATAGCCCGCGACCAGCACGACAATCAGCAGGATAATGCCGCCCTTGCCGCTTGGAATACGGAAACCTGGACCGCGCCCGGATAACGGGGATTCGGAACTGTTCCGCCGGTCTTCTACATTGTCGCTTTCACGACGGCCTTGCCAACGCATAACTACCTCGATCTTTTTTTATTATGACTGTTACGATCGTAGGCGGTTACGGGCGGGATTACCACTGGAAATGCGTCAGGAAGGGAGATTGTAGTCGGCCCGATAAGCGTAGCGCCATCGGGCACAATAGGCACCTTGCCGGAGTAGCGGCGTCAACGCCTTATCCGGCCTCCGCATGGCGCGAGGCCGGGAGGCCGGGAGGCCGGGAGGCCGGGAGGCCGGGAGGCATTATGACTTAGTCGAGCTTCACGCCTAAACGGTGTGCCACTTCTTCGTAGGCTTCAATCAGGCCGCCAAGGCTCTGGCGGAAACGGTCTTTATCCATTTTGTCCATGGTCTTTTTGTCCCACAGGCGGCTGCCGTCCGGCGAGAATTCATCGCCCAGCACCACTTCGCCCTTGAACAGACCGAATTCCAGCTTGAAGTCCACGAGGATCAGACCCGCGTCATCGAACAGTTTTTTCAGCACGTCATTCGCTTTGAAGGTCAGTTCCTGCATACGCGCCAGATTCTCTTTGCTCACCCAGCCGAAGGTTTCGCAGTAGGATTCGTTGACCATCGGGTCGTGCATCGCGTCGTTTTTCAGGAACAGGTCAAACAGCGGCGGATTCAGCTCAATGCCTTCTTCAATCCCTAAACGTTTCACCAGCGAGCCGGCGGCACGGTTACGCACAACGCATTCCACCGGCACCATATCCAGCTTTTTCACCAGACATTCGGTATCGGACAACAGCGCTTCCATTTGGGTCGGGATCCCTGCTTCCGCCAGTTTGCTCATAATGAAATGGTTGAACTTGTTGTTCACCATGCCTTTACGATCGAACTGTTCAATGCGGGCGCCGTCCCCTGCTGACGTATCGTTACGGAATTCGAGTACCAACAGATCCGGGTTTTCGGTGCTGTATACGGTTTTCGCTTTACCACGATACAACTCAGCTAGCTTTTGCATCTTTGTCACTCCAGTGATGATTAACCATAAATATTTGTGCTTTTCTGTCTACGCACACGTTTGCGTCACTATACAGAAAAAAGGGCCGGATTGCTCCAGCCCTGTTTAATTACTTGCTAAATGCGGCCTGGAATACGGCGACCAGGGCGTCATTCTGCGACTGCGTCAGCGTATGGCCTTTCGGATCGATGAACTGCAGGCTACTACGGTTGTCCAGATCGCCGACCTGAAGTTTGTAGTCACCGGAGACCAGACCCGGATCGCTGGCACCCAGATCTCTCCAACTGCCGTCAGACAGCGGCTTGTAGGTCACCGCGATGCTGCCCTGAGAACGCGTGCTGTCGGTCACTTTCATGCCCACTTTTTCCAGCGCGCCCGGCAGACGCTGCCAGACCTGGTTGAACGGCGCGCGCACCACCAGCATCGGCAGGCCGGTATCATCGGAAGCGCTCTGCACGTCAAAGGTGGCTCCCGCGGTGCCGCGAGAGGCCTGCGCGTCGCTGGCGTTCTTATCCAGACCGGCGGAGATCACATTCAGCATTTCGGCGCTGTAGCGCTGCAGAGAAGCACGATCGGCGACCGGTTTACCGGCCTGTTCTAGGTTAACCAGCTTCACCATCACCGCCTGCTGGTAGCCCTGAGGCTGCACGGAGATTTGATAACGACCGCGATACTGCTGGTCTTCGTCCAGACGGTTCCACTCAACCCAGTCGGTTGTCAGCGTCTGGCTAGCATCATCACGCTTGGTAATGGCGTAGTTTTTCGCCTGAATAATGCTGACCACCTGCGGCCACAGTGAACCGCTGCGGCTGTTTTCCACCAGCAGCGTGGCGGTATCGCCCGTAAACTGCGTGCGCGCACCGGCAACCAGCGCCAGCGGCTGAGCCGGTGGGCGGATATCCAGCGCTTTACCGACGGCACCGCTGCCGTTAGCGACAGGAATGTTGTAGTCGCCATTTTCAATCGGCAGGATCATGCCAGCAGGGGCGTGAAGTTCACCTAACGGCGTCGCGTCCAGATAGGACTCATCGCCGCTCACCTGGCGCTTATAGCGCGAGTCGGAACTACAGGCCGCAAGCAGTAAAACCAGCGATACACCCGCAACCTTGGCCAGGCGCGACTTCTGTACTGAGTAAGCCATCAAATCTCCCTAAACTTTACAGCAAACCGGCATGCTTCAGTGCGGATGCCACAACGTCACGACCGTGGTCGGTGATCGGTGTCATCGGCAAGCGCATGGTGTCGGTCGCCACAAGCCCCAATTCCTTACACGCCCATTTCACCGGGATAGGATTGGGTTCGACAAATAATTTATTGTGCAGCGGCATCAAACGCTGGTTGATGATGCGCGCCTGCGCGAACTGCCCTTCGGCGGCCAGCTTGCACATTTCAGCCATATCACGCGCCGCAACGTTCGCCGTTACCGAAATAACGCCGTGCCCGCCAAGCTGCATGAAGTCCAGACCGCTTGCATCATCGCCGCTAAGCAGGATGAAATCGTCTGAAACCAGCTCTTTGATCTGATGAACGCGGCTTAAGTTCCCCGTGGCTTCCTTAATGGCGATAATATTTTTAATTTTCGCCAGGCGACCTACGGTTTCCGGCAGCATATCGCAGCCGGTACGTGACGGCACATTATACAGAATTTGCGGCAGGTCAGTATGCTCGGCAATCGCTTTAAAGTGCTGGAACAACCCTTCCTGAGTCGGGCGGTTGTAATAGGGGGTCACGGTCAGGCAGCCAACGACGCCGCTGTCGTTAAAACGCTGGGTCAGGCTAATCGCCTCTGCGGTTGCATTTGCCCCCGTTCCCGCGATAACCGGAATGCGACCATCGGCCAGTTCCAGCGTGGTTAATACCACATCGCCATGCTCTTCGTGGCTCAGCGTGGCTGATTCACCGGTAGTCCCTACCGACACAATCGCCGAGGTTCCGTTGGCGACATGATAATCAATCAGTTTTTTCAGGCTTGAACGGTCGACATTACCTTTTTCATCCATCGGCGTGACAAGCGCTACAATACTTCCCGTGAACATGGGCCATCCTCTGTGCTGACGTGCGGACATGAAACTCAATGGTACGTTTGGTCCTGTAATAAAAGCAAGAGACTCAGGGCCTTCAGAATGTTGTATGCCGGTTTTTTTTATGCTTTCCTAGGATATACCGCACCTTTTTAAAGGAAGAACAGGTTTGACAGCCTCATTACAACACTATCTGGTCATTACGGCCCTGGGCGCGGATCGCCCCGGCATTGTCAATACGATTACCCGTCATGTGAGCAGCTGCGGCTGTAATATCGAAGACAGTCGGTTGGCGATGCTGGGGGATGAATTCACTTTTATTATGCTGCTGTCCGGAACCTGGAACGCCATCACGCTGATTGAGTCCACCCTGCCGCTCAAAGGTGCGGAGCTGGACCTGCTTATCGTGATGAAACGCACCACCGCCAGCCCGCGCCCGGCGATGCCGGCCACCGTATGGGTACAGGTCGAAGTCCCTGATTCGCCGCATATTATTGAGCGTTTTACCGCCCTGTTCGACAGCTGGGAAATGAACATCGCCGAGCTGGTGTCGCGAACCCAGCCGGGCGCCGACGAAGGCGCGGCGCAGCTGTTTATTCAAATTACCGCCCATAGCCCAGCTACGCAAAATGCATCAAATATTGAGCAAGCGTTCAAAGCACTATGTACAGAACTGAAAGCGCAAGGCAGTATAAACGTGATTAATTATTCACAGCATGATGAACAGGATGGAGCTGAGTAATGAACCCACTGAAAGCCGGTGATATCGCACCGAAATTTAGTTTGCCCGATCAAGACGGCGAGCAAGTAAATTTGACCGACTTCCAGGGACAACGTGTTCTGGTCTATTTTTACCCGAAAGCGATGACCCCTGGCTGCACCGTGCAGGCATGCGGCCTTCGCGATAATATGGACGAGCTGAAAAAAGCGGGCGTTGAAGTTCTGGGCATCAGCACCGACAAACCGGAAAAACTCTCCCGCTTCTCAGAAAAAGAGCTGCTGAACTTCACTCTGCTTTCCGATGAAGATCACCAGGTCTGCGAGCAGTTTGGTATCTGGGGCGAAAAAACCTTCATGGGCAAAACCTATGATGGCATTCACCGCATCAGCTTCCTGGTCGATGCGGAAGGGAAAATTGAGCACGTCTTCGACGACTTCAAAACCAGCAATCACCACGACGTGGTACTGAGCTGGCTGCAGGCCAACGCCTGACCCTTTCCCTGACGTGAATGACGTAACCCGGCTGAGCATCGCGACGCCGGGTTTTTTATCGATTATGCCGTTTCGTCTTCTTCCACCACCAGACCGTCCGGCCAGGCGTGAACCACCGCCTTAATCAGCGTTGCCAGCGGTATGGCGAAGAATACGCCCCAGAAGCCCCACAGGCCGCCAAAAATCACCACCGACAGGATAATCACCAGCGGATGCAGGTTCACGGCTTCAGAGAACAGCACCGGCACCAGCAGGTTACCGTCCAGCCCCTGGATAATCAGATACACCGCAAACAGGCTCCAGAACTCGGTGCCTAGACCGAACTGAAACAGCGCGACGCAGACAACCGGGATCGTCACAACAAACGCACCGATGTACGGAATCAACACCGACAGCCCCACCAGCACCGCCAGCAGCAGCGAGTAGTTGAGGCCAAACATCAGGAAACCAAGCCAGGTGGCGACACCTACCACCACCATTTCCAGCACTTTACCGCGAATATAGTTGGTGATTTGCTGGTTCATCTCTTTCCACACCTGCCCCGCCAGCCCACGGTTGCGCGGCAGCACGCGGCGTACGGCGTTGAGCATTTGCTCTTTGTCTTTCACCAGGAAGAAAACCATCAGCGGCACCAGCACCAGATACACGGCCAGGGTCAGCAGCCCCACCAGCGAAGCGACCGAGTATTTCACCACCGAGTCGCCCATGGTCAGCATACGCGTACGCATATTCTCCGCCATCGCGTCGATAATCCCGGCGTCCATCAGCGCCGGGTAGCGGCGCGGCAGCGTGGCGGCAAAATCGGAAAGCTTGTTGAGCATACCGGGCATGTCGCGGATAAGGTAAATTCCCTGCTGCCAGGCGATGGGCATTACCACAAAGGCCATCAGCAGCAGAATGCCAACAAACAGCACCAGCACGACGCTGGTCGCCCAGGTGCGCGACCAGCCCAGCCGCTCTAACCGTACCGTCGGCCACTCCAGCAGGTAGGCAAGCACTATTGCCACCAGCAGCGGCGCCAGCAGGCCGCTGAAGAAAAACAGAATGCAGAAACCGGCGAGCAGAATGACCAGCAGCGCGATGGCCTCCGGGTCGCTGAATCGGCGGCGATACCATTGCATCAACATCTCGAGCATAAATCTATTCCCTGAAGCCTATCGCTTTCATATAGAAGATGAATTGTATCTAAGTGTCACAAAAAAGACTTCGCTTTTTATTTTTATCTCCGCATTCTCGCGATTATCGTTTTCAAGCCGTGAGCAGATAGATACACTCCAAAAGCAGACGGTAATTGAACGTCAGATTATCCTGCTGGTCAAAACAGGCACATCCCACATTACAGGACAGAGGTTATGTTCAGGCAGTTGAAAAAAACGCTGTTGGCATCCCTTATTGCGACACTCACTTTCGGTCAGGTTGCGCCGGCATTTGCCGATACAACCGATAATCTACCGGATATGGGTACATCCGCAGGAAGCACGCTCTCCATTGGTCAGGAGATGCAAATGGGGGATTACTATGTTCGACAACTGCGCGGTAGCGCGCCGCTCATCAACGACCCGCTGCTGGTTCAGTACATTAATTCATTGGGCATGCGCCTGGTTTCGCACGCCTTCTCCGTACGTACGCCGTTTCATTTTTATCTGATTAACAACGACGATATCAACGCCTTCGCCTTCTTCGGCGGTAACGTAGTGCTGCACTCCGCGCTGTTCCGCTATTCTGACACCGAAAGTCAGTTGGCATCGGTTATGGCGCACGAAATCTCCCACGTGACCCAACGCCACCTGGCGCGCGCAATGGAAGACCAGAAACGTAACGCCCCGCTAACGTGGGTCGGCGCGCTGGGTTCCATTCTGCTGGCGATGGCCAGCCCACAGGCCGGGATGGCAGCGCTGAGCGGGACTTTAGCGGGCACCCAGCAGGGGATGATCAGCTTTACCCGCCAGAATGAAGAAGAGGCCGATCGTATTGGTATTCAGGTTCTCCAGCGCGCCGGCTTCGACCCGCAGGCCATGCCTGCCTTTATGGAAAAGCTGCTCGATCAGTCGCGCTACTCTTCGCGCCCGCCGGAAATGCTGTTAACTCACCCGCTGCCGGAAAGCCGCTTATCGGACGCGCGCAACCGCGCCAACCAAATGCGCCCGGTGGTGGTTCAGTCTTCCGCCGATTTCTACTTTGCCAAAGCGCGTACGCTCGGCATGTATAACAACGGGCAAAACCAGCTGGGCACCGACCTGCTCGATAACTGGTCAAAGGGCAACATCCGCGAGCAACACGCCGCCCAGTACGGGCGAGCGCTGCTGGCCATGGAAGCCAAAAACTACGCTGAGGCCAGCAAGCTGCTGCAACCGCTGCTGAGCGCCGATCCGCAAAACGCCTGGTTCCTCGATCTGGCGACCGATATCGATCTCGGCCAGAACAAAACGAGTGAAGCCATCAACCGGCTGAAGAACGCTCGCGAGCTGCGCACCAACCCGGTACTGCAGCTCAACCTGGCTAACGCCCTTCTGGAAGGTGGCCAGGCCGCAGAGGCGGCGACGATCCTCAACCGCTACACCTTTAATAACAAAGACGATACCAACGGCTGGGATCTGCTGGCCCAGGCGGAGGCCAAGCTGGGCAACCGCGATCAGGAGCTGGCCGCGCGTGCTGAAAACATGGCGCTGGTGGGTCGACTCGACCAGGCCATTTCCCTGCTCAGCGCCGCCAGCGCGCAGGTGAAATTACGCAGCCTGCAGCAGGCACGCTACGACGCGCGTATCGACCAGCTGCGCCAGCTGCAAGAGCGTTTCCGCCCTTATCAGAAAATGTAACTGGAGAGACGATGACGGATTCAGTCACCCTTTATCATAACCCGCGCTGCTCAAAGAGCCGCGACACCCTGAGCCTGCTGAAGGCCAACGGCATTGACCCTAACGTGGTGCTCTACCTGGAGACACCGCCGGACGCCGCCACGCTACGTGAGCTGATTGCCCTGCTCGGTTTCGCCAGCGCCCGCGATCTGATGCGTCAGAAAGAAGATCTGTACAAGTCGCTGAATCTGGCCGACAGCCACCTGAGCGAAGCGGAGCTAATTCAGGCGATGGTCGACAACCCGAAGCTGATTGAACGCCCGATCGTCGTCAGCAACGGGCAGGCGCGCATTGGGCGCCCACCCGAGCAGGTACTGGAAATCGTGAGCTAACCCCCCTCATGCCGCAGCGCGTCGAGAAACGCCTGCGGCGTCATATTACCGAGTTTTTTCTGCGGCTTGCCCGCGTTAAACAGTTCACACAGCCGCACAACCAGCGCATCCGGCGTAACGGCCCGTACGGCCGGAATGATTTCCGCTAACGGCACGGTTACCGCCACTGCCTGACGTTTTTCCCCCGCCATCGTCATACTACAGGCAATACCCCGCGCGGCCAGATGCTGGCGCAACGCGACAACATGCGCCTCATTCAGCCATTCGTCGCTTTTAATCTCAACAGATTGTATATCACCCGGAAACGCCGACAGCACGTCATCAAGCCAGTGCGTCACCAGCGGCGCGGACATCCCTGAATAGATGCGCGCCGCGCACCACCCGCTAACCGGCTCCTGCGCCCACAGCACGTGATGATCGCCGTCGTCATCCATATGCAGCGACAGAAAACGATAGTGCAGCGTCAGCATCTGCGGCCTGACGCCCGCCTTGATAGCCTTCTTTCCGCTAAGCCGCTCGGCGCTATTTTTGGGATATGAAGGCGTCAGATAGCGGCTCAGCGTCGCACGCGACAGCGGAATGCCCAGCCCCTCCACCACGATAAACAGCAGGTCATCCAGCGGCGCCTGCAAAATATGCCGCAGAACGTTAATCAATATAATCTGTTCTTGTCTCATTACTTTGTGTACTACAGAAGGTGCCGTACTGCGATCGGCCGTTTGCTCACGGTTTCGCCAGCGGCGCACCGTAGTAACGGAAATACCGAGTTCAAGCGCCAGTTCACGGTCACTTTTCGTTGAATCCTGAAGGTATTTTCTGATCCTCGGCGTAGTCGTTGCGTTGGCATGCAGCTTAATTTCCATGACGCCCTCTGAAAAACAAATAACCAATCATATGAGATTTATATGAATTAAGTCGGCGCATTGTGACCCGTTTCACCTTTCTACACCAGGCTTTCTCCGATAATCCCTCCCGCCGTTTCTATTACATAACACACACAATGTCCGTTAATCTTATACGGAGTTCACAATGAACAATGTTCTGGGATTTTTAGAAGAAAAATTAATGCCGATTGCTGCCAAAACGTCGCAGCAACGTCACCTTGGCGCCATCCGTGGCGCTTACGTCTCCTTTATGCCGTTCATTATCGTCGGCTCCATCCTGCTGGTTATCTCGTCGTTCCCGAATCAGGGTTACCAGCAGTTTATGTCCAGCATGTTTGGCGCTAACTGGAGCGCGATCGTCGAAATTCCGTTTAATGCCGTCTTCTCGACAATGTCGCTGTTTATCAGCTTCCTGGTCGCCTACCGCCTGGCGGAACACTACGGTGATGACAAAATTTCCAGCGGAATCCTGGCACTGGTCTGCTTCCTCATCCTGACGCCGTTTATTAAGGTCGCAGAGAACGGCGGCATCACCGTGATACCGGTAGAATGGATTGGTACTAAAGGCCTGTTCGTCGCCATGATTGGCTCGTTGCTGTGGACCGAACTGTTCTGCTGGCTGAAGCGTAAAAAGCTGGTCATCAAGATGCCGGAAGGCGTGCCGCCAGCGGTACAGGAATCATTCGCCGCGTTAATCCCGGCGCTGCTGGTCATGATTCTGGTGCTGGCTATCCGCATCGGTTTTGAAAACACCCACTACAACACCATTCACCAGTTCATCTATGAAGTGGTCGCGACGCCGGTTCGCCATTTCGGCACCTCCTACTTCGGTGCACTGATGACGGTATTCAGTATCACTATCCTGTGGTCGGTGGGGATCAACTCCGGTTCGATGGTGAACGGCATCATTCGTCCGCTGTGGATGGAAAACCAGACCGATAATATCGCCGCCATCCAGGCCGGCGTAACGCCGCCGCACATTATTACCGAGCAGTTCTTTGACATGATCTGGATGGGTGGCGCAGGGGCCACGCTGTCACTGGTCATTGCCATGCTCATTTTTGCCCGCAGCAAAAACATGCGCGAAGTCGCACGCCTGGGCGCGGGGGCCTCTGTTTTCAACATTAACGAGCCGGTGCTGTTTGGTCTGCCGGTCATTATGAACCCCATCATGCTGATTCCGTTCAACCTCGTACCGCTGGTGCTGGTGACCATTCAGTATATGGCCATGAAAATCGGTGCCGTTGCGGTCACCACCGGGGTCTTTATTCCGTGGACGCTGCCGCCGGTCATCAGCGGATTTATCGTTACCGGGCATATTTCCGGCAGCGTGATGCAAATTATTAACCTGCTGATTGGCGCAATGCTGTACCTGCCGTTCATGCGCATCGTCGATAAGCAGTACCGCAATGCGGAAATCAGTGCCGTTGAGGAATCCAGCACGCTAGCAAAACAGGAGTAAGAATATGTGGGGAATTATTGCAACCTGGCGTATGGCGCTGGAAGGGGTAAGTGAATCCGCGTCGGCGCTGGCCGGCGGCAGCGCGGCAACGGCGTCGGTCGTCGATGCCGTCGTCGCGGTGGAAGATTTTCCGTTGTATAAATCCGTTGGCTACGGCGGTCTGCCGACCGAAAACGGCGAGGTGGAGCTGGACGCGGCCTGGATGGACGGCGACACGCTGGCCTTTGGCGCGGTGGGCAACCTGGTCGATATCGCCAACCCGGTAAAAGTGGCGCAGGCGCTGGGTCGCCAGCGCTATAACTCGCTGCTGGTCGGCCAGGGCGCGCGCGAATGGGCGCTGAGCCAGGGCTTTGCCGAGAAAAAAATGCTGACCGAGCGCGCAATGCAGCACTATCGCAAGCGCTGCCGAGAGACGCTGGATAAGGGGCTGAGCCCGTACGACGGCCATGATACCGTCGGCGTTATCGCGCTCGACCAGCGGGGCTCGATGAGCGTCGCCACCTCGACCAGCGGGCTGTTTATGAAAAAACGCGGACGCGTCGGCGATTCCCCGATCATCGGTTCCGGCTTCTACTGCGACAGCCAAATCGGCGCAGCGACCGCTACCGGCGTGGGGGAAGACCTGATGAAAGGCTGCACCAGCTACGAAATCGTTCGCCGGATGGAACAGGGCATGACCCCGCAGCAGGCGGCGGACTCGGTGGTGTACGAACTGGAAGATAAGCTGATGTCGCGCTTTGGCCGCGCAGGCGACCTGTCCGTGGTCTGTATGAACCGTAAGGGTGAGTTCGGTGCGGCCACCAATATAAAAACCTTCTCTTTTGTCGTGGCCACCGCAAGCCAGCCGCTGACCGTGTTCCGCGCCGAGCGCGTCAAAGAGAAAACCCATTATCAGCCGGTGGACGACGCCTGGATGCAGGCCTATGCCGACCGTATCCGCGCCCCCATCGAGGAGTAAGCGATGATTGACTACCGTTTAGTAACGGCGCTGCCCG
This sequence comes from Kluyvera genomosp. 2, assembly GCF_036759865.1. Taxonomy (NCBI): domain Bacteria; kingdom Pseudomonadati; phylum Pseudomonadota; class Gammaproteobacteria; order Enterobacterales; family Enterobacteriaceae; genus Kluyvera; species Kluyvera genomosp. 2. The sequence continues at coordinate 57,907 of NZ_JAPKIA010000013.1, forward strand.
ATAAACTGGAACAGCACCATCTCATTACCTATCCCGAAAGCCCTTTGCTCCAGCAGGGTGCGCTGCGCGACAACCCGCTGATAACTGAAATGGCAGCGCGCGCCGCACAGGGCACACTGGCGGATACCTGCTTCGCCTGCGGGCCATTTTCCCGCATTACGCTCGTACCACATAGCGCCTGGCGCGATAGCCTGACCGATACGCTGCTCGGTTACCTGCGGCCGCTGTTTGCCGCGCCGGTATGCCGCGAAGTGCTGCTGGACTGCTCGCAGATTGACGATACGGTGCTGGTGAAAACGCTGCGCTTTTTGTTTAACCAACAGCACCGCTTAACGGACCTTGGGCTGAAGAGCGCCACACAACGCGATGTGCATCTGAGCCACGTCGACGCTTACTGTCCTGAGAGCGAAGTGGGCCGACTTACGCCGCTGTTCCAACAGCAACAGGCGATCGCCAACGGTATGATTGCCGCCCGCCGTCTTGCGGATATCCCCGCCGAACAGTGCACGCCGCAGTATGTGGTCGAAGAAGCCGAACGCCTGTGCGCCGCTTTCCCGGCCCTGCGCTGCGAGGTGCTTGATGATCAGGCAATCGTTGAACAGGGCCTTGGCCTGCTGCACGCGGTTGGTAAGGGCGCAAGCCGCCCGCCTCGCCTGTTGGCTATCCACTACGAAGGCGCAGGCCATGGTCCGGTACGCAGCTACGTGGGTAAAGGCGTCACCTTTGACACCGGCGGACTGTGGCTGAAAGAAGGCGCGGGCATGTATACCATGAAGTACGACATGTGCGGCGCGGCTAACGTCCTCGGGCTGATGCTGAGCATCGCCGAGCTGGCGCTACCGGTTCGGGTCATGGGCGTGCTGGCGCTGGCGGAAAACGCCATCGGCCCCGACGCGATGCAGCCGGGCAGCGTGGCTCGCGCCTGTAACGGCATGACGGTGGAAATCAACAACACCGACGCCGAGGGCCGTCTGGTACTCTCCGATGCGATTGCCTGGGCTAGCCAGCGCCATGCAAAAACACGCTATATCATTGATTTAGCTACGCTGACTGGCGCAGTCGTCAAGGCGCTGGGCTATGAGCTGAGCGGGTTAATGACGCAGGACGCTGCGCTGCGCGCTGCGCTGACCGTTGCCGGGGAACAGAGCGGCGATGAAGTCTGGCCGCTGCCGCTGGACGCAAGGCTGAAAAAACAAACGGAGAGCGCGATTGCCGATCTGTGCAACACGCCAACCAACAATGCGGCCATCAGCGCCTCCGCCGCCTGGCTGCTGCACCACTTCTGCCCGGCGGATATTCCGTGGGCGCATCTCGACGTCAGCGGGACGGCGCTGTGGCGCGAAGGCGGAAAAAGCGTCGCGTCCGGCAGACCGATCCCCCTGCTGATGCAGCATTTGCTCAATGATTTGGCGATGGAAGCGTAACGAAAATCGTCTTCAGGTAGGCCGGATAAGGCAAAGCCGCCATCCGGCAATCTGCTCGGATCCGCCAGATGGCGCTACGCTTATCAGGCCTACGCAGGGCGAGGAAACTATTCGTACTCTAGAGTTTCAGAATCTCTTTCACAAACGGGATGGTTAGCTTACGTTGGGCGGTAATGGACGCGTGATCGAGCTGATCCAGGGTCTGGAAAAGCGTACGCATTTCTCTGTCCAACCGTTTGAGCATAAAGCGGCACACGTCGTCCGGCATCTCAAAACCGCGCAGGCGCGCGCGCAGCTGTAGCGCCTGTAATTTGTCTTCGTCGGAGAGCGGCTGGAGCTTGTAAATTTGCCCCCAGTCAAGGCGGGACGCCAGATCCGGCAGGCCAAGATTGAGCTGACGCGGCGGGCGATCGCCGGTGATCAGCAGACGCGTATTACCCGATTCCAGAATGCGGTTGTAGAGGTTAAAGATCGCCATTTCCCACGGTTCGTCCCCCGCCACGCACTCGATATTATCGATGCAAACCAGCGAAAGCTGCTCCATCCCTTCCAGCACTTCCGGAACAAACCAGGTGCGCTTGTCCAGCGGAACGTAGCCTACCGCATCGCCACGCTGTGAAAGTTCGGCGCAGGCCGCATGCAGCAAATGGCTACGCCCGGCGCCTTCGCGCGCCCAGATATAGATGTATCCGCTATGCTCCTGCCGCAGCACGTTTTGCAGTGCGGCAAGTAAAGAAGGGTTATCGCCCGGGAAGAAACTGGCAAAGGTTTCGTCATCGGGAAGATAAAGTGGCAAAGAGAGCTGTGCCGGTGCGTTCAGAGGAGACCTCAACATGGGCTTACGAAAAAACGGGAAGAGTTTACCACAGAAATAACCGATGAGAGAACCGGGCGGCGATCCCGCCCGGTCGTCGGATCACGACTTCGCTTCGTCGCTGTCCGCTGCGTCCAGCACCACTTCTTCCGGGCGCAGCACGCTGATAAGTTTAAAAATCAGACTCAGACAGATGCCGACGATGGTCGCCAGCGCCATCCCTTTCAGCTCGGCAGCACCGATGTGTACCTTCGCGCCGCTGACGCCAATGATCAGAATAACGGAGGTCAGGATCAGGTTCTGCGCTTTGCTGTAATCGACTTTTGATTCGATCAGCACGCGGATACCGGACGCGCCAATCACCCCGTACAGCAGCAGAGATACGCCGCCCATAACCGGCAGCGGGATAATCTGGATAGCCGCCGCCAGCTTACCGACGCAGGACAGCAGAATGGCAATAATCGCCGCACCGCCGATAACCCAGGTGCTGTACACGCGGGTAATCGCCATCACGCCGATGTTCTCACCGTAGGTGGTGTTCGGGGTAGAGCCGAAGAAGCCGGAAATCACCGTCGACAGGCCGTTAGCAAACATCGAGCGATGCAGACCCGGGTCACGAATCAGATCTTTTTTAACGATGTTCGCCGTCACCACCAGGTGACCAACGTGCTCGGCAATCACCACCAGCGCCGCGGGCAGAATGGTGAAAATGGCAAACCACTCAAAGCGCGGGGTGTAGAAGGTCGGCAGCGCGAACCAGTGTGCCTGGGCGATAGGCGTCGTATCAACCACGCCCATCACGAAGGAGAGCGCGTAGCCCACCAGCACGCCGATCAGAATCGGGATGATCGCCAGGAAACCACGGAACAGCACAGAGCCGAAGACGGTCACGCCCAGCGTAACCATCGAAATAATGATGGTTTTAGTGTCCGCAGACTGGCCGTCCGGCGGCAGCAGGCCCGCCATATTCGCCGCTACGCCCGCCAGCTCCAGACCGATGACGGCAACGATTGCGCCCATCGCCGCCGGCGGGAACATCACGTCCAGCCAGCCGGTACCCGCTTTCTTCACGATGAAAGAAACCAGGCAGAACAGCACGCCGCACATAATAAAGCCGCCCAGCGCGACTTCGTAACCTAACGGCAGCAGCAGCAGAACCGGCGAAATAAAGGCAAAGCTCGAGCCGAGGTAAGCCGGAATTTTACCTTTACAGATAAAGAGATACAGCAGCGTCCCGATACCGTTGAACAGCAGTACCGTCGCCGGGTTAATGTGGAACAGAACAGGCACCAGCACGGTTGCGCCAAACATGGCGAATAAATGCTGCAAGCTAAGCGGGATGGTCTGTAAAAGCGGTGGTCTTTCACTTACCCCAATTGCACGGCGCGTCATTGTGTTTTCCTCTGTGTTATTAGTCAGGTTTTTTTATTCAAAAAAAAGCCGACTATCAAAGTCGGCTCTTTTTATTTTTTCGTTTACTTCGTACCAAAAATCTTATCACCGGCATCGCCGAGGCCCGGAATAATGTATCCGTGCTCGTTCAGCCCCTGGTCGATCGACGCGGTATACAGCTCGATGTCCGGATGCGCTTTTTCCAGCGCCGCGATACCTTCCGGCGCGGCAACCAGTACCAGCACCTTAATGCTGGTGCAACCCGCATTTTTCAGCAGATCGATGGTCGCGATAACAGAGCCGCCGGTCGCCAGCATAGGGTCAACGATCAGCGCCATACGCTCATCAATGTTGGACACCAGCTTCTGGAAATACGGTACTGGCTCAAGCGTTTCTTCATTACGGTAGATACCGACTACGCTGATACGCGCGCTCGGAACGTTTTCCAGTACACCGTCCATCATGCCCAGGCCTGCGCGCAGGATTGGCACAACGGTAATTTTCTTACCCTTAATCTGGTCGATTTCTACCGGGCCGTTCCAGCCTTCGATAGTGACCTTTTCCGTTTCCAGATCGGCGGTGGCTTCATAAGTCAGCAGGCTGCCGACTTCGGAGGCGAGTTCACGGAAGCGTTTGGTACTAATGTCGTTCTCACGCATCAGGCCCAGCTTGTGTTTGACGAGTGGGTGTTTCACTTCCACAATCTTCATTCTCTTTCTCCTTTGAATAGGGCAACCACAAAAAAATCGCGGGATTATACCGCTTTTTTTCGATTGCGCCATACCTGTGATGATTGACCAGGATCAAGCAAAGCGGCGAATGGGGCCCCACTCAGTATAAGACACAATAAAAATAAACCCCGACAAGCGGGGTTTTATATTTTTAATTCAGTGAGTTAAAGCTCACCACCGTTGGTCGCAATGACCCGTTGGTACCAGGCAAAAGATTTTTTGCGGCTGCGCGCCAGCGTGCCGTTGCCTTCGTTATCTTTATCCACGTAGATAAAGCCGTAGCGCTTTTTCATTTCGCCCGTGCCGGCGGACACCAGGTCAATACAGCCCCACGGGGTGTAGCCCATCAGATCCACGCCATCCTCTACCACCGCTTTTTTCATTTCGGCAATGTGTGCAGAGAGATAGTCGATACGGTACTGGTCGTTTACGGTGCCGTCGCTCTCCAGCACGTCAATCGCGCCAAAACCGTTTTCAACGATAAACAGCGGCAGCTGATAGTGGTCGTAGAACCAGTTCAGCGAGTAGCGCAGGCCTACCGGGTCAATCTGCCAGCCCCAGTCGGACTTCTGCACGTACGGGTTAGAGACCAGGCTGGTCGTTTCGTCATAGTCGAGCTGCGGGTTGTCTTCGGTCGCCTTGGTGGCAAACGACATATAGTAGCTAAAGCCGATGTAGTCGACGCAGCCCTGCGTCAGCGCCTGGCGGTCTTCCTCAGTGATATCCAGCGTAAAGCCGCGGCGCTCGAAGTAGTTCAGCAGATGCTGCGGATATTTACCGCGCACGTGGACGTCGGTGAACCAGTAGCGACGGTGCATGGCGTTCATTGCCATCATCATATCGTTCGGCGCGCAGGTCAGCGGGTAAATCGGGCACATCGCGATCATGCAGCCAATATGCAACGCCGGGTTAATTTCGCGCGCTGCTTTTACCGCTAGCGCACTCGCTACCAGCTCGTAGTGCGCCGCCTGATACATCACCGGCTCGCGGTCCTCGCCCGGTTGGTATTTCAGCCCGGAGTTAGTGAACGGCGCGAAATCTTCGTGGAAGTTTGCCTGGTTATTAATTTCGTTGAACGTCATCCAGTACTTCACTTTGTGCTGGTAACGGGTAAAGACCACTTTGGCAAAGCGAACGAAGAATTCAATCAGCTTACGGTTGCGCCAGCCACCGTATTCGGTCACGAGGTGATACGGCATCTCGAAGTGCGACAAGGTGATAACCGGCTCGATGCCGAGCTTCAGGCACTCATCGAACAGATCGTCGTAAAATTGCAGGCCGGCTTCGTTCGGCGTCAGCTCGTCGCCGTTGGGGAAAATACGCGTCCAGGCAATGGAGGTGCGGAAGCATTTATAGCCCATTTCGGCAAACAGCTGCAGATCCTCTTTATAGCGATGGTAGAAATCGATAGCGTCGTGATTCGGGTAGTTTTTTCCCGGTAGTACGCCGTCGGTAATTTCGCGTGGCACGCCGTGCGCGCCGGCGGTCATCACATCCGCGACGCTGATGCCCTTACCGCCCTCTTTCCAGCCGCCTTCGAGTTGATGTGCCGCTACCGCGCCGCCCCAGAGAAACCCAGCTTTAAATCCAGACATATCTTTCCCTCGTTAATCAGTAAGTTGTCACTGCGAATGCTGCTGATTGAAATGGTAAACCGCGCCTATCAGCCCGGCGTCGTTGCCGTGGCTGACGGTATCGATGTTGTCGGCAATGCCAAACCAGGCCAGGTGCTCGCGCATCAGCGCCAGAAAACCCGGGCGCTCCACGATGCCGCCGCCGATAAGAATCGTCTGTGGGTCAAACAGATTGACCAGGTTATAGAGCCCCGTTCCGAGATCGTTGAAAAACTCGGCGACCAGGCGCTGACACACGGCGTCACCGGCGTCGAAGCGGTCAAAAATGTCTTCGCCGGTCACCGCCTCCAGCGCCAGGCCAAGGTGCTGCGCATAGCGATGACGAAGCACGCGCAGGGTGCAGTTTTCATTCATCGAGTAGCGGCGAACATCGCGAGCGCCGGGACGCGACGTTTGCATATAGCCAAATTCACCGGCACGAAAGCGCGCGCCGTGCACCAGTTGGTTGTTACAGAAAATGGCCCCGCCGATGCCGGTACCGATGGTCATCACCAGGAAATCGGAAAGCTCGGCCCCTTTTCCCTTCCAGCGTTCAGCCAGCAGCACGCAGTTCGCGTCGTTCTCAATGGCCACGGGCAGCCCGGAGCGTTCCTCCAGCCAGTCTTTGATGGCAAAGCGATCGAAGCGACGAATAGCGCCGCCCATTTCGATATAGCCGGTATGGGGGTTAACGTAGCCCGGCGCGCTGATGGCGATGCCTTCACACTCGGGGTGAGCGGCAATCCAGCCTTCCATTGCCGCGAGGATCTGTTCACCGTCGCTGTTGCTGATAGGCTGTTTGCCTTTTTTTAGCAGTTCACCGCTGGCGGTGACCACCCCCATTTTTAACGCCGTACCCCCAATATCAAAAGCAGCAATGTTCATTCCATTCAGTCCCTTCTGGCCATTTTGCTTCGGTTTCCCCCACGGACGCCACAAAAACAGAAACCGGTTTCAGTCACATGATGTGGATTCCGCGTGGCGGATGCAAGAACAAGGCTGTACCCGGTTTCATTTTCGTGAGCAGTATCATATTTGACCGATTTTATCTGCCAAAGTCGGTAAAACCGAGGCACAAAAAATTGGGTGCAGAATAGGCTCGCAAACGTTTGCCTGGGCTGATAGAATTGCGCCGATTTTTCTTGCTATCGCAATTGCGTGGAGACTTGCAGTGACCGACAAAACCTCTCTCAGCTATAAAGATGCCGGTGTTGATATTGACGCAGGAAACGCTCTGGTTGACCGTATCAAAGGGGTGGTGAAGAAAACGCGCCGCCCGGAAGTGATGGGTGGGCTAGGCGGTTTTGGCGCCCTGTGCGCGCTGCCGCAAAAATATCGTGAACCGGTGCTGGTTTCCGGCACTGACGGCGTTGGCACGAAGTTACGTTTAGCGATGGATCTGAAGCGTCATGACACCATCGGCATCGACCTGGTCGCCATGTGCGTGAACGACCTGGTCGTTCAAGGCGCTGAGCCGCTGTTCTTCCTCGACTACTACGCGACCGGTAAACTGGACGTTGATACCGCGGCGAGCGTCATCAACGGCATCGCCGAGGGCTGCCTGCAGTCAGGCTGTGCGCTGGTGGGCGGTGAAACCGCCGAGATGCCGGGCATGTACCACGGCGAAGATTACGATGTGGCCGGTTTCTGCGTCGGCGTAGTCGAAAAATCCGAAATTATCGACGGTAGCAAAGTGGCCGACGGCGACGTGCTGATTGCGCTGGGCTCCAGCGGCCCGCACTCTAACGGCTATTCGCTGGTGCGCAAGATTATTGAAGTGAGCGGCTGCAACCCGGACGACACCCAGCTTGAAGGCAAAACGCTGGCCGACCATCTGCTGGCCCCGACCCGTATTTACGTGAAGTCCGTTCTCGAACTGATTGCCAGCGTTGACGTCCACGCGATTGCTCACCTGACCGGCGGCGGCTTCTGGGAGAACATTCCACGCGTTCTGCCGGACAACACGCAGGCCGTGATTGACGAATCCTCCTGGCAATGGCCAGCGGTGTTCAACTGGCTGCAGGATGCCGGTAACGTCAGTCGTCATGAGATGTACCGCACCTTTAACTGCGGCGTTGGCATGGTCATCGCTCTGGCTGCCGATCAGGCGGACAAAGCCATCGCGCTGATGAACGAAAAAGGTGAAAACGCGTGGAAAATCGGCTATATCAAAGCCACAGATTCCGAACAGCGTGTGGTCATCGAGTAAATGAAAAATATCGTGGTGCTGATTTCCGGCAACGGCAGCAACTTACAGGCCATCATTGATGCCTGTGAGCAGAAAAGGATTCATGGCACCATTCGGGCGGTGTTCAGCAACAAGGCCGACGCTTTTGGCCTTGAGCGGGCACGTGAAGCGGGGATCCCGCAGCACGCGCTGGCCGCCAGTCAGTTTGCCAGCCGCGAAGCCTTTGACCGTGAGCTGATGCACGAAATTGACGCCTACGCGCCCGACGTGGTGGTGCTGGCAGGCTACATGCGTATCCTGAGCGCCGACTTCGTTCAGCACTATCAGGGACGGCTGCTTAACATTCACCCTTCCCTGCTGCCGAAATACCCGGGCCTGAATACTCATCGTCAGGCGCTGGAAAACGGCGATGCGGAGCACGGCACCTCGGTACACTTCGTCACCGAAGAGCTTGACGGTGGGCCGGTTATTTTGCAGGCCAAAGTGCCGGTTTTCGACGGCGACGACGAAGCGGAAATCACCTCACGCGTACAGGTTCAGGAACACGCCATCTACCCGATGGTGGTCGGCTGGTTCCTCGATGGCCGCCTGAAAATGCAGGACAATCACGCCTGGCTCGACAATGTAAAGCTGCCGCCAGCCGGTTATGCGGCGGAATAAATTCCGTCACGATAGGCCTGATAAGCAGAGCGCCATCAGGCAAGCCGCGAGCATATTGCCGGATGGTGGCGTAAACGTCTTATCCAGCCGACATGGATGACCAAAGAGGGCCTTTATGGCCCTCTTTTTTATGCCCTTCTCCCGCGGAGTCAGTATGCGGAACGGGATAAAAATGCTTACATATCAAAACAGATATGAATATTTTGTTAGGTGAAATAGGATAACTGTCATACTGAGATGACACAGTTGGACATCGCCCGGCAAAGCTAGCAATATAAACAGCAAGACGACTTTGCCGCGTCCCGTGAATTAACCGGAGTGTGAGTAGTAATGGGTCAGGAAAAACTGTACATCGAAAAAGAACTGAGCTGGTTGTCCTTCAACGAGCGCGTCCTTCAGGAAGCGGCAGATAAAAGTAACCCGCTGATTGAGCGCATGCGTTTTCTGGGGATCTACTCCAACAACCTCGACGAATTCTATAAGGTTCGCTTTGCCGAGCTGAAGCGCCGCATCATCATTAGCGAAGAACAGGGTACGACCACGCATTCCCGCCATCTGCTGAGCAAAATCCAGGCCCGGGTGCTGAAGGCCGATCAGGAGTTCGACGGTCTGTACAACGAGCTGCTGCTGGAAATGGCGCGCAACCAAATCTTCCTGATTAACGAACGCCAGCTGTCCGTCAACCAACAGAGCTGGCTGCGTCATTACTTCAAACAGCACCTGCGCCAGCACATCACGCCCATTCTGCTGAACCGCGAAACCGACCTGGTGCAGTTCCTTAAAGATGACTACACCTACCTGGCGGTCGAAATCATTCGCGGCGACGAAATCAACTACGCGCTGCTGGAAATTCCGTCGGACAAAGTTCCGCGCTTTGTTAATCTGCCGCCGGAAACCCCACGCCGCCGTAAGCCGATGATCCTGCTGGATAACATTCTGCGCTACTGCCTGGACGATATCTTTAAGGGCTTCTTCGACTACGATGCCCTCAACGCCTACTCCATGAAAATGACCCGTGACGCCGAGTACGACTTGGTGCACGAGATGGAGTCGAGCCTGATGGAGCTCATGTCCTCGAGCCTCAAGCAGCGTCTGACCGCCGAGCCAGTGCGCTTTGTTTATCAGCGTGATATGCCGGACGCCATGGTCGAAATGCTGCGTAAAAAGCTGACGATCTCCCGCTACGATTCCATCGTGCCGGGCGGCCGCTATCATAACTTTAAAGATTTTATCGGCTTCCCGAACGTCGGCAAAGCTAACCTCGTCAACAAGCCGCTGCCGCGCCTGCGTCACGTCTGGTTCGATAAATTCCGCAACGGCTTTGACGCTATCCGCGAGCGCGACGTGCTGCTGTACTATCCGTACCACACGTTCGAGCACGTACTGGAGCTGCTGCGTCAGGCCTCGTTCGACCCCAACGTACTGGCGATTAAAATCAACATCTACCGCGTGGCCAAAGACTCGCGCATTATTGATGCCATGATCCACGCCGCGCACAACGGTAAGAAAGTCACGGTAGTGGTTGAGCTACAGGCTCGCTTCGACGAAGAAGCCAACATCCACTGGGCGAAACGCCTCACCGAAGCGGGCGTGCACGTTATTTTCTCCGCGCCGGGGCTGAAAATTCACGCCAAACTGTTCCTTGTATCACGTAAAGAAGGTGACGACGTGGTGCGCTACGCCCACATCGGCACCGGTAACTTTAACGAAAAAACTGCGCGTATTTATACCGACTACTCGCTGTTGACCGCCGACGCGCGCATCACCAACGAAGTCCGCCGGGTGTTTAACTTTATCGAGAACCCGTATCGCCCGGTCAACTTCGACTATCTGCTGGTGTCGCCGCAGAACTCGCGTCGTCTGCTGTACGAGATGATCGATCGCGAAATTGCCAACGCCCAGAACGGCATGGCGGCCGGGATCACCCTTAAGCTTAACAACCTGGTAGATAAAGGGCTGGTCGATCGCCTGTATGCCGCCTCCAGCACCGGCGTCCAGGTGAACCTGCTGATCCGCGGGATGTGCTCGTTAATTCCCGAACTGGAAGGGATCAGCGAAAATATTCGCGTTATCAGCATTGTCGATCGCTTCCTTGAGCACGATCGCGTCTATATTTTTGAGAACGGCGGCGATAAACGCGTTTATCTCTCTTCCGCTGACTGGATGACCCGTAACATCGACTACCGTATCGAAGTGGCGACGCCGCTGCTCGACCCGCGTCTGAAGCAACGGATCCTCGATATTATTGATATTCTGTTTAGCGACACGGTAAAGGCCCGCTTTATCGATAAAGAACTGAGTAATCGCTATGTTCCGCGCGGCAACCGACGCAAGGTCCGCGCGCAGCAGGCGATTTACGATTACCTCAAATCACTTGAACAACCTGACTAACCTATGCCAATAACAAGCAAAGCACCCCGGCCGCAGGAGTTTGCGGCGGTTGATCTTGGTTCAAACAGTTTTCACATGGTCATCGCGCGCGTGGTCGACGGCGCGATGCAGATCATCGGCCGTCTGAAGCAGCGCGTCCATCTGGCCGACGGTCTGAATGAAAACAACATGCTGAGCGAAGAGGCCATGGAACGCGGGCTGAGCTGCCTGTCGCTGTTCGCCGAGCGCCTGCAGGGCTTCTCCCCGTCCAGCGTGTGTATCGTGGGCACGCACTCGTTACGTCAGGCCGCTAACGCCACCGAGTTCCTCAAGCGGGCGGAAAAAGTTATCCCGTATCCCATCGAGATTATTTCCGGGAACGAAGAAGCGCGTCTGATTTTCATGGGCGTCGAGCACACACAGCCGGAAAAAGGCCGTAAGCTGGTGATTGATATCGGCGGCGGGTCAACCGAACTGGTCATTGGCGAAGATTTCGAGCCTAAGCTGGTAGAAAGCCGCCGCATGGGCTGCGTCAGCTTCGGCCAACAGTTCTTCCTTGCCGGCACCATTAACCGCGAAAACTTCCAGCGCGCACGCCTGGCGGCGGTGCAGAAGCTGGAAACCCTGGCATGGCAATACCGCATTCAAGGCTGGAGCGTCGCGATGGGCGCCTCCGGCACCATTAAGGCCGCGCATGAAGTGCTGGTTGAGATGGGCGAAAAAGACGGGTTTATCACCCCGGAGCGCCTGGAAAGGCTGGTCGAAGAGGTGCTGAAGTTCAAAAACTTCAGCAGCCTGAGCCTGCCTGGGCTGTCCGAAGAGCGTAAAGGCGTCTTCGTGCCGGGCCTGGCGATTCTCTGCGGCGTCTTCGACGCGCTGGCGATAAAAGAGCTGCGTTTATCCGACGGTGCGCTGCGCGAAGGCGTGCTGTACGAAATGGAAGGCCGCTTTCGCCACCAGGACGTGCGTAGCCGCACCGCCCAAAGCCTGGCGAACCAATACAACATCGATCGCGAGCAGGCCCAGCGGGTGCTGGAAACCACCATGCAAATGTACGACCAGTGGCTGGAACAGAACCCCAAGCTGGGCAATCCGCAGCTCAATGCGCTACTGAAGTGGGCTTCCATGCTGCATGAAGTGGGGCTGAATATTAACCACAGCGGCATGCACCGCCATTCGGCCTATATTCTGCAAAACAGTGACTTACCCGGTTTTAATCAGGAACAGCAGTACCTGATGGCGACGCTGGTGCGCTTCCACCGCAAAGCGATTAAGCTCGACGAGCTGCCGCGCTTTACGCTGTTTAAGAAGAAACAGTTCTTGCCGATGATCCAGCTGCTGCGCCTGGGCGTGCTGCTAAACAACCAGCGTCAGGCGACAACGACGCCGCCAACGCTGAAGCTGACAACCGAAGCGAACCACTGGACGCTGTGCTTCCCGTATGACTGGTTTACCCACAACGCGCTGGTCCTGCTCGATCTGGAAAAAGAGCAGGAATACTGGGAAAGCGTTACCGGCTGGCTGTTAAAAATCACCGAGGAGCGAGCACCCGACGAAACTGTCGCGGCTTGATTCCACGTTTTCGCTTGTCTTCACTGCCGCCAGCTCCTCCAGGGGAGCTGGCTTGCCAATGCTGTACCCCTGCAGATAATCAATGCCCAGCGCAATCGCCGCCTGATGAATAGCGTCGTTTTCCACGTACTCAGCGACTACGCGCATTTTCTTCATCCGCGCCAGATGGCAAATTGACGACACAATCTGGTAGTCCAGACTGCTGGTCGCAATATTGCGAATAAAGCTGCCGTCAATTTTGAGAATATCGGCGCTGATGTGCTTAAGCCGCGCGTAGCTGGCATAGCCCGTACCAAAGTCATCGATCGCCACCCGACAGCCCAGCTCCCGCAGTTCGCTCAGCGTGCGCCGCGCCTGCTCAACGTTGACCAACGAATGGCTTTCGGTGATCTCAAACACCAGCTGCCACGCCTCAATACCGTGCTGTTCCAACAGTTCGGCAACCCGTCGGGCAAACCCCAGCCCGCTCGCCGTGGAGGGCGCAAGATTCAGTGCCAGACGCATCCCCGGGTGACTTTCGCGGTGGCTGGCCATAAAGCGCAGCGTATTCTCCAGCACCCACAGATCGATACGCGACACCATACCAAACTCATGCGCCACCGGCAGGAACAGCGTCGGCGAAATCAGTTCGTCATCGTCCCCCAGCATACGCAGCAGCACTTCGTGATAGTCATCGCCGCGGATGCCGACAATCGGCTGCGCCATCAGGCGAAAGCGATCGTTCTCCAGCGCTTGCTGGACGCGGACCATCATCGCGATTTTATCTTTTAGCTCCTGCTGCAGATGCTGCGCTCCGCGACGCTGAAGGTTTTCCGCACGATCGGTCACCAGCGACAGTTCAGCCACCGTATTCAGTTCTCCCAGCATCAACGAAAGATGCGCCACCGGCGATTGAATGTAGCAGTAGCTGACGCCGATCTGCGGCTGTAACGGCATCCCGTTCCAGCTGTAGCGGAACAGCTTAAGGTGCGCATAGAGATCGTCAATACGCTCTTTGTAAGACTCCGTATGCAGAAGCACCGCCAGCTCACTGCCGTTCAGCTGGTACACCCCTTCGCCCGGGCGCAGCACTTCGCTCAGGTATTCCGCCAGGTTTTGTTTGTAGTTGATGCGCAGCATAATGCCGTAATGCCGCGTTAGCATCTCGAGATCCGGCATACGCAGGAAACAGAGCACCGACCACGGCGTGTGACTAATCGCCCGGCTCAGGGCCCGCATATTGGGCAGATTAACCACCGGGTCGATAAAGGCCATCCGTCGTACCCGCTCGTGAATCGCGCGCTGGCGGCTTGAGAGCATCGCCATGTAGGCAATAATAAACGAGAACACCAGGAAGCTGGACGAGGTGATCGCCAGCTGAACGCTGTAGCCCGCGCTGCGCGGCACGTAGTGGTAGTGATAGTGAATGGCCACAATCAGCATAATGGTCCAGACCACCGAAATAAAACGGTAGCCAAAACGCATGGAGCCCCAGAGCATGATCGGCAGCAGCAACGAGAGCGTGTAGTTTGTGCTGAAAATGGTGCTGGCGTTGTCCAGCGGTATCATCAGCATGGAAAAAATCCACACAACCGCGCCGCACCATACCGCCATTTCCGGCCACGTGACTTTAGGGTCGAAATCGCGGCGAACCTGAGAAATAAAGCTCCGAAGATAATAAGGGTTACGAATAAGCCTAATCAGCAAATAGCAGAGCGGCACGCCGGTCAAATAGCCCACCAGCAGCGCCTGGTAGTTGATCAGGTTACGCTGCGTAAGCGGTGAGGTCCACTGAGCATCGCTAAGGCTCGGATAGACGCCGATATACAATGTGAACTGTATCAGGAACATAAACAGCGTCGAGGGGACAAACATCTGCCAGAACAGCCGGTGTGCCATTAGCTGCATGTCGCCGTGCGACACCATCTTCCGCCCGCTGTGGAAATAATGGTAACCGCCCCAAGCAATCAGCGTGGGAATCAGAAACTGCAGCGTCAGGCCAATCTCTTCGACAATGTGCAGGTCGCGCGTTAAATACAGCCCCACGCCAGCGATGATACCCGGCAGCGCGCGCCAGCCAAAAAACAGCATCATGCACAACAGAAATGGCAACGGCAGATAATAAAGGTAGGTTTTTCCGCCACCAACATAAGTATACGTATTAGCAAATTTAATTATTGGCAATATCACCAGCGGCAAAATCAGCGGCAGACACCACCAACAATCGCGATATTGCTTATATATTTTACAGAAATTCATAGATGCTCTATAGATACCCCAAATCCAGCTGGGTATTTTCAGACAGGCATCCAACCTGGCTTAAAAAATCCACGAATTGAGATAATTCGCGGGTACGGCGAAGATTCTAGTTGTCGATAGCGAATGCAGCTTGATGTGAATCAAGAAACCGCGTACATGGAAACATTAAATCACGCTTTCTTGGCGCTAATCAGATTCTTAATTTGTTTTTGTGAATACGTATAATATCTTATATAACATTAATTAATGTTTTGCCTGACGGTTTTTTACATATTCCGCAATTGACCCCTGCGCGACTCTGTGCCTTAATGTAACCATCGCCCGTCTATGGGTATGACTAAAGGACCCCTTTGTGAGCCAGGTTACCAGCCTACGAAAACGACACCGATTTAACAGTCGAATGACCCGGATCGTGCTGCTTATCAGTTTTATCTTCTTCTTCGGACGCTTCGTCTACTCTTCCATCGGTGCGTGGCATCACCACCAGGACAAAAAAGAATCCCAGCAGAGCAGCCTTTCGCAGCCGACGCCTGCGGCCCAGAACGACGATCGTTAACCGCCCGTAAGATTCCTTAGCGGATGGCTAAGCCATCGCATTTAACCATCCGCTAAGGGATCTGCACAGTCCTTCGCCCTACGCTGTTTCGCTGCTTATCTCGTTGTGTGCATCATCGTTCGCCCCAGAATGTTTTTTTCTGTTAAGGGTACTTTACTTTTACACATTTGATAAATCAGCAAAAAATGTCAAGTCCATAAATCCGACACAATTAATATTCTACGTGAATATAAATAATTAAATACATCCATCATTTATCTATATTCAGAATATATTTTCTTGCGTGACTTTTTTATAAAGAGACTATCACCCTGCTTTTCATTATGTTTAAACCCGTATCCAAAGAGAAGCCGAATCGGTGAAAAAAGTTATTTTAGGTAGCCGGAAAGTTGCCGTAAAAGAAAATCATTCCGCTCTGCGGATATTACGTCTCGCTTTGCAATAAACGCATTACCTCGACAATCCCCTTGCTGAGAAGCTTATCCTGACGCATCACGATAGCCAGCTGCCGGTGCAACAACGGTGCAAGTGAGCACACGTACAGACCTTCGCGATCGCGAGGCTTATCGACCGCCATACGGGGAATAATGCTGTAGCCGAGACCCGCCGCCACCATTCGCTTAATGGCTTCAATGCTGCCAAGCTGCATTACAGGCCGCACCTCGACACCCGCAAGCCGGAACCAGCCGTCAATCAAATCACGCGTTCCGCTGCCCGCTTCAAAGGCAATCAACGGCAGCGCCCGCAGCACCTCGGGCGTCGCCTCTGCCAGCGGCGCCTGCGGGGAGGCGGCCATAATCAGCACGAATTCCTCACGCTGCGCAGGCATCACCTCCAGACTCCGGCCACCAGCGGGAAGCGTCACCAGCCCGATATCAAGCCGGTTTTCGTCAATTGCGCGCACGATATCCGGCGTATTACCGGTGGTCACTCTCACCGTCAGCTGCGGATAGCGAGCGCGCAGCTGCTGCAACAACGGTGGCAGCAGATGAATACATGCGGTGGCACCGGTGCCCAATGAAACCTCGCCATTTACGCTGTCGCTGCATTCATTAACCGACAGAAGCGCCTCGTTCACCGCGTGTTCAATCCGTTCGCCGTGTTTTAACAGCGCCATCCCCGCCGCCGTCGGCTTGATGCCGCGCCCGGTTCGCTCAATCAGCCTGGCCTGTAAAAACTGTTCAAGCTGGCGCACCTGTAAACTCACCGCGGGCTGCGAAAGCCCCAGCAGGTCGGCAGCGGCGGAAAAGCTACCGCGCTGCACTACCAGACGGAAGGTAGCCAGATTTCCCAGATTCAGCGTCGTCATGCAAAGTTTCTCTTATCAGGGTCATAAACAAAGGGCTCTGCCTGCACAATAGCGCGCGCGTTATGCTGCCAGCAACTGCATCACTCACGAGAAGATAATGAAAACACCTGCCGCACCGTTCTCCGTTACCCTCGCCGCCGGCGTCAATCAGCTGATCAACTGGGGGATCTCATTTTATATGCCGGGTACCTTTGCCCGGGCTATTGCTCAGGACACCGGCTGGCCGCCCACGCATATCTACGGCGGGCTCACGCTGGCGATGCTCACGATGGCGCTATTCTCGCCGTGGGTTGCCCGCCTGCTGGCCTATTCCGGCGGCCAGCGCGTGGTGATGGGCGGTACGCTGCTGATTGCCGTGGGCTGCCTGACGATGTCTGTCGTGCATAGCCTGGCCGGCTGGTATTGCGTCTGGTTTATTTCCGGCATCGGGATGCGTCTGGCGCTCTATGACGGCCTGTTCGCCGCACTGGTGAATCTTTACGGCCATCGGGCCAGGCCAACCATCTCTCGCGTAACGCTCGCGGGCGGGCTGGCCTCGGCGCTGTTCTGGCCGCTGGGCAGCGCACTGTTAATTCTGACCGACTGGCGCCATGCGCTGCTGGTTTATAGCCTGCTGGGGCTCATCAGCGCCCTGCTGCTGTGGCGAATGCCAAACCAAACGCTACCGAAGACTCCCGCGCGACAATCCGCATCAATTTCTTCTCAGGACCGGCGAATGGGCCTGCTGTATGCCGTATTGATTGCGCTGGTGACCTTTATTTCCAACGGCACCTCAACCCATCTGCCGGAGTTTATTGCGAGCCACGGTCTTCCCATCACCGTGGGCATACTGTGGGGAATCGGGCAGACCGGCGCACGCTTTCTGGAAGTCGCCTCAGGGTCGGCGCTTACGCCAATCAAACTGACGCTGCTCACCACGCTATTTATCCCGCTGTGCTTTGCCCTCGGTATCAGCAGCACGCATATTGCCTGGGCCGCGGGGGGGTTTATCTTTGGCTATGGGGCGATCAACGGCCTGACCACGGTGTTTAAGGCCACGCTGCCACTTCAGCTTTTCGCCGCCGAAGATTATGCCCGACGCACCGGTGTCCTGCTGATTCCTGCCCAACTGCTGGCCGCCATCTCGCCCTTTGCCTACGCCTGGCTGAACCAGACGATTGGGATTCGCGGCAGCCTTCACGTTTCCACCGTGCTGGCGCTGGTTGTCTTCGCGCTGGCGGCGACCATTGCGCTGTGCCAGACTGCTCACAGCACAAAAACGTGTAATAAATCACCCTATCGGCAAGGATAATCCTGATGCACCTGCAAACCGAACGCCTGATCCTGCGCCCCGTGGCCGTCACCGACCTTGATGCGCTTTATCGGATCTACGGCGATCCGGCAACCAACACCTTTAACCCTGCGGGTCCGCACGCCGATATTGAGCACTCACGCCGCGTGCTGACGGGCTGGCTTGCCCATCAGCAAACCTATGGCTTCGGCAACTGGGCTATGAGCCTACGCGACGCCCCGGCGCGGGTCATCGGCTTTGGCGGCGTGCGTATCGTCGAGTATCCCGACGGTCAGGTGAACAATCTTGGCTACCGCTTCTCCCCCGACGCATGGGGTAAAGGGCTGGCGACAGAGTTCGCTCTGGCCGCCGTGGACTATGCCTTTACCACGCTTGAGCTTGACGAGCTTGTGGGCATCGTACGCAAAAATCATCTGGCATCGCAGAAAGTACTGCTGAACTGTGGGTTAACGCTGGATAGGGAGATTGATGATGTGCCGGGGCAGGAGCCGAGCTTACTGTTTATACGACATCGCGGATAACCAGCGGCCCGGCACCAAAGGAGACGCTCTGCAGCGCGCATCATTAAGCCTTCATGCCGATACGCGTAAACACCCTATCAGGCTCAAACGGCAGCTGCGTGAGGCAGTCATAAAGGCCCATTAACGCTTTCGCTGTGCGCCCCTTTACGGCATACAGCAACATGGCCTGGTTGTGCAAACGGCGAACTTCGGTGCCTTCGGCATACTGTTCAATACCCTCGGCGAGCAAATCCCAGCCTTGATTGCCAAAGAAAACCAGACCATATGCTTTGAGAAGCACATCCCTGGCATGGACACTCAATGAATCACCACGCTTAATGGACTGCCGGTCAGGAAAAACGGCGTACGACGCATTTTTCCCGACCGCAAACTCCCGATCGGTGCGCATTTTGCTATAAAAGGCCGCCGCCAGTACCAGCGCAAAGATAAATCGATTCTGCGATCCTCCGTGACTTTGTTGAGCTTGCTCCTTCGGGAGCATGAGATTAGAACCCCGCGACACGATATAGGCCTCTTGCAGCTCGCGGCTCAGCTTCACAATGGCCCGAATATCTGAATGGGTCATATGTTTGGCAAAGAATGTCCCGCTCTGAATAAAAGAGCCCTGATAGCCAAACCACGTCTGCATCGTCGTGAAAATAGCGCGCTCGCACGACTCCGGGCTCAACGCGTCAAACGCGACGGGCACTTCCTGAATACCCAGTGGATTTAACGCACGCAAAAAACTGACCGTCATTTCCTGCGCCTCACGTCCTCGATTGTTCATCGCCGCGTACTCCAGCACGGCTTTATTGCATGACATATGTGCCGACAGTAAAGCTAGCAGGCTGTCCGGCACGGTAAGATGGTCATTGCCGTATGCACAGCATTGGTCAATAAAGTGGCACATTTTTCTTAGCGCAATCGTGGAAAACTCCTCGCGTATCGCCACCGGCGTGGTTTGTGCGTCATCCAACCGCGTTTTCTTGCGCCATAGCAGGTCCTGATGCGCTACCATCGAATCCATCATACGTTCCAGGCTATTTAACCTCAGGCCGAATCGCGTTTCTCCGCAAGACGTCCCCGACTCCCCCTCCTGACTATCAACCCAGTGCAGCATGTCTTTATACGCCCGACGATCGGCCACAGGAATACGATTGAGCAAGTCCTGCATCACCTCTTTACGCACCTTCTGGTGCAAAATTGATTTTTCCTGCTCGGCCCCTTCCCACACGGTAGACAGCAGACGCAAAGACGCGGCAGAGCCCGTTTTATCAAGCTGAGCCAACCCTTCCTGGCTCACGGACCAAAACGTATCGGGCAGCGCTGCCAGAATGGCCTTCGTCCACTGGGCGTTAAGCTTCATCGTCGCGGCGTTGGAAATATCAGAAAAGCGCTCTATGTCATCATTAAACTTGCTCTGGCGAATCCACCCTCGCAGCTCCCCGCGACGATCTTCTTCCACGGATAAAATGGCTTCAATGCGCGGTAAAACGCGTTTCGTTTCATATTCGAATAGTTTTCTCATCATGGCCTCACTGGCTTGCCTATTGCAGGCAGCCATTGCGCCGGTCACCTACGCAATAGCCACCTGAATAAATAACACGACTTTTTACCGGGCCGATTATTCAGCCTCTACCGCTTTAAACTGCATCTTACCCTTGCGGGACGCTTTCTCAGCGCGAAGCTTATCACGCGCTCTGCGGTTGCCCTGAAAACCATCATTGTTCCACTTTAGCCGTTGAACTTCGAAGTTGGCTAATGAGAGCGCTTCCTCCTCTGTCGATACTTTTCCATCCTGGATCAACACATGCGCCAGGGCGTGGGCGTGATCGAGTGCACCAAATTCAGCGATCGACTTCACGCCGTGATAATGATTGTTACCGGCGGTGTACAGGCCCTTATAGGGATTTTTTGGCGTTGTCATACTGGTCCTCCTCGTTGATGAGGAACCCAGTTTCCCATAGCGTTTATGCTGTATGGGTCACCTTCCCCCCGTTGTGCCCTATTAAATGCCATGCGCGATAAAAAAGCGCACGACCGCGGCCCGCCATCAGCGCAATACCGAGAAAGTCCGGGCAAAAAAAAGCCCGCTATTACGCGGGCTTAGAAGTGTTTACTCGGTTTACGTTTAGCGAGATGCCAGACGTTAAATTATTCCCACTCAATCGTCGCTGGCGGCTTACCGCTGATGTCATACACCACGCGGGAAATGCCGTTCACTTCGTTGATGATACGGTTAGACACCCGGCCTAAGAAGTCATACGGCAGGTGCGCCCAGTGCGCGGTCATAAAGTCGATGGTTTCTACCGCACGCAGGGAAACAACCCAGTCGTATTTGCGGCCATCGCCCATGACGCCAACGGAACGTACCGGCAGGAATACGGTGAACGCCTGGCTGACTTTGTTGTACAGGTCGGCTTTGTGCAGTTCTTCGATGAAGATAGCATCCGCGCGACGCAACAGGTCGCAGTACTCTTTCTTCACTTCGCCCAGCACGCGAACGCCGAGACCCGGCCCCGGGAACGGGTGACGGTACAGCATGTCGTACGGCAGGCCCAGCTCCAGACCAATCTTACGCACTTCGTCTTTGAACAGCTCACGCAGCGGTTCAACCAGACCCATCTTCATCTCTTTCGGCAGGCCGCCGACGTTATGGTGAGATTTGATGACGTGCGCTTTACCGGTAGCCGAAGCGGCAGATTCGATCACGTCAGGGTAGATAGTGCCCTGCGCCAGCCATTTCACGTCTTCCAGCTTCAGCGCTTCTTCGTCGAACACTTCAACGAATACGCGGCCGATGATCTTACGTTTCGCTTCCGGATCGTTCTCGCCTTTCAGCGCATCCAGGAAGCGCTGCTCACCTTCAACGTGAACGATATTCAGGCCGAAGTGGTCACCAAACATATCCATGACCTGCTGTGCTTCGTTCAGGCGCAGCAGACCGTTATCCACGAATACGCAGGTCAGGTTTTTGCCGATCGCACGGTGCAGCAGCATTGCGGTTACGGAGGAATCTACGCCGCCGGACAGGCCGAGGATCACTTTATCGTCGCCAACCTGCTCGCGAATGCGGGCAACGGCATCGTCGATAATTTTAGCCGGGGTCCACAGCGCTTCACACTGGCAGATGTCGCGTACAAAACGCTCCAGCATACGCAGGCCCTGACGGGTATGGGTCACTTCCGGGTGGAACTGCACGCCGTAGAAGCGTTTTTCTTCGTGCGCCATAATGGCGAACGGGCAGGTCTCGGTGCTGGCAACGGTGACGAAGCCTTCCGGGATCGCGGTCACTTTGTCGCCGTGGCTCATCCACACGTCGAGCAGCGGTTTACCGTCGGCGGTGAGGGCATCTTCAATACCGCGGATCAGCGCGCTGTCGGTCTGCACTTCAACCTGCGCATAGCCGAACTCACGCTCGGTGGAACTTTCAACGTGGCCGCCAAGCTGCATCGCCATGGTCTGCATGCCGTAGCACACGCCGAATACCGGAACACCTGCATTGAACACGTATTCTGGCGCGCGCGGGCTGTTTGCTTCGGTGGTGCTTTCCGGGCCGCCGGAGAGGATGATACCGCTCGGGTTGAACTCACGGATTTGTGCTTCAGTAACATCCCACGCCCACAGTTCACAGTAAACGCCCAGTTCACGTACGCGACGCGCTACCAGCTGGGTGTACTGCGATCCGAAATCGAGAATAAGAATGCGATGTTTATGAATATTGTCTGTCATTTGACGATCATTCCGAGGCAAGTGAAACAAAAACAAAACGCCCGGTTCAGAACCGGGCGCGGAAACTAATCAGGAGCCCAGACGGTAGTTCGGGGACTCTTTGGTGATGGTCACGTCGTGAACGTGGCTTTCCTGGATACCCGCACCGCTGATACGCACGAATTCAGCCTTCGTACGCAGCAGGTCGATGGTACCACAACCGGTCAGACCCATACAGGAGCGCAGGCCGCCCATCTGCTGGTGAATGATCTCTTTCAGGCGGCCTTTATAGGCTACGCGGCCTTCGATACCTTCCGGCACCAGTTTGTCCGCGGCGTTATCGCTCTGGAAGTAACGGTCAGAAGAACCTTTGGACATCGCGCCCAGAGAACCCATACCGCGATAAGACTTATAAGAACGCCCCTGATACAGTTCGATTTCGCCCGGGGATTCTTCGGTACCCGCCAGCATAGAGCCAACCATGACGGCAGCAGCGCCCGCGGCAATCGCTTTAGCGATGTCACCGGAAAAACGAATACCGCCGTCGGCGATAACCGGAATACCGGTGCCTTCCAGCGCTTCAACCGCGTCGGAAACGGCAGTGATCTGCGGTACACCGACGCCGGTCACGATACGAGTCGTACAAATGGAACCCGGGCCGATACCGACTTTCACTGCGCTGCAGCCGGCTTCAGCCAGCGCGCGGGCGCCCGCACCGGTCGCCACGTTACCGCCGATGATTTGCAGATCCGGGTATTTCGCACGGGTTTCACGAATGCGCTGCAGCACGCCTTCAGAGTGGCCGTGAGAGGAGTCAATCAGCAGCACGTCAACGCCAGCGGCAACCAGCGCATCAACGCGCTCTTCGTTGCCCGCACCCGCGCCCACCGCAGCACCAACGCGCAGACGGCCTTTTTCATCTTTACAGGCGTTCGGTTTACGTTCGGCTTTTTTGAAGTCTTTAACGGTAATCATGCCCAGCAGGTGGAAGCTATCGTCAACCACCAGCGCTTTTTCCACGCGACGTTCGTGCATTTTAGCGAACACCACTTCACGTGATTCACCTTCACGAACGGTAACCAGGCGCTCTTTCGGCGTCATATAAACGCTCACCGGCTGGCTCAGGTCGGTCACGAAGCGCACGTCACGGCCGGTGATGATGCCGACCAGTTCGTTGTCTTCGGTCACAACCGGATAGCCCGCGAAGCCGTTACGCTCGGTCAGCGCTTTAACTTCTTCCAGGGTGGTGGTCGGCAGCACGGTTTGCGGGTCGGTCACGACGCCGGACTCGTGTTTTTTCACGCGGCGAACTTCTTCCGCCTGACGCTCGATGGACATATTTTTGTGGATAAAACCGATGCCGCCTTCCTGTGCCAGGGCAATTGCCAGGCGCGCTTCAGTCACGGTGTCCATTGCCGCAGAGAGCATAGGAATGTTCAGACGAATAGTTTTGGTCAGCTGAGTGCTAAGGTCAGCCGTGTTCGGCAGAACGGTAGAATGAGCGGGAACGAGGAGGACGTCGTCAAACGTCAGGGCTTCTTTTGCGATACGTAGCATGGGCAATATCTCACCTGGGAGGTTATTAAATATTGCCGCGGCATTATACAGAGCGTAAGCGATTGCATCCACACTTTTTTGCATAAAAGGCTTGCACTCACCCGGCAGCAGGTTACTATCGACTGAATAACCTGCTGATTTAGAATTTGATCCCGCTCACATGTTATCTTCTCAAAGCCCCGCAATTTTTACCGTTAGCCGCCTGAATCAGTCGGTGCGCCTACTGCTCGAACGCGAGATGGGCCAGGTGTGGATAAGCGGCGAGATCTCTAACTTTACCCAGCCCTCTTCCGGCCACTGGTACTTCACTTTAAAAGACGATAACGCCCAGGTACGCTGCGCGATGTTCCGCAACAGCAACCGTCGGGTCACCTTCCGCCCGCAGCACGGGCAGCAGGTACTGGTGCGCGCCAACATTACGCTGTACGAACCGCGCGGCGACTACCAGATTATCGTCGAAAGTATGCAGCCTGCGGGCGAAGGGCTGTTGCAGCAAAAATATGAACAGCTCAAAGCGAAGCTACAGGCCGAAGGCTTGTTCGACCAGCAGTTCAAACAGCCGCTGCCCTCCCCGGCCCACTGCGTCGGGGTCATTACCTCGAAAACCGGCGCGGCGCTGCACGATATTCTCCACGTCCTTAAGCGTCGCGATCCGTCGCTGCCGGTGGTAATTTACCCCACTGCCGTGCAGGGCGACGATGCGCCGGGGCAGATTGTGCGCGCTATTGAGCTGGCAAACGCCCGCGGCGAGTGTGGCGTATTAATCGTCGGGCGCGGCGGCGGCTCGCTGGAAGATTTGTGGAGCTTTAACGACGAACGGGTGGCGCGGGCGATTTTCGCCAGCCGCATCCCGGTGGTCAGCGCCGTCGGCCACGAAACCGATGTCACCATCGCCGATTTCGTCGGCGATCTGCGCGCGCCAACGCCGTCGGCGGCGGCGGAAATCGTCAGCCGTAACCAGCAGGAGCTGCTGCGTCAGGTGCAAAATGCGCAGCAGCGTCTGGAAATGGCGATGGATTATTATCTGGCGAATCGCCACCGCCGCTTTACGCAAATTCAGCATCGGCTTCAGCAGCAGCACCCGCAGCTGCGTCTGGCGCGCCAGCAAACAACGTTGGAAAGGCTGCGTCAGCGCATGAGCGTCGCGCTGGAAAATCAGATCAAGCAAGCCAATCAGCGCCAGCAGCGCATGCTACAGCGGCTGAACCAGCAGAACCCGCAGCCGCGCATTCATCGCGCGCAGTCACGGGTGCAACAGCTGGAGTATCGACTGGCGGAAAATATTCGCGCGCGGCTAAGCGAGCAGCGCGAGCGCTTTGGCAATGCGGTCACCCATCTGGAAGCCGTCAGCCCGCTGGCTACGCTTGCCCGTGGCTACAGCGTCACGACCGCCAGCGATGGCAAAGTACTGAAGCAAACGAAGCAGGCGAAGGCGGGAGAGATGCTGACTACGCGTCTGGCAGACGGCTGGGTAGAAAGTGAAATCCGCACGGTCACCGCACAGAAGAAAACGCGAGCGCGTAAAAAAGCGTTGTAAGAGGCCGATGATAAGGCCAATGCCTGATGGCGCTTCGCTTATCAGGCCTACCGTCGGGCACAAACGCACGTAGGCCGGGTAAGGCGCAACCGCCGCCAGGCCTAAACGTGCTACCACCGTAAAATTATTCGCCGACCGGCACCCACTCCACCCGCTTTTTCGATATCAGGCCGTGGCCGTTCTGGCAGAAGTAGTCCACCGCGCCGCAGGCTTTCAACACCTCCAACGGTTTGTGGCATTCCGGGCAGCGCGCCTCCAGCGTAAAATCTTTCTCGCAGTGGTCGCAGTGTGCCTGGTTACCCAGCACCTCCAGCGAGGACTGACAGGTTGGGCAGATGAATTCCATGACGACTCCTTAACGCGGTTCTTGTGCCGCTATTTTACCACGACTCACCGCTCAATGGTCCCCGCGTAGCTGCTGCTGGATACGTAAAAGCGTCTCCACTTCCGCCATGCGCCGCTGAGTGAGTTTTGCCACTTCATCCGGCGCGCGGAAAAACAGGCTGCGCTTGCCGAGGATTTGCTCTGCGAGACAGTGCGCATAAATGGCACCCGGTCGCGCCCAGCGCATCACGCGATCGCCATCAATCAGCTCCACGCTTTCACCACCGGGGGCACGGGTCTGACTGATAATACGTCCATCGCGCAGATAAATACGGATCCCTTTGCGCTCAACGCCCGGCCCGGCGTATTTGTTCAGCCATAGGTTAACCGGAATATGGCCCAGCGTGCCTTTGAGGTGCGCCTCCCCTTCCGCCGTTTCGGTATCGCCATACACGATAGGCCGCCCCAGCCGGTCTTTCACCTGTTCCGCCACCAGTTGGATCTCATCGCTACCGCCGAGATAGCGCACCGTCTCACGCATCATCGCCAGCACATGAGTGCCAATGTCGGCAATCACGCCGTCAGGGTGGCGTAGCTGGCGGGTATCGGGCTCGCCGGTGGCAAAATTCAGCGCGATCGGCTCACCGGCGGCGTTAAAGCCACTCGGCTCCAGCAGAAAGCCATCAAGGCTAACAATATCGGCCAGCGAGGCGACCGGCGCTCGGCCAATCGCGGCGCCGCGTTCAGGACTCCAGCGGGCGTCCATATTTCCCTGCGCCAGACACAGCGCGCCGTCACGGGCCATCCAGTGATCCAACGCCAGCACGCGGCACGCGTTTTCCGGCACCATAAGCAGGCGGCGGAGGTCGGTAAGCTGAGCCAGCGTGGCGGCAATCGGCTTCTCCACCACAATACGCGGAATCGACGAACGCAGCGCCTGTTCGAGCACCGGCAGATGCTGAAGCGAAATGGTGGTAATAAACAACGTATCAATAGGTTGCGCCAGCAGCGCGGCAAGAGAATCACAGGGCGTCACGCCCGGCAGCAACCGCTGCGGGTTGCGGTCATAGCCCCAGAGCGCCGTGACGGGCAGCGACAGCGCCTTCAGGGCCGGGAGATACGCCGTCTCAACCACCGCCCCCAGGCCAACAAATCCAATATTCATCGCATCGACTCATGTGCAGGAAAACGAGATAGCGGCATTATGCATGAAGCGCCAGCGCAGAAAATTGTCCGCGATGGCGTATTGCGGTTATCGCACGGCGCACAGGCGCTCAAACCCAGCCGCCAGATCGGTTTTCAGATCGTCCATGTCTTCCAGCCCGACCTGAATACGCAACGTCAGCCCGCCAGGCTGCCAGCGCGTGGCGGTGCGGTAGTCCGCGCAGTTGAAGGGAATAATCAGACTTTCAAAACCACCCCATGAATAGCCCATCGCAAAAATACGCATATGATCCAACATGTTTGCCACGCCCGCACGGGTGAACTCCGGCTTCAGCACCAGCGAAAACAGCCCGGTAGACCCGGTGAAATCGCGCTTCCAGAGCTCATGGCCCGGGCATTCAGGCAGCGCCGGGTGCAGCACCCTCATCACTTCCGGCCGCGTTTGCAGCCAGCGCGCCATCTCCAGACCGCGCTGTTCAGCTTCTTTAACGCGCAGATGCAGCGTGCGCAGCCCGCGTAGCGCCAGGAAGCAGTCTTCAGCACCGGGCAGCATCGCCATCAGGTCGTAGGTTTTTCGCAGTTGGGGCCACCAGGCCTCATTCGCCGAGACCAGACCCATCAGCAGATCAGAGTGACCGCCGAGGTACTTCGTTCCCGCCTCAAGCGCGAGGTCGCAGCCGTGCTCGTGGGCACGGAAGAAAATGGGTGTCGCCCAGGTATTGTCGATGATGGTCGCAATCCCCCGCGCTTTCGCCGCCCGCGTCATCGCCGGAACATCCTGAATTTCAAAGCTCTGCGAACCGGGAGACTCAAGGAACAGCGTGGTCGTGTTCGCCCGGAAGAGCGAAGCGATATTGGCCCCGATCAGCGGGTCGTAGTAGGTGGTTTCAATCCCCATTTTTGCCAGCATACCGGCGCAGAAGTTGCGGGTCGGGCGGTACACGCTGTCGGGCATCAGCAGGTGATCGCCTGCTTTCAGCGTGGTCAGCAGCGCCAGAGAAATCGCCCCCAGCCCCGATGGCGACAACACCGTTCCGGCGGCCCCCGCCAGCGCGCTCCAGGCGTTTTCCAGACTGGCGATGGTCGGCGTTCCCATCGTGCCGTAGTTAAACTCGGCGCGATTATGTTCCAGATCGTCAACCGTCGGGAAAACCACCGTTGAGCCGCGATAAATCGGCGCATTAACAAACCCCGCCTGGCGGGTGGTGTCCCGACCAAGCTGAGTGAGCTGCGTACTGATATTTAAATCGGAAGTGGAGCGATGTCCCATAACTTACCTCGTACCGTTCAGCGGCCGTGCCGACGCGAAATAGCGTTACTCGTTACCCCATTGATTGAGGAATTCTGCAATATCATCAATACGCTGTGCTTTAATGCCCGCCGCAACGGCCATCTCCTGCTGCGCCTCTTCGCTGATCTCTTCGTTGTTCATTAAGCGCGTAATAAGCAGCTGGAAATAGTGCGCCAGCGCGTCGCGTTCGTCATCGCCGACGGCCTGAGCGGCTTCGGTCGCATATTCATCGACGATGTCATAAAATTTCAGCGGGATTTCGTTAGTCATAACACAGCTCCTGGAATGAATGCCTGCAAAACGGTGACTATCCTACGTTAAGCGCTACGAGGTCAACGGCCGTTTGCATACTCGCCACGGATTTACTCCACGTTCACCTTCACTTTCGGTTTTGACAGCAGGATTTTCACAAATTCGGTAAATTTAACCGGCTTATAGAAATAGTATCCCTGCTGGAAGGTAATCTCGTTTTTGTTGA
This sequence comes from Kluyvera genomosp. 2, assembly GCF_036759865.1. Taxonomy (NCBI): domain Bacteria; kingdom Pseudomonadati; phylum Pseudomonadota; class Gammaproteobacteria; order Enterobacterales; family Enterobacteriaceae; genus Kluyvera; species Kluyvera genomosp. 2. The sequence continues at coordinate 86,627 of NZ_JAPKIA010000013.1, forward strand.
GGTAGTCGAGCTGCGCCTTTGTTTCAACGCCTTCGGCCACAATGCTGAGCGAGAGCTTACGGGCCAGATCCAGCACGCAATCGAGGATCCGCGTCGAATCCGGGTCTTCGTTGACCCGGGCGACAAAACCTTGATCGATTTTAATATAATCAATATGTAAATCATGGAGATATGACAATCCCGAGTACCCGGTACCGAAATCATCCAGGGCGATCACGAAACCCACTTTATGCAACGTATTCAGCGTCTGTATTAACGCTTCATCAACGTGCAGGGGTTCACGCTCGGTCACCTCAAGCACCAGGTTAAGATCCTGACGCAAGAAGCTTTCTTTAAACCGCAGGCACTCGTCGACAAAATCCGGTCGCGAGATATGCGATGCGCTGAAGTTAATGCCGACATGAAAACCTTCCGGCAGCTTGACGGCGATCGCATTCATATTAGCGACCACCTGCGCCATCAGGCTTTGCGTCAGCGATACGATCAGCCCGGTTTTCTCTGCCAGGGGAATAAACGATGCCGGGGAGAGATACCCGGCACGCGGATGCTTCCAGCGCGCAAGAACCTCAACACCGCGCAGCGTCCCCTCCCTGCCGTTCACCACCATATGGTAAAAAGGAACAATTTCGCCGCGGCGAATCGCCCGACGTAGCCGTTCTTCCGGCGTCACGTCTTTATTAAGGTATTTATTGAGGACGTAGGCCGTCACGATGGAAATAAACAGCAGAAATAACAGAATGCCCAGCCCGTGCGCGATCAGCCGTTGCAGACTCCATAGCGGCGGTTGACGGTAGACAATGCTAAAAGGATATTTTTCGGAATTGACCTGCGCGTTATAGGTTAGGTTGCCCGCTAGCGCCGTCACATCATCAGAAACACCAATCGCGGCATCGTTCACCCTTAGGGCATAGTTGACCCCTTTTAGCGGTACGCTGAGCGCGCTGCGAATATGCCGATCGCTGATGGTCACCAGAATATGGCTATCGTCAAATTGCGTGTTATAGATCAGCACCGGTTGCCCGTTCGCCATGTCGACGGCGGGCGCCAGCAACAAATGGCTTGCCGATAACGGCGGGACCGTCGAGAGCATAATGCGGTTACCCGGTAGCGACGAACACCACACCGCTCCCCGTTTGATAATGACGACGGTACGTAAATGCGGTTCCAGCGCGGCATCAATGCCAAGCCGATACTGGCCATCCAGATCGCATCCCGTCGCCGCGATATTCATCGCCGTTTGAGTCGCCCGTGCCGCTTCATCCAGAATAAGATTGATACTCTTTGCCGCATATTGCGCGCCGCTGAGGCTTTCAGCGCGCGAGGAAAACCAGAGTTGGGTATTCAAAATAAACACTCCGGTCAGAAAAAGACTGACCGCGGCGATTGTGGGCAGAAGTGCGTTGCGCATAGTGACGTCCCGGGCGAAAGAAGCGATTTCCTCCTGCTGACACCTGTTCGCTAACAGCGGCGAATACCAAAATCATGGTTGAAAGAATCGGATATCGCCATCACCCAATCCTATTTAACGCCATGCATGGCTTCAGGCCCGTATCTCAATCCGGTGGGCGTCAAAGGCCGCACGCAACCGTCGGGCAAAGGCCAGCGCCTGCTCACCATCGCCGTGCAGGCAGACCGTCTGCGCCTTTACCTTCGTCCAGATACCGTCACGGCTTTTCACGCGGCCGTTCAGCACCATTTCAAGCGTGCGCGTCACCGCTTCTTCTTCATCCTGAATCATCGCCCCTGGCTCGTGGCGTGGCACCAGCGAGCCATCAGCCAGATAACCACGGTCGGCGAAGACTTCCTCCCGCGTGGTCAGGCCGTAACGTTCTCCCGCGCGAATGAGCTCGCTGCCCGCTAGCCCTACCAGCATCAGCGCAGAATCGATATCTTTTGTCGCCCTGGCGATGGCGTCGGCAAGCGCCGGTGACGCAGCCGCCTGGTTGTAGAGCATGCCGTGAGGCTTAACGTGAGATATCGTCCCGCCTTGCGCGCGCGTGATGGCCGCCAGCGCGCCAATTTGATACAGCATCTGGGCGTAGACAACGTCAGGCGCTAACAGCATAGCGGTGCGGCCAAAGTTTTCCCGATCGGGAAAACTGGGATGGGCCCCAATGGCCACGCCATACCGCTGCGCCAGCAGCACGCTCTGACGCATCGTCTGCGCATCACCGGCGTGGAAGCCACAGGCAATATTGGCGGACGTAATCAACGGCATCAGCGCACCGTCATTCGCACAGCCTTCGCCGAGATCGGCGTTTAAATCAATCATCATCGTAGAGCCGCTCTTTACCTTTAGCCGGGTGAGAATCGACGCTATCGCTATGCACGTCGATTGCCGTTCGACTATAGCAGATCGCTGCGGTGTCATAATGCCTCATCATCATTTTCCTGGCGACCGCCGTGCGCCCATAAAAAAAGCCCGCTACGCGGGCTTCTTGTGATATTGATTCAACGCTTACTTGCTTTTCTTGATGTGTTTAATCAATCGCTTACGTTTACGCATCTGGGTCGGCGTCAGCGTATTACGTTTGTTTGCATACGGGTTTTCACCTTCCTTGAACTGAATACGAATAGGCGTACCCATCACATCCAGCGACTTACGGAAGTAGTTCATCAGGTAGCGTTTGTATGAATCCGGCAGATCTTTTACCTGGTTACCGTGAATCACCACGATCGGCGGGTTATAACCACCGGCGTGGGCATACTTCAGCTTCACGCGGCGGCCACGTACCAGCGGCGGCTGATGATCTTCCGCGGCCATGGTCATGATGCGGGTCAGCATCGCGGTACCCACGCGACGGGTCGAGCTGTCATACGCTTCGCGAATAGATTCGAACAGGTTACCCACGCCGCTGCCGTGCAGCGCAGAAATAAAGTGCACGCGAGCAAAGTCGATAAAGCCCAGACGGTAGTCGAGGGTTTCTTTCACCTGCTCTTTGACTTCCATGCTCAGGCCGTCCCACTTGTTGACGACGATAACCAGTGAGCGCCCACTATTGAGGATAAAGCCCAGCAGCGACAGATCCTGGTCAGAAATACCTTCCCGCGCATCAATCACCAGCAGACAGACGTTAGCGTCTTCAATGGCCTGCAATGTTTTGATAACCGAGAATTTCTCCACCGTATCGGTGACTTTACCGCGCTTACGCACGCCTGCGGTGTCGATGAGGACGTATTCACGTTCATCGCGCTCCATCGGGATGTAGATACTGTCACGGGTAGTGCCCGGCATGTCGTACACCACCACGCGGTCTTCGCCAAGAATACGGTTAGTTAGCGTTGACTTACCGACGTTCGGGCGGCCCACGATAGCGATTTTAATCGGCAGATCCTGCGGGTTAAAATCGTCTTCCGGCTCTTCAGGCGCTTCGCCGTTCTGCTCAGCCTCAAATTTTGCCCAATATTCGGCGTCTTCATCCACCTCTTCCGGCGGGTTCACGTCGTCAACGAACGGCAGCAGCACCTGCTCCAGCAGGCTGGTCACGCCGCGACCGTGAGAAGCGGCGATCGGGTGAATGTCACCGAGACCCAGCGACCAGAAGTCGGCCACCGCCTGGTCCGGATCGATGCCGTCGGTTTTGTTAGCCACCAGGAAGGTCGGCTTTTCGCGTGAACGCAGGTGTTTAGCGATGCCTTCATCCGCCGGCATCAGCCCCGCACGCGCATCAACCATAAACAGCACGACGTCGGCTTCTTCAATCGCCATCAGCGACTGTTCCGCCATGCGCGTTTCGACGCCTTCTTCCGTGCCGTCGATACCGCCGGTATCGATACAAATAAATTCACGCCCTTCAACTTCAGCACGACCGTACTTACGGTCACGAGTCAGACCCGGGAAATCCGCAACCAGCGCATCACGAGTGCGCGTCAGGCGGTTAAAGAGCGTGGATTTTCCAACATTAGGGCGCCCGACAAGCGCGACCACAGGTACCATGTTAAAGCCTCATATACTCAAAATTTGTGACAATCTGCGTTGCCGGACGATGCATCGTTTACCCGGCCTACTCTGTCTGTGTAGGCCCGATAAGCGAAGCGCCATCGGGCAAGAAATCAGTACTAATAAAAATAGCAAACGGCCCCTGAGCATACAGGAGCCGTCCATCGCTGAATCAACACAGCCGGATTAACGCGTAATGGCGTACACCGTGCCGTCTTTTGCCTGAATCAGCAGTTTACCGTCGGCTGCAACCGGATCCGTCAGGAAGCCTGAGCTGTCAACCTTCTGCTGCGCCTGGAAGCGCCCGTCTTCCGGGTTAACCCAGTGCATGTAGCCTTCGGCATCGCCCACCACCAGGCTGCCGTTATACAGCGCCGGCGAGGTCAGTAAACGGTGCAGCAGATCGCTCTGCGTCCACAGCGTCACGCCGCCGTCGGTGGTCAGCGCCAGAATACGATCGTTCTGATCGACGATGTAGATACGGTTGCCGTCGACGATGAAATCATTCACCGAGCCCAGCTCGCGTTTCCACATGATCTGACCGCTGCGCAGATCCAGCGCCGTCAGGTTACCATTGTAGGCTAAGGCATAAACCACGCCATTGACGATGACCGGCGTGGTGTCCACGTCGCTCAGACGGTCAATTTCCGTGGAGCCGGTGGCCTGAGAAATACGCTGCTGCCAGATCAGCTGACCTTGCTGCATCAGGACCGCGCTCACGCGACCGTTATCACCGCCAACAATCGCCGCGCCGTAAGCTGCAGCCGGTGCAGATTCACCGCGCAGAGACAGCGCTGGCATATCCAGGTTTACCGTCCACTTCACGACGCCGCTGTTTTCATCCAGCGCCTGCAGCTGGCCGTTGCTGGTATGGATCAGCACCAGACCATCGCTCACGGTTGGACGAGAAAGCACTTCGCCCGCCGCGGCGGTCTGCCAGACGATAGAACCGTCGCCCGCATCCAGCGCATAAACCTGCGCTTTTTCGCTGCCGACATAAACGTGGCCGCCGGAAACGGTCAGGCCACCGGAGAGCAGCGCCGGTTTACGAGAGAACCAGCCGTCTTTTTCCGCCAGATTGACGGACCATACTTCTTTGCCATCATCCGCGTTCATCGCTTTCACGATGCCCTTACGGTCAGCGGCATAGACCACGCTATCCGCATAGGCCGGATGCAGGTTGGAGTAGAAATCGCCAATCCCGCTACCCACCGAAACGTCCCAGGCAGTAGACGGAGTAAACTGGTTTTCTACGGTCGGCAGCGGAGACATTTTAACAACGTCTTCTTCGCCGCTAAACAGTGAACAACCACTCAACAGAGTGACAGAAAGCAGTCCAGGCAAAAGTAGTTTACGCAATTGCATCGGGTCCCTCTCAGACGGACAAATTATTAATTTTCATGCGCATCATTTCGCTGAGCGCCGGTGATGCATCGCTTTTAGCGCCTGCTTCCCACGCCGCACGCGCGCCCTGCTTGTCACCTTTACTGAGCAGGATTTCCCCACGTAAATCAGCAACAATTGCCGTCCAGCCTTCACCTTTCACGCCTTCCAGCGTTTTCAGCGCTGCGTCAGGCTGCTTCATTTGCAGCTGAACGCGCGCCAGGCGCAGGTTGATAACGGACTTCAGATTATCATCAGATGCGGCGGCCAGCCCTTGCTGCAGCTGTTTTTCTGCCTGTGCCAGATCGTTTTTATCAACGAAGACCTGCGCCAGCTCCAGGGAAGCAAACGACCCGTAGGTGTTTTTCGCCCCAGCGGCAAATTTCTCCGCTGCGGCCAGCGCTTCCGGTTTCCCCGAACTAAGAGAAGAAACGGCATTTTCATAGGCCATGGACGCGTCCCTGGCCGTGTCTACCTGATGGGAATTCCAGTAACGCCAGCCAACCAGCGCACCGATCCCCAAAATTACCCCAACGGCCAGCGCTTTGCCATTTTCGGCAAAGAAGCTTTTCAGCGCCTCAACCTGATCGTTTTCGTTATTAATTTCCACGCAGCCCTTCTCCTGATAATGATGTCCTGGAGATTAACCCAGAATAGTGCGCAAATGCGCGGCAACGCCTTCCTGCGTTACGGTTGTCTGCTCACCAGAACGCAAATCCTTCACGACAACAGTGGCTTGCTCAACCTCAGACTCACCCAGAACCAGGGCAATACGGGCACCCCATTTATCTGCGCGGGCAAACTGCTTTTTAAAGTTGCCGCCGCCGTGGTTAGTCATCAGCTTCACGCCAGGTAATGCATCACGCACCTGCTCGGCCAGACGCATTGCGGCTGACTGAGTATCGGTGCCTGAGGCTACCAGGTATATATCGACAACAGGATCGGCTTTAAATTCCGGATTAACTGCCTGAACGAGTAAAACAAGACGTTCCAGGCCCATGGCAAAGCCCACGGCAGGGGTTGCGCGACCGCCTAGTTGCTCGACCAGGCCATCGTAGCGGCCGCCGGCACAAACGGTACCCTGCGAACCCAGGCTGTTCGTTACCCACTCGAAAACGGTGCGGTTGTAGTAATCCAGACCGCGAACCAGACGCTGGTTAACGGTGTAGGCGATACCGGCGGCATCCAGCTGCGCGCACAGGCCAGCAAAGTGCTCACGGGACTCATCGTCCAGGTAGTCACCCAGTTTCGGCGCGTTATTCAGCAACGCCTGCACGTCCTGATTTTTTGAATCCAGCACGCGCAGCGGGTTGCTGTACATACGACGTTTGCAGTCTTCATCCAGCACGTCGACGTGTTGCTCGAGGAACGCCACCAGCGCGTCGCGGTAGTTAGCGCGCGCTTCCAGTGAACCGATGGAGTTCAGCTCCAGATTAACGTGCTCGGCCATACCGAGCGCACGCCACCAGCGCGCGGTCAGCATAATCAGCTCCGCGTCAATGTCCGGGCCCTGCAGGCCAAACACTTCGACACCCAGCTGATGGAACTGGCGGTAGCGGCCTTTCTGCGGACGCTCGTGGCGGAACATCGGGCCGATGTACCACAGACGCTGCTCCTGATTGTACAGAAGACCATGTTCGATGCCGGCGCGTACGCAGCCCGCAGTACCTTCCGGACGCAGCGTCAGGCTATCGCCGTTGCGGTCTTCAAAGGTATACATCTCTTTTTCAACCACGTCGGTGACTTCACCGATAGCGCGCTTGAATAACGGGGTCTGCTCTACAATCGGCAAACGGATTTCGCTGTAACCGTAGCTGCCGAGCACCTGCTTGAGTGTGCCTTCAATGCGCTGCCAGATGGCGGTTTCGCCAGGCAGATAATCGTTCATGCCGCGAATGGCTTGAATGTTTTTTGCCACGTTAATTCTCTTTATATATAAAAATGAACCCTCGCGCGGTCAGCGCACGAGAGGTTCAATCATACACGGGAAGCAAGCCGCTTCCCATCTCGTTATTTTTCAACCTGCTGAACGTCGATACGGCGCGTCTCGTCAAGCACCGCGGCTTTCGCGCGGATTCTGGCTTCAAGCTGGCTAATCATATCGTCGTTGTCCAGACGGTCTTTACGCACGCCGTCTTCATACAGGCCGCTCTTTTTGTTGCCGCCCGTCACGCCCAGCGTCGACACCAGCGCTTCGCCAGGGCCATTCACCACGCAGCCGATGATCGAAACGTCCATCGGGGTGATGATGTCTTCCAGCCGCTGCTCCAGCGCGTTGACCGTACCGATCACGTCAAATTCCTGACGAGAGCAGGTCGGGCAGGCGATGAAGTTAATCCCGCGCGCGCGAATGCGCAGCGATTTGAGAATGTCGAAACCGACTTTAATTTCTTCGACCGGGTCCGCCGCCAGCGATACGCGCAGCGTGTCACCAATGCCTTCGGACAACAGCAGACCAAGGCCGATTGCGGACTTGACCGCGCCGCTGCGCGCGCCGCCCGCTTCGGTGATCCCGAGGTGCAGCGGCTGATCGATCTGTTTCGCCAGCAGGCGATACGATTCGACGGCAAGGAAAACGTCCGACGCTTTCACGCTGACCTTGAACTGATCGAAGTTCAGTCGATCCAGATGATCGACATGACGCATCGCCGATTCCAGCAGCGCCTGCGGCGTCGGCTCACCGTATTTTTCCTGCAGATCTTTTTCCAGCGAACCGGCGTTAACACCGATGCGGATCGGGATGTTTTTGTCACGCGCGCAGTCAACCACCATGCGAATGCGCTCTTCGTTGCCGATATTGCCCGGGTTAATGCGCAGGCAGTCGACGCCGTATTCCGCAACCTTCAGCGCAATACGGTAGTCAAAGTGGATATCGGCGACCAGCGGGACGTTGACCTGCTGTTTGATAAGTTTGAACGCCTCGGCGGCGTCCATCGTTGGCACGGAAACGCGAACGATGTCCGCGCCAACGCGTTCTAACGCTCTGATTTGATTGACCGTCGCTTCGACATCCGTCGTGCGCGTGTTGGTCATCGACTGGACGGCGATAGGGGCCCCATCGCCGATCGGCACGTTCCCAACGTAAATGCGTGTGGATTTTCTACGTTGAATAGGAGCCTGGTTGTGCATGAAAAATCTCCCGCATTACGCGTCTGTTATTGTGCCGGTGATTGTTCAGCACTCACGGTCAGGCGCGCAACCTGGTTAGTTCTGATAAAGCGGCTCAGATCGACCGGTTTACCCTGGTATTCAATTTGTACCGCAGCCGGTGCGCCAATTTTCAGCTTATAAGGCGCCTGGCCGGTGAGGTTCAGGTTACCACCTTTACGCTGCAGGCCGCTGAACAGTTTTTTACCGGTCGCATCGGTCACTTCCAGCCAGCAGTCGGCGGAGAAGTTCATGACCAGCGCGTTAGCGTCAGCCACCGGCGCGGCAGTTTGTGCCGGATCGGTTGGCAGCGCGCCCGGCGCGGCAGCCTGCGGTGCAGGGGTAGTTTGTGCTGCAGTGGTATCAACATTCGCCTGAGACGGTGACACAACGGCGTTGTTCTGCGCGGCGGCTGTTGCCGTATCGGCTGGAGCCTGAGCGGCGGTATCGGCTGGCGCCGCAGCGCTGGAGCCCTGCACGGCGGCAGTATCGGTCGTAGCCGTAGACGGAGCCGCATCGGCTCCCGTATTCAGCGGAATATTTTGTGAATCGCTGCCGCTCGCCTTCAGCTCAACGGAAGACTGATCGGCCATCGTGGTGATCTCTTCCTGCTGCGCTTTGTGGTTTTGCCACCACCAGGCGACGGTTAAACCCACCACCACAAACAGCACCAGCCAGGTAAAGCTCATCAGCCAGCCGTCGCGTTTTTTGCGACGCTTGCCCAAAGAGAAGCTCTGCATCGGCGCGACCTTGGCAGCGCGCACCGGCGCCTGCTTTTCCATCATCGGCAGCAGTTCTTCTTCTGGAATATGGACCAGACGAGCGTAGGAACGGATATAACCACGCAAGAATGTTGAAGCGAGTTCAGCAGGAGCCTTATCTTCTTCAATATCACGAACGGTGGAAACCTTCAGGCACAAGCGTTCTGCAACGGCTTGCTGGCTGAGTCCGAGTTGTTCACGGGCATTACGCAAACGGACACCCGTAGTTTGTGCTTCTTGTTGATCGTGGTTGGTTTCAGTATTCATTCGCTACAACTGCTGATTCGTGAAATTTAAGGTTCTGATGCGAAGCCTTCTCGCACCGCGAAACATCCGGTCGTGTTACCGAACGGACGGACGGGCCGCCCGTTATGCCCTACTCCAAAACAGCGTCAAAAGCCGTATTCACGCTGTGATTGCAACGCTACATACTGCCTCAATACTTGATGAAACGCACCGTAATTATTAACCAGATCAGTACGTTTCGCCTAATCCTTAAGCACTTGGCTGTGCGTGCGCCATTTCTGGCGCACGCGGCGCGCTATCAGAGCGCTTTGACCTCAATGGTTTCACCCTGCATACGCTTACGCATTGTACGCTTGGTGCGGTCAATCACATCACCGGCAAGCTGACCACAGGCGGCATCAATGTCATCACCGCGGGTCTTACGCACGATGGTGGTAAAGCCATAGCTCATCAGTACTTTACTGAAGCGGTCAATGCGGCTGTTGGAGCTGCGGCCGTACGGTGCGCCCGGGAACGGGTTCCACGGAATCAGGTTGATTTTGCACGGCGTATCTTTCAGCAGTTCAGCCAGCTCATGGGCGTGCTCGGTGCCATCGTTAATATGGTCCAGCATCACGTATTCGATGGTCACGCGGCCCTGGTTGGCGTTGGACTTCGAAATGTAGCCACGAACGGACTCCAGGAACGTCGCGATGTTGTACTTTTTGTTGATCGGTACAATTTCGTCACGGATGGTGTCGTTCGGTGCGTGCAGGGAAATCGCTAGCGCGACGTCAATCATATCGCCCAGCTTATCGAGCGCCGGAACCACGCCTGATGTGGACAGCGTTACGCGACGTTTGGACAGGCCGAAACCGAAGTCATCGAGCATGATTTCCATCGCGGGAACCACGTTAGTCAGGTTCAGCAGCGGTTCGCCCATCCCCATCATCACCACGTTGGTGATCGGACGCACGCCGGTTGCTTTGACCGCACCGACGATTTTCGCCGCGCGCCACACCTGGCCGATAATTTCAGATACGCGCAGGTTGCGGTTGAAGCCCTGCTGGGCCGTAGAGCAGAATTTACACTCTAATGCGCAGCCGACCTGTGAAGAGACGCACAGGGTCGCGCGATCGTCTTCCGGGATATACACGGTTTCAACGCGCTGATCGCCAACGGCAATCGCCCATTTGATGGTGCCGTCAGAAGAACGCTGCTCTTCTACCACTTCCGGAGCGCGAATTTCAGCCACTTCTTTCAGCTTACCGCGCAGGACTTTGTTGATGTCGGTCATCTCATCAAAGTCGTCGCAGCAGTAGTGGTACATCCACTTCATCACCTGATCGGCGCGGAAGGGTTTTTCGCCTAAGTTTTTAAAAAACTCGCGCATCTGCTGACGGTTAAGATCCAGCAGGTTAATTTTTCCATCTTTGTTGGGAACCGCCGGGATGGCGCTCTCAGGCGTGACAATTTGTTCAGACATTTTCTATTCCGGCCTCGTTGTTACACGTTATGGCCCCTGGAGGGTTAATAAAAAGAAGCGCCCCAGGAAAGCGTTCTGCTCGTCCGGGGGCGCTGCATTGTACAAATTCTGGCGCATGGATGCCACGTCTGCACGCGGCATTCACGAAATAAAGTGTAAACGATCCCTTAACGGGTGCGCGGGCACACTTCGCCTTCGCCGAAGAAGAAGGCGATTTCGCGCGCGGCGGATTCAACGGAATCGGAACCGTGGGTGCCGTTCTCGGTGAAGCTGTCCGCGTAGTCAGCGCGCAGGGTACCTGCCAGCGCGTTTGCCGGGTTGGTGGCACCCAGCAGATCGCGGTGACGCTGAACGGCGTTTTCGCCTTCCAGTACGGAAACCACGATCGGGCCAGAGGTCATGAACTCAACCAGACCGTCGAAGAACGGACGGCCGTCGTGCTCAGCGTAGAAGCCGCGCGCCTGCTCAACGGTCAGGTGCAGCATTTTGGTGCCAACAATCTTAAACCCTGCTGATTCAAAGCGAGAGAAGATGCTGCCAATAACGTTTTTTGCCACCGCGTTTGGCTTGATGATGGAAAAAGTACGTTCAATAGCCATGATTACCTCTAATAATAAAATTTATTTTGTTGTCGTGCATACAGCAGCTGTATTACCTGGCGCGGATTATAATGACCGGATGCGTCGTTGCCTATGGATGAAGGTAACATTTTTTTAAAATAAAATACTTTTAAGCAACACACTTTGTAACAAACCCGGTTTGGTTATTGTGCGCTGCTACTGCCCGATGGCGCTACGCTTATCGGGCTTACGGGTCGATGCCATATTGTAGGCCGGGTAAGCGCAGCACCAACCGGCAACGTCACTCACTGCAGCGTAAAATTCACCACCGACGTCTGTCCTGATTCATCCATCACCACCAGTTGATAAGCCGCCGGATCTGCCAGCGTCAATGTCAGACTATCGCCAGCGCTGGCCTGCGGTTCACCGTTGAGGAACCACCAGCGCCTCCCTTCTCCACCGCTCGCGTGCAGCACGACTCTTGCATTCGACTCACCGGGCAAACGTCGGATCACGGCATCTTCACGAATACCGGACAGCATCAGCGGGGCCATGTTCTGCACTTGACGAGGCGGGCAACGCGTCGACACCAGCGGCAGCCGCGCGGCACGGCGCTCTCCGACGGGCAGCCACGGCTCCAGCGGCAGCGGCCAGACGTCGAGGATCGTTTCACGGGCCCCCGGGCAGTCTGCTGCCACCCGTTTGCCTTCGCCATCAAGCCACATCGGGAAACGAATGCCCTGCATCCCTTCCTGCTCAGGCAGCTGTAACGTCGGCGGCAGGCTATTATCCAGCATCCAGGTCGACAGCCTGCGGCGGCAGTTGGTGTCCCCCGCTGGCAGCGGCTGCCCGGCTGGCCAGCAGATTTCCGCCACGCCAACCGACGCCGGACGCGGATCGCGCGCCTCCTGCTGGCGCGCAGCGCGTGAGGCCAACAGATTGTTGACTTGGTTCAACAGCGGAATGGCGCTGGCGAAACCAAACTGCCCGGCCACCGGCGTACCGTCCGGCCTACCGGTCCAGATGCCGATGCTGTAACGGGCATTAACGCCAATCGCCCATGCGTCGCGATAGCCGTAGCTGGTGCCGGTTTTCCACGCCAGCGGCACCCCCTGCGGCAGCGAGGCATCCGGCAACGGCTGCGCCTCGTTGGCCAGAATGCGGCGGATAATCCACGCCGCGCCCGGCGACAGCAGCGGCCGTTCGACCAGCGGGTCGCTGGCCAGCATCCGCAGTTTGCCCACCCTTCCGTGTCGCGCGAAGGCACTATAGGCGGCGGTGATATCAGCCAGCCGCGCGCCAGCGCCGCCGAGAATGAGCGATAAATTCGGCTCCGCACCGGTCGGCAGAATCAGCGGTAGCCCGGCATTGCGCAGCCGGGCGGCGAACTGCTTCGGCCCGTAAGCGTCCAGCACCTGCACGGCAGGAAGATTCAGCGAGCGCACCAGCGCTTCGCTCATGCTCACCGGGCCGTGGAATCCGCTGTCAAAGTTACCCGGTCGGTAGTCTCCCACCCGACGCGGCACATCCTGTAGCAGCGATGCCGGATGAATCAGCGCGCTGTCGAGCGCCATACCGTATAAAAATGGCTTCAGCACCGACCCCGGCGAACGCACTGCGGTCACCATATCGACATGACCAAAGCGGCTATCATCGGTAATATCCGCAGAACCAACCCAGCCGCGCACCTTCATATCGCGGTTATCGACCACCACCATCGCCAGCGAGCTGCGCGGTGCCAGACGCGATTTCCAGTTCATCGCCAGATCTTCCAGCTGCCGCTGCAGCCCGGCATCCAAGGTGGTCACAATTTTTTCCTCACGGCTCCGCGCCAGCATGGCGCGCGCAAACAGCGGTGCCAGCTGCGGCATCTGGCGCGGGAACAGCCATACCGGCTCTTCTTTCGCCTCCTTTACCGCAGCGTCAGGCCAGACGCCCTGAGTCAGCATTCGGTCAAGGACTTTATTACGCGCGGCCTGCGCCCGATGAGGCCAGCGGTCCGGACGCAGTCGGCTGGGCGCCTGCGGCAGTACAGCCAGCAGCGCAGCGTCGGCGTAGCTTAATTGCGCAGGCGGTTTTCCGAGATAGGCCCAACTGGCAGCACCGACGCCCTGAAGCGTGCCGCCGAACGGAGCCCGGTTGAGATAAAGCGTCAGAATATCCCGTTTGGAAAGATGCCATTCCAGTTGGAAGGCGCGCCACAGCTGGCGAAACTTACCGCCAAACGTACGCGGATGCGGGTCCAGCAGCCGCGCCACCTGCATCGTCAGCGTGCTGCCGCCCGACACTACGCGCCCGGCGGAGAGATCCTGCCAGGCCGCGCGGACAATGGAAAACGGGTTTACGCCGGGATGGTCCCAGAACCAGCGGTCTTCATATTGGATCAAGGCATCCAGGTAGCGTGGCGACACCTCTTCCACGGTCACCGGGTAGCGCCAGATCCCTTCGGCATCGGCAAAACGCCACAGCGGGCTGCCGTCCTCGGCGACCACCACGCGGGCGGGCGTCACTTCATGCAGCGGCAGCGGCCAGCGCTTATCGGCCAGCACCACCGCGCCGCAAAAGAGGACCACCGCCCCGGCCAGCCAGCGCCAGACGGGGCGTTTAAGCCAGGCGACCCGCATGCTATGGGACGACAATCAGCATGTCGTCCGCCGTACCCACCGCGCGCCAGGCCGGAACATACATGGATTCTACCTGCGACGGCGGCACCTGATAGGTACCCGGCATGACCGCGCGAGCCAGATAAACCAGCGTCACCGGCTGGTTAGCGTTGACCGCCACCGCCGCCACAAAGCGGTCGTCACGGAATTCCATGTGCTGGATATCCGCCTGCTGCATCTGGTTGAGCCACTCCTGCACTTCGCTGGCGTTGTCCTGCAGATTGGCACTGCTGTTAGCCAGATTCTGGTTTTCCAGCTCCAGTCCGGCAGGCAGCATATCGACCACCAGCGCATCCGGCACGTTCTGTCCGGCGTTGATATCTAACTTCACCAGCACCAGTTCGCCGCTACGCAGCGAAGAAAGCGATTTGCGCTGACCATCAGTGCCATAGAACTGGCGCTCAATATGCAGCACGTTGCCGCTTGCCGCTGGCGCATTTTGCGGGTAACCGGTGCTGTCGAGTCGCAGCCACAGCGGCTGCTGGCCGCTGTTTGTCACCGTCAGCGCCGCAAGCTGCTCTGCATCCAGATTACGCGTCAGGGCTTTCTCTCCCCGCAACGGCTGACCGTCCAGCGAAGTTTGCGCCTGCCAGTTGCCCGGCGCGTCCAGCACGCTTTTCGCCGCCAGGAACAGCGCATTGTTCTCCTGGGTCGACAGCCAGCGTTCGCTGAAAGCCTGCTCAGCGAGGGTTTGCAGTAGCGCATTCTGGGCCGCCGGTAGCAGCTTGTTCTCTTCCAGCAGCGCCAGCATCAGCGCGTTGTCGCGCAGGTCGCTGCCGTAGTCCGCCAGCCAACGCGCCCTGTCAGTACGTTTGGTAGTCAACGCCAGCTGCAGCGCCTGTTCGCTGCGCGGGGCGTCGCCCATCGCTTTCAGCGCAATACCCAGCTGCATCAACGGCAGGCCGGACCCGGCCTGCGCGCGGCGTTCCCAGAGTTCGCGAAGCGCACCGAGCGGCGCTTTTTGCTGACGGGCCAGCACCAGGCCTGCATAGGCCTGAATGGCAAAACGGCTAGCCGCGCTGTCGTCGGTGTAGCGTACGCTCATCAGCCCCGGCTCCTGCAGGTAGCGCAGCATCCGGTTATTGCCTTTATTGATGGCCTCCACCGGTACGCTATAACCCTGCTCCGCAGCGCGGACCAGGAAGTCCATGGCATAAGCAGTCAGCCAGTACTCTTCTGGCCCTTCTTTGTCCCACAGGCCAAATCCGCCGCTCTCTTTTTGCATTTGCAGCAGGCGAGAGATGCCAAGATCCACCGCAGCACGGCGTTTTTCATCGCTGTCGCCGACGATGCCCAACGTTTTTAGCTGTGCGGCGTTGGTATAAAGCTGCGGGAACAGGCCGCTGGCCGTCTGTTCAAGACAGCCGTACGGATAGGCTTTCAATTCGCGGATATAGCGCGCCAGGTTGAGCGGCGGTTTACCGCTCAGCAGCAGTTGGCCCTGCACCGTCGCCGGCGAGAACGCCGCGTTCTGCCCTGACGGTATGCTCCAGCTCTCACCAGGCTGCAGCACCGCGCCGTTATTGACCGTTTGCGCCGGGAACGCCGGGCGCACGCCAATCTTCCACTGCTTATGCAGGTCGGCCAGCGTTTCACCCGGTAGATTCAGGCCCGATACGCTGACATTCACTTCTCCGTCGCCGAAGCCTTCACTGGCGCTCACCGGCACAAACAGCGTGCTGCGCGCACCGGGCTCCAGCGAGACCGCCGCAGGCTGGCCGCTCTTCAGGGTCAGCAGACCGGCGGTGGCAATCTGAACGTTCAGCGTCTGGGGTTTATCCGTCAGGTTGGTCAGATCCAGCGTCAGACGAGCGCTATCGCCGCCCGCCATAAAGCGCGGCGTATTCAGTTCCGCGACGACCGGTGCGGCAACCACTACTTTTTGTTCCGCGCTGCCGAAATCTTCGCTCGTCCATGCCTGTGCCATCACTCTCAGCTCGCCGTTAAAGTCGCCTATTGGCATCGTTATCGAGCCTTCGCCGTTGTCGTCGAGGGTCACCGGCTGCGCCTGCTGGGCGATAATGGTGACGTGGTTAACCGGCGGCTTACCGCCGCGGTTAAGCTCATCGCCGTCACCGCCGAAGCGCAGGCTGGCAAGACGCCCCTGGCCTTCAATCACCTGGCCATAGATATCATAAATATCTGCACCGTAGCGTTTCTGGCCGAAGAAGGCCTGCCACGGGTCCGGCGTGGCGTAGTCGGTAATATTCAGCACGCCGCTGTCAACGGCCGACAGCAACACGTTGACCTGCTTCGGTGCCGCCCCTTCTTTGCGTCCCACCTTCACCTTAACCGTCAGAGGCTGGTTCGGGCGCATTTTCTGCGGGCCCTCCAGCGCAACGTCCAGCCGACGCTGTTCGTCACCGAGCGGCAGATGCAGCACGCCCACCGCCCGCTTTGGCGTAGCGGAGCGCGATTTGTCCCCCGGACGAACCACCAGCGTGCTCAGATAGAGATCGTGGCGGTTCCAGCTTTTGTCGACCGGAATGCTTAGATCCAGCCCCGCGGCGGGGACCTCAATTTCCTGCCACCACAGCGGCCCATCGCTGGATTCCACCATCGCGTAGCCTTTACCTGCCGCCGGGGCGGCAATGTGCAGCTTGATGGTATCGCCGGGCCGGTAGTTCGGTTTATCAAGCTTGAGCGTGACGCGATCCGGGCGCGCCGCGCCGCTGCCGTCGCTGTTATCCTGCCAGCTGTAACCGGCCCAGAAACGCACGCTACTGACCGCATCGTTCGGCGCTTTGACCTCCAGACGATAGGCGCCCCACTCTACCGGGAAACTGACCTTACCGGTTTCATCTGCGCTGAGATCCAGCGTCTCTTCGCCCTCGACCAGATCTTTTTGATCGAAGCGAGACTGCCAGCCGTCGCTTTCCGACCAGTTCCAGTAATAATCACGGCGTTCACGAATCAGCCTGACCTGCAGGCCGGTAACCGCTTTCTTATTACCGCTGGCGTCGCTGTAAACCACGTCAAAGGCCGCCTGGCTGTTTTCATCGACGATCGGCTGATTGACGGTGGTGTCGGTGCGATAGTCATAGACCGCTTTGCTGGCAAACTGCGGGCGGATCCCCGGCAGCTCGGCTGCTGGCCAGATAGCCTGGCTTACCCGGCGGGTGACCGGGCGACCGCCGGACTCAAGCAGGCTGGCCTGGAGGATCACCTGCAGCGGCGAGTGGGTTTCCTGCCACTGGCTGGCGGTGGTCACTTCACCATGGCCTTTGGCATCCAGCGTCAGGTTCATTTCATCCAGGCTGCGGGCGGTATTTTCTTGCGCAATATCGCCAAACTGGAAGCCCGGCAGCGCCGCGACGGCATCGCGCAGCGGGCGTAAAAACAGCTTGCCCTGGAGACTGTTACCGCTGGCTGGCGCGCCGTAGAGGTAGGAACCCACCACGCTGAACGTCACATCGTCAGCAGGAGCCAGCGGTGCGGTTTGCGGCGTCAGGCTCAGCGCCATGCGCTCGGGCATAAAATCTTCAACGTGGAAATCCCACTCACGCGGCTGGTTATCGCCGGTGTTAGCGCGAATATGCCACATCCCCGTGGCGGCACTGCTATCGAGCGGGTAGGTCAATTGATACAGGCCGTTCTGCGGCTGGCTGACGACGCTGCGGATCACCTGCCCGTCCGGCTTGACCACCTCAAGCTTAATCGGCTGATCGGGCAGCGGTTTGCCGTCACTGTCGCGCAGCAGCCCGTTGAGTATCACCGTTTCCCCGGGGCGATAAAGATCGCGCGGGCCAAACATAAAGAACTGCTTACGGTAGCCGGGGTCACCGGCAACGTCGAACTCGGCCAGGTCCAGCGCGGGAAGTTTGAGATCCAGCAGCGTGGTTTGCCCCTCTTTGCGCGCCAGCAGCAGCGCCGCGTCTTTATCCGTCTGGAGGGTCGCATGGCCTTTGGCATCGCTGGTCGCCTGCGCCAGCGTCTGGCCTTTATCGTTAAGCAGGGTCAGTTCTACGGCCGATTGCGCCGCGCCGTTTTCCAGGCTTTGGGTGAAAACGTCCAGCTGGCCGTGATAGCGGTGCAGCGAAACGCCCACATCGCTGAGGGTAAACAGCGTAGCGGCATTGCTGTAGCTGTACTGACCCGCCGGATTCATCACCGCAATATAAACGCCGGACTGCTGTAGCGGCGCAATATCCTTCAGCGGCAGCAGCAGTTTTTCGCGAGTGTTACGCGTGGGGTTGAGATCGAAGCGTCCGGTATAGACCAGGTCCGCCATTTTCAGCAACTCGTCAGATTCCCAGTTGCTCAGCGAGCTGCGATATTCCCACTGGCTGACAAATGCCGCCAGCGACTCCGGCTTCACGCGGAAGAAGTTGACGTCAACGTGCGGCACGTTGAGCACCATCACCGGCAGCCCTTCCACCACTTTGCCAGGCAGCAGCGAGCCGCGGCTGGCAAAACCGACGCTGGGGGCAATATCACGGGTCGTCAGCGTTTTCTCCACGCTGCTGCCGAAGGCGGATTTGTTCAGCGCCGCCAGCTCAGGATCGACGGTCACAATCAGGTCGCGTTTAGGCTCCAGATGGCGCAGACGCAGCTCTTTGAGGTTTGGCGCCAGCTCCCATGCACCGTCCACTTTGCCGCTCTTTTTGTCGACCAGATGAACGGTTTTGCTGAAATCCTGATCGGGATTTAGCGGAATCGAAAAGGTGAGCACCAGCGTCGCCGCGCCGTCGAGCTGCACTTCAGAGGCATCCAACAGGGAAAGCGTTTTGCCCTGACTCTGCTGGGCAAGTTTGGCCAGCTGCGCCGCATCCGGTTTATTCGCCGACGCGTGCTCGGCTGCAGCCGGGGCCGCCGCCGAGGCGGGCTTATCATCGTTGTTATTGTCGCATCCCGCCAGGGTAAACGTCATTGCCAGCGCCAGCGCTAGCGTAGCCAAACGAAAGGGTTTCATCCTGGAACCTCTGACTGGTGAAGTCTGTTTGAGTCGTTGATTCAGTATTATGCCCCAGACCCGAGTTTGCCAGTAGCCAGCCCGCTCGCAAAATTGACGACCATTTTTCATCACAAACGGGATGTTACGGCGATCACAGCACCGAACGTCACCTGTGACGTTACGCGTACTTTGTTTTTAAAACAATAAGATAGCTAGATTCCTCTCGCACTCTGCTGTTACCTTTTGCCGGTCGTCACCTCTTACTCTACGCGGTTCAATAATTGGAGATCGGAATGAAAAGAGCCGTTAATGCCCTACAAAATTTTGGCAAATCTCTCTACGGCCCGGTGCTCATATTGCCAATCGTCGGTCTGTTTATCGCCTTCGGTAACGTGCTGGGTAACGGTAGCCTCGCCGAGTACATTCACGTTCTCGGTTACCCTGCCGTTCAGCATCTTGGCCAGCTGATCGCCAAATCCGCCGTGTCGCTGCTGGTCAACCTGGCGATGATCTTCGCCGTCGGCATTCCCATTGGCCTTGCCGCCCGCGATAAAGGTTACGCGGCGCTGCTGGGCCTGGTCACCTTTATCGTTTTTATCAACGCCATGAATGTGACGCTCCAGCTACAGGGCGAACTGGCACCTGCCGATCTTATGCGCACCGCCGGGCAAAGCATGGTGCTCGGCGTACAGGTGCTGGAGATGGGCGTGTTTGCCGGGATCCTCACCGGTGCACTCACCGGCTACCTGTATAACCGCTATTCCGGCGTACAGTTTTCCGGGGCGATGGCTATCTACTCCGGGCACTGCTTCGTCACCATTATCATTTTGCCGGTTGCCATACTTCTCGGCGTGATCATGAGCGAACTCTGGCCGTGGGCGCAGCACGGCATCAGCGCGCTGGCGTTGGCGATTAAAGGCTCCGGCCCGTTCGGCGTAGCCATTTATGGCTTCCTTGAGCGCATTCTGGTGCCAACCGGCCTGCATCATCTGGTTTATACCCCGTTCCTGTACACCGAGCTTGGGGGTTCACAGGAAGTATGCGGCACGCTGTATCAGGGCGCGCGCAATATCTATTTCGCCGAAATGGCCTGCCCGAAGGTCACGCAACTGAGCAGCACGGTAGTGTGGGACGCGCGCGGCATCAGCAAAATGTTCGGCCTGCCCGCCGCAGCGCTGGCAATGTACGTCACGGCCAAACCGGAGCGTAAAGCGGCGGCGAAAGCCATTCTGATCCCGGCGGCGCTAACGTCCATGCTGGTCGGCGTCACGGAACCGCTGGAATTTTCATTCCTGTTCGTCGCGCCGCTGCTGTTCGTGGTGCACGCGGTGCTGACCGGCATTGGCATGATGCTGTTCTCACTGCTCGGCGTCCATGCGATCGGCGCGAACGGCATCATCGACTTTGTGCTCTACAACCTGCCGCTGGGCACCACCAAAGCGAACTGGCCAATGTATATCGCGGTGGGGCTCACGATGTCCGCACTCTATTTCCTTATCTTCCGCTTACTGATTCTGCGTTTTGATATGAAAACGCCGGGCCGCGAAGAGGAAGACCAACAGACCCGGCTCTACAGCAAGCAGGAGTACCAGGCTAAGGGCAACAACGACGGGCTGGGAACCCTCATCATCGAAGGATTAGGCGGGCGCGACAACATTGAGGTGGTGGATAACTGTTACACCCGGCTGCGCGTCACGGTCAAAGATGTAGCGCAAATTAACGAACCGCAGCTTAAAGCAACCGGTGCGAAAGGCATTATTAAACAAGGCAATAACGTTCAGGTGGTCTACGGGCTGCATGTCAAAAAAATGCGAGAAGCCGTTGAGATGTTTCTCTGAAGGAGGCTATAACATGTTGAAATCCCCATTTATTCTGGCTATCGCCGGCGGCGGCAGCACCTATACCCCGGGCATTGTGAAGAGCCTGATGGTGCGCTTAAGCGACTTCCCGCTAGCGGAAATTCGCCTCTACGACATTGATGAAGCGCGGCAAAACACCCTCGCGCCGGTGGTGGAAAAGGTGATACGCGACCACAGCCAGAGCATCAAATTTACCGTCACCACCTGCCCGGAAACGGCCTTCAGCGGCGCACACTTTGTGTTTGCGCAGATGCGCGTTGGTCAATACAAGATGCGTGAGCTGGATGAAAAAATCCCGCTGCGCCACGGCGTGGTGGGTCAGGAGACCTGCGGCCCGGGCGGCCTGGCCTACGGCCTGCGTACCATTCTGCCGATGGTTGAATTGATTGACCTGGTTGAGCGCCATGCAGACCCGAAAGCGTGGATAGTCAACTACTCTAACCCGGCGGCCATCGTTGCCGAAGGCATCCGCCGTCTGCGCCCACAGGCGCGGGTATTAAATATCTGCGATATGCCGGTGGCGGCCATGCGCAATATGGGAGCCATTCTCGGCGTCGATCGCCACAGGCTCGACGTCGACTATTTTGGTCTCAATCATTTCGGCTGGTTTACCCAGGTGCGTGTCGATGGCGAAGACAAGCTGCCAGAGCTGCGACGCCACGTGGCGAAGTTCGGCCTGCTAACCGAAGATGCCGCGCAAACTGACCCGCAGCATGCCGATCCATCATGGGTGAAGACCTGGCGTAATATTAAACCGATGATGGACTGCTTCCCGGAATATCTGCCGAACCCGTATTTGCAGTACTACCTGATGCCCAACCAAATCGTCGAGCACCAGAATCCGGACTATACCCGCGCCAATGAAGTGATGGATGGCCGCGAGAAAAAACTGTTCGCGGCGGCGGTTGAGTATCAGCAAACCGGGATTCTGCCTGATGCCTTCCACGTCGGCGTGCACGGCGAGTTTATCGTTGAGGTTGCCCGATCTCTGGCCTTTGATTTACGTCAGCGTCATCTGGTGATTGTGGAAAACCAGGGGGCGATCGCCAATCTACCGGACGATGCGATGGTGGAAGTGCCCGCGTATATCACCGCGAACGGCCCGGAGCCGGTGCGCATGGGTAACGTCCCGCTGTTCCACCAGACGCTGCTGATGCAGCAGCTGGCTTCGGAACAGCTATTGGTGGAAGCCACGCTGGAAGGAAGTTATGAGAAAGCGCTGCAGGCTTTCACCCTCAACCGGACCGTGCCAACCATAGAACACGCGCGGGCTATTCTTGATGAGATGATTGCTGCCAACCAGGATTACTGGCCGCAGCTGCAGCACGCCTGGCAAAATGGTGAAGCAACGCGCTAATAACACGATGGTCGCTTGTCGGTGTGATAAAAAACACCGACAATTCCTTTCTGATTTATCAATGGAGGGTACTATGACCACTTCGTTTTTTGTCGCCGCCGACTGGCTGGCTGAGCACGTTGATGACCCGCAGGTACAAATTATCGATGCCCGTATGGCACCGCCGGGGCAAGAACACCGTGACTTAAACGCCGAATACCGCGCCGGGCATCTGCCGGGTGCCGTTTTCTTTGATATCGAAGCCCTCTCCGATCACACTTCCCCCCTGCCCCATATGCTGCCAAGGCCGGAGGCCTTCGCCGTCGCCATGCGTGAACTGGGCGTCAGCCGTGATAAACATCTGGTTATCTATGATGAAGGCAATCTCTTCTCCGCACCGCGCGCGTGGTGGATGCTGCGTACCTTCGGCGCCGAGCGAGTGTCTATTCTGGCCGGCGGGCTCGCCGGCTGGCAGCGCGATGAACTGCTGCTGGAGCACGGTGACGTCAACGTTGCGGAAGGCGAGTTTGAGGCCAAATTTGCCCCGCATGCGGTTAAGCGACTGACCGACGTTCTGCTGGCAAGCCACGAAGGCTCCGCGCAAATCGTCGATGCTCGCCCGGCACCGCGCTTTAACGCCGAGGTTGATGAGCCCCGTCCGGGCCTGCGCCGTGGCCATATTCCCGGTGCGCGCAACGTGCCGTGGGGCGATCTGGTGGTGGACGGCGAGCTGAAAACAACCGATGAGCTGGAAACCCTCTTTGCACGACAAGGGGTCGATTTCAACCGGCCGATTGTCGTCAGCTGCGGCTCCGGCGTGACGGCGGCAGTGGTCGCCCTGGCGCTGGCGACCCTTGAGGCGCCTGACGTCACCCTGTACGACGGTTCATGGAGCGAATGGGGCGCGCGCGCCGATCTGCCGATCGAGCCCGCGCAGTAATGGATAACCGCCTGGCACCGCTGTTAATGCGCGGCGAAGCGTTAACGCGCGCAGAGTACCGGGTATTAGCCCACCTGACGGCGCATCCGTTACTGGTGGGCAAGATTACGGTTCGTCAGCTGGCGCAGGCGACGTTTGTCTCCACTGCCACCATCATGCGGTTGTGTCAGAAGCTAGGGTTTAGCGGCTACAGCGAGTTTATCTGGCACTGTAAAAACCTGCTGGCGGAAACGCCGCATATTGCGACACAGCAAACGCAAGCCAGCGCGGATCTTCCCGCGCTGTTCAACCGCTTTATGGCTAACTACCAGCAGTCATTCCAGTGGGCAACGGCGGAGAAACGGCAGCAGTTTACCCGTCTTTTACGCGAGCAGGAGAGCTTCTTTCTGTACGGCGCGGGGTTTTCCTATCTGTTTGCCGAGTATCTGACTAAAAAGCTGCAGGTATTGGGTAAAACGGCGTTTATCTCCGGCCCGGGCGACAGCCGCAACATCTTTCTGAGCAACGCCGCGCGCTACCAGGTCTTTATTGCCGTTTCACGCAGCGGAGAAACCGAACAGGTACTGGATAAAGCACGTATTGCCCGTAACGTCGGTATGACCGTTGTCGCCTTCACCCGCGCCTCGGCCAACCCGCTGGCGCAGCTGGCCGACCTGCATTTCGCGCTTTACGATGAAGCCGTGCATTTCGCGGCCGAAGCGGCAGATATCACCTCATTCGAGTCAAACCTGGTGCTAATGATGGATTTACTGCTGCTTGAGGCGACGGGGTAATCAGGGGTTCTTCAGGCACAAAAAAACCGCCTGTCACAGCGGTTTCTTTGTGCTGGTCCGGTTCGCGGCCTTTCCAGCAAGCTACATTGCTAAAGCAATGCAGGCACACCATAGTGGCATAATAGTCGCTTTAAAATAGGACAAAGTCAAGATGGTAACAAAGGTGACTATTTAACTATTGGTGTATAATCCATCCCGGCCCTTTCCGCCGTCTCGCAAACGGGCGCTGGCTTCAGGAGAGGATATCCCACGGCCGTAAATGCAGGCACACCATAGCGCTTGCTATCGCGGCGTTATCGCCAGCGGTGCTGCCGTGATGCGGTCTTCGCATGGACCGCGCTATGAAAGGACGATACGTGTGTATCGTGCTGATTGTTTCTGCCGCCTTGTTGCTTCACGCCGACAGCAATCGGAGCCACTCCGGTAACGCCGTCAGCATGAGGCTCAACGCGCAGGGCAAGTAAGCCAGGATGCCGCCCCTCGGGGCGGCCTTCCTGTGTTCAGATAATCCGGTTCTGCTTAAAGTCACGCAGGAAGCTGCCCCAGCGTTTTTCGTAGAACGGCGTGATGTGCGCCAGCATAAAGTGGCTGATGCCCTTTTCGCCTTCCACTACCTCACAAATATCAATCGGTTCATCACCAGGTAAGGTATCGGTCGCCACGCTGCCCGCTGCGTGGATAATGGCTTCAATATCCCCTTCTGCTTCAATGCCAATCAGCAGATTCGGCTGCTCGTCCGCATGCTCCTTGATAGAACACAGGAACGCGCGTTTGACCGTTTTCAGGGTTTTAAACAGCGTAGTCAGCGACTCGACCATCTGCGCCGGCGGTTCAGCCACTTCGGAAAGCAACAGCGCGCTGCCGCCTTCCAGCACTTCCTGAGTGCTCAGCGGGTTGCCCTCTTCACCTATCAGGAGACTGATTTCGCGCGGGGTGAACTCTTTACCGGTCGGCAGTTTGGCGTTCAGATACAGCGTCTCGCCGAGAGTCATTTCAAACAGCGAGCGCACCGGCATGACGACAAACGCCTGTTCGGTGGTAACGGCCTGCTTCAGCGCTTCCAGCGAGGTAAAGAACGGAATCACCGACGTGCCGTCGTCTTTTTCCCAGTGCTGTAATTCTAAGGCGCTGTCGTCAACAACCTGCTGGTCGTCAGCCGCGCTGCCGGGAACCCAGACGGTGGATTCCAGTAAGGTACGGAAAAAGGCTGGGCGATGAGCGGGTTCTGTCGCCGCTTGTTCCAGCAGCGTTTCGAGTTCATTTTTGGTTTCAGACATAAGGCTACAAATTCAATGGTTACTGTAGGGCGGGCAAGCGAAGCGCCCCCGCCAGTATTTTGCCGGATGGCGCTACGCTTATCCGGCCTACGCGGTCAACAGATTCGCGATAGTCCGCACGCCCAGCCCGGTTGCACCCGCCGACCACTGCTCAACGGCCGCTTTACGGTAGGTGGCGGAACAGTCGATGTGCAGCCAACCTTCGTGATAGTTCTCTACGAAGTGGGACAGGAAGCCCGCCGCGGTGCTTGCACCCGCCGGGTACGCCGCGCTGCCGGTGTTGTTCAGTTCAGCAAAGTTAGACGGCAGCTGGTTGCGGTGGAACTCCGCCAGCGGCAAACGCCAGAAGGCTTCGTTTTCCGCACTGGCGCTTGCCAGCAGGCGGTTAGCCAGTTTGTCATCAAAGCTGAACAACGCGTGGTAATCGTTACCCAGCGCGGTTTTGGCCGCCCCGGTCAGGGTTGCCGCGTCGATGATAAGCTCAGGCTTCTGCGCGCTAGCGTCAATCAGGCCATCGGCCAGCACCAGGCGGCCTTCCGCATCGGTGTTCATCACTTCCACGTTTTTACCATTACGGTAGTGGATGATATCGCCAAGTTTGAAGGCATTGCCGCTAATCAGGTTATCCGCACAGCACAGGTACAGTTTTACGCGCTTGTTCAGGCCACGGGTAATCGCCAGCGCCAGCGCACCGGTGACGGTTGCCGCACCGCCCATATCGGACTTCATGGAGTCCATGAACGCACTCTGTTTAATGCTGTAACCGCCGGAGTCGAAGGTAATGCCTTTACCCACCAGGCAGGCGTAAACCGGTGCTTCTTTATCGCCCGTTGGGTTGTAGTCCAGCGCCAGCAGCACCGGCGGACGCTCGGAACCACGACCCACTGTGTGCAGACCCACATAACCCTGCTCGCGCAGATCTTCACCTTTGGTGATACGGTAAGAGACGTTATCACACGCCACGCCGCACAGCAGATCCACCGCGCGCTGCGCCAGTTGCTCCGGGCCGAGTTCTTCCGCCGGGGCGTTGATGGTGTCACGCACCCAGTCGATATAGGTCAAACGGTTGTCCAGTTCCTGGC
Source organism: Kluyvera genomosp. 2 (assembly GCF_036759865.1). Classification (NCBI taxonomy): domain Bacteria; kingdom Pseudomonadati; phylum Pseudomonadota; class Gammaproteobacteria; order Enterobacterales; family Enterobacteriaceae; genus Kluyvera; species Kluyvera genomosp. 2. Next base: position 112,953 of record NZ_JAPKIA010000013.1, read on the forward strand.
GCTGTGCGTCGTCCAGCTCAGGCCATTCTACCTGACGGGTGCCTTTTGGCCCTTTGTAGCCCGCCCAGAATGCCCAGCAGCGCTCGACGTCCCAGCCCTCACCCGCCAGGGCCACATGTTTGATGCCCATGCCGTCAATTTTGCGCGCCGCGCGCTGGATAAGGCCCGCGTCATCGCGGCCGGTCAGGTGCAGGGAAATACCTTCATCATTAATGCTATAGGCCGCTTTGTCGCCCCAGCGCGCATCGGCTGGCTGGGTAGACAGGGTAATTTTCATCGCTTCTGTCATTTTATTTATCCTTATTAGCAAACGGGCCGCCGAATGGCAGCCCGTTAAATATTGTCTTAAGCGCAGCTATTCAGCTTCATCCAACCAGACTAGCAGAATTGCCTCAAGAATTTTTTCATTTGATGCCTGTGGATCGTCATCAAAATCTTCGAGGTCGCAAATCCACTGATGCATGTCGGTGAAACGCACCGTTTTCGGATCGGTATCCGGGTAGGTGTCGTAAAGCGCTTCGCCGATCTCGCGGCTGTCGGTCCACTTCAGTCCCATACTATCCCCTATTAGTGCTCGCGCGCGTGGTTAATTGTGTAACGCGGAATTTCGACTACCAGATCTTCATCGGTGACGCGGGCCTGGCAGCTCAGACGGCTGTCGGGCTCCAGACCCCATGCTTTATCCAGCATGTCGTCTTCGTCTTCGGTGCTCTCTGGCAGAGAGTCGAAACCTTCACGCACGATGCAGTGGCAGGTGGTGCAGGCACAGGATTTTTCGCAGGCGTGTTCAATCTCGATACCGCTACGCAGCGCAGCATCCAGAATAGTTTCACCGGTCTCAGCTTCCACAACGATGCCATCCGGACACAGGTCCTGATGTGGCAAAAAAACAATCTTTGGCATATTAAACCTCGTCCACGGATTGGCCTTTCAGCGCGACACGGACAGATTGGTCCATACGGCGAGCGGCGAATTCCTGGGTTTGTTTGTCAACGTTTTTAATGGCTTGTTCTATGGCATCAGTGTCATTGCCCTCGGCAACCGCACTCAGAACGGCGGCAGCCTCGTCAATCTCCTGACGCTCTGCGGCGCTTAACAGCGCGGCATCAGCGGCCAGCGCGCTGTGCAGGCTTTCCAGCACGCGAGCGGCTTCCACTTTCTGCTCTGCCAGCATACGCGCTTTCACGTCCTGCTCGGCATAGCTCATGGAATCCTGAATCATGGTGGCGATTTCGCCATCGGTCAGGCCGTAGGACGGCTTCACCTGAATAGACGACTCAACGCCGGTGGATTTTTCCATGGCGGTGACGCTCAGCAGGCCGTCGGCGTCCACCTGGAAGGTCACGCGAATGTGCGCACCGCCAGCCGGCAGCGCCGGGATACCGCGCAGCGCAAAGCGCGCCAGTGAACGGCAGTCCTGCACCAGTTCGCGCTCACCCTGCATCACGTGGATGGACATCGCGGTCTGGCCGTCTTTAAAGGTGGTGAACTCCTGCGCTCGCGCCACCGGAATGGTGGTGTTACGCGGGATAACCTTCTCTACCAGGCCACCCATGGTTTCGAGGCCGAGAGAGAGCGGGATCACGTCGAGCAGCAGCATTTCGCTGTCCGGCTTGTTGCCGACCAGAATATCGGCCTGAATCGCCGCACCAATCGCGACGACTTTATCCGGGTCAATCGAGGTAAGCGGCGTACGGCCGAAGAATTCGCCAACGCGCTCGCGCACTAACGGCACGCGGGTAGAACCGCCGACCATCACCACTTCCAGCACCTCTTCGGCTTCCACGCCCGCGTCTTTCAGCGCGCGGCGGCAAGCCATCAGCGTACGCTTCACCAGCGCGGAAATCAGGTCGTTAAACTGTTCGCGGGTCACTTCACCTTTCCAGCCAGCGACCTCAACGGTCACGCGGTCGGCATCGCTCAGGGCGATTTTGGCGGCGATGGCGGCGTCAAGCAGCTCGCGCTGTACGCGGTTGTCGCTGCGATCGGCAATGCCCGCCTGTTCGCGGATATGGTCGGCCAACAGGTGGTCGAAATCATCGCCGCCCAGCGCGGAATCGCCGCCGGTGGCCAGCACTTCAAACACGCCGCGGCTCAGGCGCAGAATAGAAATATCGAAAGTACCGCCGCCCAGATCGTAGACGGCAATCACCCCTTCCTGACCAGAATCGAGGCCGTAGGCAATCGCCGCGGCGGTCGGTTCGTTCAGCAGACGCAGCACGTGCAGGCCCGCCAGACGCGCGGCGTCTTTGGTGCCCTGACGCTGTGCATCGTCGAAGTAAGCTGGAACGGTAATCACCACGCCATCAAGCTCGCCTTCAAGCGTTTCGGTGGCACGAGCCGCCAGCGCTTTGAGGATATCGGCCGAGACGCGGATCGGGTTCAGTACACCGGCCTTGGTCACCAGCATCGGCAGGCCGTTTTCGCTTGCCTGGAACTGGTACGGCAGGTGTGGGTAACGCGCCTGGATATCCGCCAGCGAGCGGCCCATCATGCGTTTTACGGAGCTAATGGTGTTAGCGGGATCTTGCGCGGCGTTGCTGCGCGCATCATAACCGACCACGTGCCCCTGCTCCTGGTAGTGCACAACGGAAGGCAGCAGGTGACGCCCCTGATTGTCGGCCAGCGTTTCTGCCTGACCGCTACGCACGGTAGCCACCAGGGAATTGGTGGTGCCTAAGTCAATGCCCACCGCCAGACGACGCTGGTGCGGTGCGGCGCTCAGACCCGGCTCACTAATTTGTAATAAGGCCATGTTAAGCTTCCAGAATCAAAAATCGAGCAGCTTTTCTTCGAGTAATTCAGCGCTGCTTTGGAGTTTATCGAGAAAACGCAGTTTACGGACGGTATCCGCCGCCGCGTCCCACGTCTGTGAATCAAGTTCCGCCACCATCTGCTTCTGGCGTTGGCTGTACATCGATTTGATACGCTTGAGAAGCCCTTCCAGACGATCGGTGTCTTTCGCCTGTTCAATCTCGTCGAGCTCTTCGCGCAGCTCCAGCTGTTCCATCAGGAACGCGGTATCGCGTACGGTGTGCTGTTCACTGGCAAGATCGAAACCGTGGAGGGAGAGCAAATATTCGGCGCGCGTCAGCGGGTGACGCAGCGTTTGCCAGGCCTGATTGATGGTCGCAGAACGCTGGACCGCCGCAAGCTGTTCAGCTGCGCTGGCGCTAGCAAAACGGTCGGGGTGATTCTGACGCTGCAGGTCCTGGAAGCGTGCCGCGAGGGCCTGAGTGTCTACGTGATAACCGGCTGACAATCCAAAGAGAGTAAAGTAATCCATGACGATCTCAGGGTTAACTATTTAAAACAAACCCCACGCACAGCGGTGAAACTATGGTGGGGTTGGCAGGACTCAAATCTAGACGTTAAAGCTTTCGCCGCAACCGCACTCGTCTTTCACATTCGGGTTAGTAAATTTAAACCCTTCGTTCAGACCTTCTTTCACGAAGTCGAGCTGCGTGCCATCAAGAAATTGCAGGCTCTTGCCGTCGATGACCACCTTCACGCCTTTGTCTTCGAATACGGTGTCTTCTGCCGCCGGCTCGTCAACAAATTCCAGTACATAGGCCATACCTGAACAACCGGACGTTCTGACGCCCAGGCGCAGACCAAACCCTTTACCGCGGTTTGCCAGGAAGGTATTGACTCGCGCTGCTGCACTGTCGCTTAAGGTAATCGACATAAAAACCTCAACTCTTAATTATTTTGCTTCACGTTTGCTTTTGTAATCCGCAATGGCGGCTTTAATCGCGTCTTCTGCCAGAATAGAACAGTGAATTTTCACTGGTGGCAGTTCAAGCTCGTCTGCGATATCGGTATTTTTAATCGCCTGTGCTTCGTCCAGGGATTTCCCTTTTACCCACTCGGTCACGAGGGAGCTGGAAGCAATGGCAGAACCGCAGCCGTAGGTCTTGAAACGCGCGTCTTCAATGATACCTTCATTGTTGACTTTAATCTGCAACTTCATCACGTCGCCGCAGGCCGGTGCACCGACCATGCCGCTGCCGACGCTGTCGTCGCTGTTATCGAAAGAACCGACGTTACGCGGGTTCTCATAGTGATCGATGACTTTTTCGCTGTATGCCATGGTGAATTCTCCTTATGGGTACCGATTAATGATGTGACCATTCAATGCTGTTCAGATCCACGCCCTGTTTGAACATTTCCCACAGCGGGGAAAGGTCGCGCAGACGGCCGATGGAGTTGCGAACCAGATTGATGGTGTAGTCAATCTCTTCTTCGGTAGTGAAACGACCTAAAGAGAAACGAATGGAGCTGTGCGCCAGCTCATCGGTCATGCCCAGCGCGCGCAGCACGTAGGATGGCTCAAGGCTTGCGGAAGTACAGGCAGAACCGGAGGAAACCGCCAGGTCTTTCAGCGCCATAATCAGCGATTCGCCTTCAACAAAGTTGAAGCTGACGTTGAGAATGTTCGGTGCGCCCTGCTCGAGATCGCCGTTCAGGTAAACTTCTTCCATATCCTTCACGCCGTTCCACAGACGGTTACGCAGACCGCGCAGACGCGCCATCTCGGTTTCCATCTCTTCTTTGGCGATGCGGTACGCTTCGCCCATGCCGACGATCTGGTGAACAGGCAGGGTGCCGGAACGCATACCGCGCTCGTGACCGCCGCCGTGCATCTGCGCTTCGATACGGATACGCGGTTTACGACGCACATACAGCGCGCCGATACCTTTCGGGCCGTAGATTTTATGGCCGGAGAAGGACATCAGGTCCACTTTCAGCTGGCTCAGGTCGATAGGCAGTTTGCCCACGCTCTGGGTCGCATCAACGTGATAGACGATGCCACGCGCACGGCACATTTCGCCGATGGTCGCGATATCCTGCACTACGCCGATTTCGTTGTTAACGTGCATGATGGAAACCAGAATGGTGTCGTCACGCATCGCCGCTTCGAGTTCTTTCAGGTCGATAATGCCGTTGCGCTGCGGGGCGAGGTAGGTGACTTCAAACCCTTCGCGCTCCAGCTGACGACAGGTGTCCAGCACGGCTTTGTGTTCGGTTTTGCTGGTGATGATGTGCTTGCCTTTTTTCTGATAAAAGTTGGCTGCACCTTTAATCGCCAGGTTGTCAGATTCCGTCGCACCAGAGGTAAAGACGATTTCACGCGGGTCGGCGCCCACGAGGTCGGCAATCTGGTTACGGGCGATATCTACCGCCTCTTCAGCCTGCCAGCCGAAACGGTGTGAACGCGAGGCCGGGTTACCAAAGGTCCCGTCCAGGGTCAGAAACTGCATCATTTTCTCGGCAACACGCGGGTCCACCGGCGTGGTTGCGGAGTAGTCGAGATAAATCGGTAATTTCATTGCTCTTTAACTCCGTACATCACTCAATGCAAGGAGTCAGGCAACCGGCTGGATGTACGACCGCGTTGACGGGAGGGTGTCCCGGCCTGACTCTGAAATCTCATTTTTATCTATAACCGGCCCTACGGCGTGCGCCTTTCGCGGCACACGGCAGGACAGGTGGATTATGCGCGTAACTTAACGTCGATAGCGTCCTGGACGCGGGTCGTGCGGGAGGTGTCGTGCGAATGCTGACGACCGGACACGTCCAGAACTTCCTGGTTGTTCACCAGTTCACCCAGGGTGATATTGTTCAGGAAACCGGTCAGACGGTCGCTCAGATCGCGCCAGAGTGCGTGGGTCAAACATTTATCGCCGCCCTGGCAGCCACCTTTCCCCTGACAGCGGGTGGCGTCAACGGACTCGTCCACTGCGCTAATCACTTCACCCACTGCGATGTGGTTTGCTTCTTTACCCAGCAGATAACCGCCGCCAGGTCCGCGTACGCTGGATACTAAGCCATTTTTACGCAGACGGGAAAACAGCTGCTCCAGGTAGGAGAGCGAAATTCCCTGACGTTCAGAAATATCAGCCAACGGCACCGGGCCCGCTTCGGAGTTGAGTGCAACGTCCAGCATCGCGGTCACGGCGTAACGCCCTTTAGATGTCAGTCTCATGTCTTACTTAACCTCAAACTCGCCCCTGCCCGGGGTTTTAATAATTGTGTGGGTATTGCATAGCAGGGCCAAGTCTGACATTCCCGACTAAATCAGTCAACTATTTACTTGAGTAATTTAGTCAGGTATTTGGCGTTCCGTGCGGTATTGATTTGCCGGATGGCGCTTCGCTTATCCGGCCTACAGGCTGCACGATTTGTAGGCCGGATAAGCGAAGCGCCATCCGGCATTAACGCGGTTACTTGCCTTTATTCTGCTGTTCAATCGACGCCAGAATCCCACGCAGGATGTTCAGCTCCTGGCTTTCCGGACGGGCGCGGGTAAACAGACGACGCAGCTTATTCATCACCTGCCCCGGGTGGTTCTCACGGATAAAGCCGGTCGACAGCAGCGTCTGCTCGAGGTGGCCGTAGAACCGCTCAAGATCGTCTACCAGCGGGTACGGCGTCTCTTCGTGTTCCACTTTCGCTTCGCCGCTTTCCTGTGCCGCCAGCCAGGCCATGCGCACTTCGTAGGCAATAACCTGCACCGCCATCGCCAGGTTCAGCGAGCTGTACTCAGGGTTCGCGGCAATGGCTACGTGATAGTGGCATTTCTGCAGCTCGTCGTTAGTCAAGCCCACACGTTCGCGGCCAAACACCAGCGCTACCGGCGCATGCTCGGCTTCAGACACGCTTTTCAGGCCGCATTCGCGCGGATCGAGCATCGGCCACGGCAGCGTGCGGGAGCGCGCGCTGGTCCCAACGACCAGGCTACAGCCGGCCAGCGCTTCATCGAGGGTATCGACGATTTGCGCATTGCCGATCACATCACTCGCACCGGCCGCCAGGGCGATGGCCTGAGAGTCCGGTTTTACCAGCGGGTTGACCAGCCACAGGTTCGTTAAACCCATGGTTTTCATAGCACGGGCAACGGAGCCCATATTGCCGGTGTGGGAGGTTTCGACCAGCACGATTCGGATATTTTGCAGCATTGTCATTCTTCGTCTAAAGATTATTCGTCCATATTACCATAAAGCTGAGACAGAATCCGAATTCGCTGCTATGATATGCGCCGTTTTCCCGTTCTTTAACATCCAGTGAGAGTAACCTGATGCATCCGATGCTGAACATCGCCGTGCGCGCAGCGCGCAAGGCGGGTAACCTGATTGCCAAAAACTACGAAACGCCAGAAGCTGTTGAAGCGAGCCAGAAAGGCAGCAATGATTTCGTGACCAACGTAGATAAAGCAGCCGAAGCTGTCATTATCGACACCATTCGCAAATCTTACCCGCAACACACCATTATCACCGAAGAAAGCGGTGAACATGTTGGCGAAGATCTGGATGTTCAATGGGTTATCGATCCGCTGGATGGCACCACCAACTTCATCAAACGTCTGCCACACTTCTCTGTTTCTATCGCCGTACGCATTAAAGGCCGTACCGAAGTCGCCGTGGTTTACGATCCAATGCGCAACGAACTGTTCACCGCCACCCGCGGCCAGGGCGCACAGCTCAACGGTTACCGTCTGCGCGGCAGCAATGCTCGCGACCTGGATGGCACCATCATCGCCACCGGTTTCCCGTTCAAAGCCAAGCAGCACGCGACCGCTTACATGAACATCCTCGGCAAAATGTTTACCGAATGCGCGGACTTCCGTCGTTCCGGTTCCGCTGCGCTGGATCTGGCCTACCTGGCCGCCGCGCGCGTTGACGGCTACTTCGAAATCGGCCTGAAACCGTGGGACTTCGCCGCAGGCGAGCTGATCGCACGTGAAGCAGGCGCGCTGGTCTGCGACTTCGTTGGCGGCCACAACTACATGATGACCGGCAACATCGTTGCGGGTAACCCGCGCGTCGTGAAAGCGATGCTGGCGAACATGCGCGATGAGCTGAGCGAAGCGCTGAAGCGCTAAGTCAGCCATGCCCGGTGGCGCTTCGCTTACCGGGCATCAGAGATCGGCCGGATAAGGCGTCGCCGCCATCCGGCTTTTAAAATGGCCTGAGCCCTCTGCCTACCGGCACCGCACTCATCCACATCACCACCGCCGCCGTCAGTAAAACCACGCCCCCCGCTAATGCCAGCGTCGTCCAGCCAATCTGCCGCCACAGCGCCGGCGTTTTATGGCCACTGAGCTTCACCGCCAGCGTGCGAAAACCGTGTACCAATAGCGCCAGCGACGAGATAGTCAACGATGTTCCGGCCGCCATGGCCAGCGCCGAAGCCACACCCCAGGCAAAGACGCCAATCACCTTACTGAACAGCAGAACCATAATGGCGCCAGAGCACGGACGCATCCCCATCGACAAAATAATCATCAGCCGGGCACGCCAGTCATCCCCCTGCTCAAGCTGCTGAGGGTCGGGCAGATGCTGATGCCCGCAGCCACAGTTCTCGTGGTGGACATGATGCGGCGTGAAGGCGGTAAATTTAGGTTTACGCAGCAGCACGCGCAGCTTCTTCAGCGCCCGCCAGCACAGCAGCAGCCCCAGAACGCCCACCAGCGCATAGCTCCCCTTCTCCAGCCAGAAACTGCTGAGATGCAGCTGCCGCGCCGGAAGCCGTAATACGGTGAGCACAATAACCACCAACGCTATCGCCACGACCCCTTGTAATAATGAGGAGGCGAGCGTCAGGCCAATGCTTGATTTGAGTTTTGACGGGTGTGTCGCCAGCCAGGTGGTGATCACCACTTTGCCATGCCCTGGCCCCAGCGCATGCAGCACGCCATAGATAAAGCTGAACAGCAGCAATGTGCCACCGGCCTGAGTCGGATTTGCCACGACCGCTTTCAGCAGGCTGCTCATCTGCTGGTTCACTTCGCGCTGCCAGACCACGCTTTTCAACATCACCTGCGGCCAGGCCTGCCACAGCCACAGCAGCCCGACGGCGGCGGCAAGTAAAAACAGCGCCAGCGGCCAGAGCTGAGCCCAATGACGCGCCGGGCGTCGGTTAACGGAAATCACTGACATTGTACGGTGACCTTCTGCGCAAACTGTTTACCCAGCTCCATATCTTCTTCCGGCGCATCTTCTTTATCCAGCGACTGGGCGTAGGAGAGCATTTCTTCATTAGGCTGCGGCGTGTGGACCGTCACCCGACAGGCGCCTTTGACATCGGCGGCAAACGCAACATCGCTGTCTTTTTCGTAATGCATATCAACATAGTACGTTGGATCGAACGTCGAAAACGTATAGGTCTGCCCGGCCAGCGGCTGCGGCGTAGCCAGCGGCAGCGTAAACGTCAGCACCGCCTGATGCTCCTGGCGCGCCAGACCATAGTCGGTGGGTAGATTCTCAAACTTAACCTTTTTACCGTTATGCCAGAATTCGGTGAAATAGTGCTGCCCGAGGACGTTCGCCATGACCTCCGCCGCCAGCTTTTTCCACACCTCGTCGCCCGGTTTTGCGTTACCTGCGTCATACAGCAGGTCAGCCGAGGTCAGTTCATCCATCACCCAACGCATTTTCATGCCCGTCAGTTGCCCGTCGCTGACCAGCAGCTGATTAGTGATGGAAATAAAGCTATGCGGGTGCGCCCGGGCGCTTAATGATAAAAGCGCAAGAAACACCATAACCACGCATTGTTTCACTCTCTTCATCCGTTCCTCAGTGAAAAATTCTGTGAGCGCCGCCAGCATTCCTTAGCGAAAGCGCCATGGTCGCCGCGATCTATTGTCTATTCTTATCCTAATTAATTTCACTGGATGCCCGCAGATGATGACCGTACTTGAACCGCCATCTGTGCTTTCCAGTCCCCAGCGCCGCTGCCAGGCGCTGCTGATGCTGTATCTCCCCGGGCAAACCATGACTGCGGAATACATTGGCGCAATCAATAATGTCGATGTTTTAACCGCCCGGCAAGATATCGTCGACACCGGCGAGGAGATCGCGCGTTATCATCGTCTGGCAATCGCCACTCAGGCGGACGGCAGCTATCGGATTGAAGGCACAGCCCTTAACCTTCGCCTGTGCCTGCTGCACTGGTTGCGGCGCGCGCTGCGTTTATGTCCACGCTTCGTCGCTGAACATTTTACACCGGCGATCAAAACGCAGCTGAAACAGCTGAAGATTGCCCGCACGCTGTATGATGAAACCAACCTCCAGGCACTGGTTAACCGCTGCGCGCGTGGCCTGCAACGCGAGTTTGAACATCGTGACGGTCAGTTTTTACGTCTGTACTTACAATACTGTCTGCTGCAACACCATCAGGGTATCAGCCCGGTTTTCAATCCGCAGCAAAGCGCCTGGACCCAGCCAACCGACGAGTTTCACATGGCGGCGGACATCGTTCACCACTGGCAGCGGCGGGTGATGCAAATACCCCATCCTTACGAACAGCATTTTCTGGCGCTGCTGTTTATGCTGCTGAAGATCCCCAATCCTCACGAGGAAGGGCGCGATCGGGCACGGCAGCTTCACCTTGCGATCGTCCACATGGTGGATCGTTTCCAGCAGGTGGCCGGATGCCGGTTCACCGATGAACGCGGATTACATAACCAACTTTACGTGCATCTGTCGCAGGCGCTTAACCGCTGCGTGTTTGAGATCGGGATCGATCATCATCTCCCTGAAGAGATCCACCGTCTGTATCCGCGGCTTATTCGCACCACCCGCACGGCGCTGGCCGACTTTGAGGCGAGTTATACCCTGCGCTTCAGCGATGACGAAGCCGCGCTCGTGGCGATCATTTTTGGTGCGGGGCTGATGCAGGAAAGCGAGCTGCATGAAAAACAGGTCGTACTGCTCACCGGAGATAATCCGACGCTGGAACAAGAAATTGAGCAGCAGCTACGGGAGCTGACCCTGCTGCCGCTCAACGTGAAATATCTGGCGGCACATACCTTCCAGAAAGAAGGGGCGCCAAAAGACAGCACGCTGGTGATTTCACCCTATGCCATCGTACTGCCGCTGTTTTCACCGCCGCTGATTCACGCCGAACAGTCGCTCAGCGAGCACCAGCAGCAGCGTATCTGCCAGATACTGGAGACCTAGCGGGCCACCGCTTTCGGCCGCAGGACCATCGCAGGCAGCGCGACCAGCGCCATGACCCAGAACAGCCCCTGATGCAGATGCTGGTAAAGGTAGCCCGAAAACATGGTCATCACCGCAATGCTGCCGCCCATCGCCACCGCAGAATACACCGCCTGTAGACGGATCACTTCGCTGCCCTGGCGTGCGGCAATATAGCGCATCGCCGCCAGGTGACAAACGGTGAAGGTACCGCAGTGCAAAATCTGAATCAGGATCAGCCACGGCAGGCTGGTCGTCCAGCCCATCAGCCCCCAACGAATCACGCCGCAAATGGCGGAAAGCAGCAGCAGATCCCGCGCGCTAAAGCGGCGAAACACCTTTTTACTGAGCGCAAAGGTAACGACTTCCGCCACCACCCCCAGCGACCACAGATAGCCCACGGCCGATGCCGAATAGCCCGCCCCTTGCCAGAAAATAGCGCTGAAGCCGTAATACGCCGCGTGCGCCCCTTGCAGCAGGCTGACGCAGGCGAGGAATCGCCAGTTTTGCGTGACCAGCGAGCGCCAGGCAGGCCAGCCCACTGATTCCTGATGGCGCGACTCGCCGAGCGGCATCACCGACGGCGTCAGCAGCATGCCTAACAGCATAGAGGCCACGCCCAGGCTGAGCATCAACAGAATGACATGATAATCATACAGACTGACCAGCTTTCCGGTCAGCGCCGAGCCAATCACAAAGGCTATCGATCCCCACAGGCGCACCCGCCCGTAGTCCATGGTTATCTGTTTTTGCCAGGTATTGGCCAGCGCGTCGGTGAGCGGCACCAGCGGCGAGAAAAAGAGGTTAAAGCCAATCATCACCACCATCAGCCACGCTACGTGGCTGCCCGCCCAGAAGGCCAGCGCAAACACCAGCGTCATCAGCGCCAGAATTCGCAGCACGCTAATCAACCGCGAGGGTGAGCTGACGCGCGGCGCAATCAGCAGGCTACCGAGAAAACGGGCCACCAGGCCGGCGCCGAGCAGAAGACCGATAGTTTCGGGAGAAAGTCCTGCGCCTTTGAGCCACACGCTCCAGAAAGGCAGAAAAATACCGTAGCTAAAAAAGTAGGTGAAGTAACTGAGCGCCAGCCAGCGCGTGGAGTGCAATGCCATGGGTCCTCCCGGATTGGAGGACATAGTCTAATGACTCATCCCACATTCAGGAGAGAACTAACGTTCACGGTTAGCAGAAAATTGTGATGCACATCACCTTATAGAACTCAAACCTATCGGACATAATGCCTCAGGTCCGCGCCGACACACACGCTAGCCTTCCGTTGGTAATAGCGGCCGCTGAGCCAGTTCAATAAAATCACGCAGGGCGGGCTTCAGCTCGCCTTTTTTCCACGCCATCAGCAGCGCCAGCGTCGGCGCATCGCCTTTAATCGGCCGAAAAACCACCTGCCCGGTATTAAAATTATTCATATAACCGGGTATCAAAGTCGCGCCCAGCCCCATACCAACGAGATTCATCGTCACCAGAATATTGGTCGCGACCTGCACGATATTTGGCTGGCTATGCTCTTTCTCAAACCATGTTTTCACCACCGACGACAGTTCACCGGAATAGTCGGGATCGGTGGTAACAAAATTGATACCGTGCAACTGCTGGGCAGAAATGCTGTGCTCATTAGCCAGCGGATGACCAACCGGCAGCACCACCACCAGCGGTTCATGAAACAGCTCGATCGATTCAATATCCTGGCCGTGAATGGGGTAGCGCATCAGTCCGACATCCAGTTCGCCGCTGCGCAGCTTCTCTTCCTGTTGGGTCGTGATAAGGCTCGCCAGCTCAATATGGGTATCCGGCCGGCGCAGACGCAGCACCGGCAGCACCTTTGGCAGCAGGTTCACTTCGGCGGAGGGGACAAAACCAATCGCCAGATGGTCATTGCTTTGCGCCGCCTTCCGGGCGCGCAGCTTGGCCTGTTCCGCGTTATCCAGAATAGCCTGTGCATCCTGCAAAAAGCACTCGCCGGCGACCGTTAACGTCACTTTACGCTTATCGCGCTCCAGCAACGACACGCCCACGCACTGCTCCAGATCGCGTATCTGGCTACTCAGAGAAGGCTGTGAGGTATGCAGTTTTTCGGCGGCGCGCGTGAAGTTTAACGCCTGCGCCACCGCGACGAAGTAGCGTAGGTGCCTCAGTTCCATCTCTCCTCCTTGTCATCGAAAAAACGTCTCAGCTGGTAGAAATTATCTATTTCACATATCGATAACCCACAAGCAACATAAGAATGACACAAAAATGGAAAGGTCAATACCTCTTACCCCGCAGGATTAAAAATATGACCATAAAAAACCCTACTGACGTCTACCAGCTGGTCGACACCCAAAACGGTCGTGTCACGCCACGCATTTACACCGATCCTGACATCTATCAGCTTGAGCTGGAACGTATCTTTGGCCGCTGCTGGCTGTTTCTCGCCCACGAAAGCCAAATTCCCAAACCCGGTGATTTTTTTAACACCTACATGGGCGAGGATGCGGTGGTGGTGGTTCGCCAGAAAGACGGCAGCATCAAAGCGTTTCTCAACCAGTGCCGCCACCGCGCGATGCGCGTCAGCTACGCCGACTGCGGCAATACCCGCGCCTTCACCTGCCCGTATCACGGCTGGTCGTACGGCATTAACGGCGAGCTGATCGACGTCCCGCTGGAGCCACGCGCTTATCCGCAAGGTTTATGCAAATCCCACTGGGGGCTAAACGAAGTGCCATGCGTCGAGAGCTATAAAGGGCTGATTTTCGGCAACTGGGACACCACCGCACCCACGCTTGGCGATTATCTCGGCGACATCGCCTGGTATCTCGATGGCGTGCTCGACCGCCGTGAAGGCGGCACCGAAATCGTCGGAGGCGTCCAGAAGTGGACCATCGACTGCAACTGGAAATTCCCCGCCGAACAGTTTGCCAGCGACCAGTATCACGCGCTGTTCAGCCATGCTTCTGCGGTGCAGGTGCTGGGGGCGAAAGACGACGGCAGCGATAAGCGCCTCGGCGACGGTCAGACCACCCGCCCGGTGTGGGAAACCGCCAAAGATGCGCTACAGTTCGGCCAGGACGGCCACGGCAGCGGTTTCTTCTTTACTGAAAACCCCGATGCCAACGTGTGGGTCGACGGCGAAGTCTCCAGCTACTACCGCGACACCTACGAAGAGGCCGAACAGCGTCTGGGCAAAGTTCGCGCCCTGCGTCTTGCCGGTCACAACAACATTTTCCCCACCCTCTCCTGGCTGAACGGCACCGCCACGCTGCGCGTCTGGCACCCGCGCGGGCCGGATCGGGTTGAAGTGTGGGCGTTCTGTATTACCGATAAAGCCGCCTCCGACGAGGTGAAAGCCGCATTTGAAAACAGCGCTACCCGCGCCTTTGGTCCGGCCGGATTCCTTGAACAGGACGACTCGGAAAACTGGTGCGAGATTCAAAAACTGCTGAAGGGCCACCGGGCGCGCAACACTAACCTGTGCCTCGAAATGGGCTTAGGCTAGGAAAAGCGCCGCGAAGACGGCATTCCGGGCATCACCAACTACATCTTTTCGGAAACCGCCGCGCGCGGCATGTATCAGCGCTGGGCCGATCTGCTCAGCAGCGAAAGCTGGCAGGATGTGCACGACAAAACCGCCGCCTACCAGCAGGAGGTGATGAAATGAGCGCTTTAGTTTCTCTTGAGCTGCATCATCGCATCAGCCAGTTTCTGTATGAAGAAGCGCGTTTGCTGGACGACTGGCAGTTTCGCGACTGGCTGGCGCAGCTGGATGATGACATTCGCTACACCATGCGTACCACGGTGAACGCCCAGACGCGCGACCGTCGCAAAGGCGTACAGCCGCCGACCACCTGGATTTTCAACGACAACAAAGACCAGCTTGAGCGCCGCATCGCGCGGCTGGAAACCGGCATGGCCTGGGCGGAAGAACCGCCGTCGCGTACCCGTCATCTGATTAGCAACTTACAAATCAGCGAAACCGACGTGCCCGACGTGTTCGCCGTGCGCCTCAACTATCTGCTGTATCGCGCGCAAAAAGAGCGGGACGAGACGTTTTACGTCGGCACGCGCGTGGACAAAGTCCGTCGTTTGCCCGGCGATGAGTGGCGCTTACTGGCACGCGAGATCGTGCTGGATCAAGCGGTGATCACCTCCCATAACCTGAGTGTACTGTTCTGATGAGCCGTGTATTTGCCTGCTCCGCCACGGAGCTGCCGGATGGTGAAGCCCTCCGGCTGGAAACCTCGCCCGTCATCGCCCTGTTCAACGTTGGCGGCGAGTTTTATGCCATTAACGATCGCTGTAGCCACGGTAACGCCTCGATGTCCGAAGGTTATCTGGAAGACGATGCCACGGTGGAATGCCCGCTGCACGCGGCCAGCTTCTGCCTGAAAACCGGTAAAGCGCTGTGCTTACCTGCCACCGATCCGCTGACCACCTACGCGGTTTACGTGGAAGGTAGCGATGTATTTGTTGATATTCCAGAGGACGCCCGATGAGCGATTTACGCGACAACGTGGTTTTCATTACCGGCGGCGGCTCCGGCCTCGGTCTGGCGCTGGTCGAGCGCTTTATTGAAGAAGGCGCGAAGGTCGCCACGCTCGAACTGTCACCAGCCAAAGTCGCCAGCCTGCGCCAGCGTTTTGGCGAACATGTGCTGGCGGTGGAAGGCAACGTCACCTGCTACGCCGACTATCAGCGCGCGGTCGATCAAATCCTCACCGCGTTTGGCAAACTGGACTGTTTTATTGGCAATGCGGGCATCTGGGATCATAACGCAACGCTGGTGAACACCTCTGCTGAGGCGCTGGAGAGCGGCTTTCACGAACTGTTTAACGTTAACGTGCTGGGCTATCTGCTGGGTGCGAAAGCCTGCGCCCCGGCGCTTATCGCCAGCGAAGGCAGCATCATCTTTACCCTGTCCAACGCCGCGTGGTATCCGGGCGGCGGCGGGCCGCTGTATACCGCCTCGAAACATGCCGCCACCGGGCTGATTCGCCAGTTAGCCTACGAGCTGGCGCCGAAGGTGCGGGTGAACGGTGTCGGTCCGTGCGGTATGGCGACCGATCTGCGCGGCCCACAGGCGCTGGGGCAAAGCGATACCTCGATTATGCAATCGCTGACGCCGGAGAAAATCGCCGCCATTCTGCCGCTCCAGTTCTTCCCCGACCCAGCCGACTTTACCGGGCCATACGTGATGCTGGCATCGCGTCGTAACAACCGCACCTTAAGCGGCGTGATGATCAACGCCGACGCCGGGCTGGGGATCCGAGGGATCCGCCACGTCGCCGCTGGTCTGGATCTGTAAGGAGTCGTTATGAGTGAACACATTATTGCCATCATTGGCGGCGGTCAGGCGGGGGCAATGGCCGCTGCCGCGCTGCGCCAGCAAGGGTTTAACGGGCCGTTACACCTCTTTTCTGACGAGGCGCATCTGCCCTACGAGCGCCCGCCGCTGTCAAAAGCCATGCTGCTGGACGAAAATCCGCAGCTTCAGCCGGTGCTGCCCGCCAGTTGGTGGCAGGAACATAACGTGCAGCTGCATCTGGGCGTGACGCTTCGCGAGATTGATCGCGCCTCGCGTACGCTAACGCTCACCGATGGGCAAACCTACCGCTGGTCGCAGCTGCTGCTGGCTACCGGTGCAGCGGCCAGGCCTTTGCCGCTGCTGGATAAGCTGGGCGAGCGTTGCTTTACGCTGCGCCACGCTGGCGATGCCGAACGCCTGCGCGACGTACTACAGCCGGGTAAGGCAATCGCGATCGTCGGTGCGGGCACGATTGGCCTGGAGCTGGCGGCGAGCGCCACCCAGCGCGGCTGCCAGGTGGCTGTGGTCGAGATGGCGTCGTCGGTAATGGGCCGCAACGCCCCTGCTCCGGTGCGCGATTACCTGCTTGCCCGCCACCAGCAGGCGGGCGTGCGGGTGTTACTCAACAGCAGCATTGAACACGCCGAAGCGGGAGAGTTTCTCTCGCTGACGCTGCAAAACGGCGAGACGCTGCTGGCCGATGCGGTGATTTACGGTATCGGTATCGTGGCGAATGATGCGCTGGCCCGCGATGCCGGTCTGGAGGCAGCTAACGGCATTATCGTTGATACCGCCTGCTCCACCGCCGATCCGGCGATTTTCGCCGCCGGTGACGTGGCGCTAACGCGCCAGCCCGACGGTTCGCTGCGCCGCATCGAGAGCTGGGAAAATGCAAACCTTCAGGCGCAGACGGCAGCGGCAGCGATGCTCAACCTGCCTCCGCCCGCCGCCGGGCCGAGCTGGTTCTGGACCGATCAGTACAGCGATAACCTGCAGTTTATCGGCGACATGCACGGCGACAGCTGGCTGTGTCGTGGCGATCCGAATGCGCATCAAGCCATCTGGTTCCAGCTGCGCGAAGGCGTACTGGTCGGTGCCGTCGCGCTGAATAACGGGCGCGACGTACGCGTACTGCGCAAGCTTATCCAATCGGGACGATCGGTCAGTGAAACCGCGCTGTGTGATGAAAGCGTTGCATTGAAGTCGCTTTAACACGTTCAGACCTCCTTTCCCTACGGAAAGGAGGTCTATCGACGTTGTTGACTCAACCAACAGCCAAATGACTGATTTCTCGTTCCTGTGTGGCAAGTCACAAAATTATGTATTACGTTTAAAACATACATACTTACACTAAGGAACGGCCATGAACTCGCTTCGCTATCTCGACTTTGGCGCCTCACGCGATTTGCTGCTGCTAATCGCCCGTATCGCCATTGTGCTGCTGTTTATTCTCTCCGGTTACCCCAAAATGCTTCACTACGACGGCACGGTGCAGTACATGGCGTCAATCGGTACGCCGATGCCCGCGCTGGCGGCGATTATCGCGATTGTGATGGAAGTTCCGGCCGTTATTCTGATCATTCTTGGCTTCTTCACTCGTCCTTTGGCGATTATCTTTCTGTTCTATACGCTAGGGACGGCGGTGATAGGCCACCATTACTGGGATATGACCGGCGATGCGGTGATGGCGAATATGATTAACTTCTATAAGAACATCAGTATCGCGGGGGCGTTCCTGCTGCTGGCCATTGTCGGGCCGGGGAAAATTTCGCTGGATCGGCGCTAGCTTTTTTCCTGGTGGCGGCTTCGCCTTATCAGGCCTGCGCAGCATGTCGGCTCGATAAGCGTAGCGCCATCGGGCATAAAAAAAGGCCGCATTCGCGGCCTTTTTTACATCTGACGATTAGCGCTTATGCGTAAACCGGGAAGCGAGCGCAGATATCCAGCACTTTTGCTTTCACGCGTTCGATGGTGGCTTCATCATTGATGTTATCCAGCACGTCACACATCCAGCCAGCCAGCTCCTTCGCTTCCGCTTCTTTGAAGCCGCGGCGAGTGATAGCCGGAGAACCGATGCGGATACCGGAAGTCACAAACGGGCTCTTCGGATCGTTCGGCACGCTGTTTTTGTTCACGGTGATGTTAGCGCGACCCAGGGCAGCGTCAGCTTCTTTACCGGTCAGGTTTTTATCCACCAGGTCCAGCAGGAACAGGTGGTTTTCAGTCCCGCCAGACACCACTTTGTAACCGCGGTTCAGGAACACTTCCACCATCGCTTTGGCGTTTTTCGCAACCTGCTGCTGGTAGACTTTGAACTCCGGCTCCATCGCTTCTTTCAGCGCTACCGCTTTACCGGCAATCACGTGCATCAGCGGGCCGCCCTGCGCGCTTGGGAACACGGCAGAGTTCAGTTTTTTGTACAGCTCTTCATCCCCACCTTTCGCCAGGATCAGGCCGCCGCGCGGACCCGCCAGGGTTTTGTGGGTCGTGGTGGTCACAACGTGAGCATGCGGAACCGGGTTCGGGTAAACGCCTGCGGCAATCAGACCCGCAACGTGCGCCATGTCAACGAACAGGTAAGCGCCGATGCTGTCGGCGATTTCACGCATTTTTGCCCAATCGACTACGCCGGAGTAAGCAGAGAAGCCGCCGATGATCATCTTCGGTTTGTGGGTCTGCGCCAGCTTGGCCATTTCTTCGTAGTCAATTTTGCCGGACTCGTCGATACCATAAGGCACGATGTTGTACAGTTTGCCGGAGAAGTTAACCGGAGAGCCGTGAGTCAGGTGGCCGCCCTGCGCCAGGTTCATACCCAGCACGGTATCGCCCGGCTGCAGCAGCGCGGTGTAGACAGCAAAGTTAGCCTGAGAACCCGAGTGCGGCTGAACGTTAGCATAGTCGGCGCCGAACAGTTCTTTCGCGCGGTCGATAGCCAGCTGTTCAACGATATCGACGTATTCACAGCCGCCGTAGTAGCGCTTACCCGGATAACCTTCAGCATATTTGTTGGTCAGCTGAGAGCCCTGCGCCTGCATAACGCGTGGGCTGGTGTAGTTTTCGGAGGCGATCAGTTCAATGTGCTCTTCCTGACGTACTTTTTCTTGCTCCATAGCCTGCCACAGTTCGGCATCATAATCGGCAATGTTCATTTCACGCTTTAACATCCGCATCTCCTGACTCAGCTAACAATAAAATTTTGGCCTGAAAAAGGCAGTCCTGTTGGACAACGGCCCACAGTATAACTGATTAGTTCTGTGATAACAGGTCTTGACAAACGAAATTACGCAAACGTTTACCTTCAGGCTGCACAAGGGCTTGAGGAATAAAGCACTTGATAAGGTAAACGGATTTCTTTTCAGGATTGTGATGCGAATAATTCATGTTGTAACCGCGATGATGCATTGTCACAAAGAACCATTTACAAAGAAGGGTTATTTTTATAAGATGCATTTAACATGCAACAATAGATAACACGTAAGGAAAACCTGCCATGCTAGATGCTCAAACCATCGCGACCGTGAAAGCCACCATCCCGCTGCTGGTTGAAACCGGCCCGAAGCTCACCGCCCACTTTTATGACCGGATGTTTACCCATAATCCGGAGCTGAAAGAGATTTTCAATATGAGCAACCAGCGCAACGGCGATCAGCGTGAAGCGCTGTTCAACGCGATTGCCGCCTATGCCAGTAATATTGAAAATCTGCCGGCTCTGCTGCCAGCGGTGGAGAAAATTGCGCAGAAGCACACCAGCTTCCAGATTAAGCCAGAGCAGTACAACATTGTCGGTGCTCATCTGTTAGCGACGCTGGATGAGATGTTCAGCCCGGGTCAGGAAGTGCTGGACGCATGGGGTAAAGCCTACGGCGTGCTGGCCGGCGTGTTTATCCAGCGTGAAGCGGAGATCTATCAGGACAACGCCAACAAAACCGGCGGCTGGGAAGGCACTCGTGCTTTCCGCATCGTCAAAAAAATCCCGCAAAGCGCGCTGATCGCCAGCTTCGAAATGGAACCGGTAGACGGTGAGCCCGTCGCGGATTATCAGCCGGGGCAGTATCTGGCGGTCTGGCTGAAGCCGGAAGATTTTGCATTCCAGGAAATTCGTCAGTATTCACTGACGCGCAGCCCGAACGGTAAGGGTTACCGCATTGCGGTAAAACGCGAAAACGGCGGCCAGGTTTCAAACTGGCTGCATAACGCGGCAAAAGAAGGCGATGTTATCCATCTGGCTGCACCTGCCGGCGATTTCTTCCTGAATGTTTCCGCGCAGACGCCGGTTACCTTGATTTCCGGCGGCGTCGGCCAGACGCCGATGCTGGCGATGCTGGATAGTCTGGCCAAACGCCACCATCCGGCGCAGGTAAACTGGTTCCACGCGGCGGAAAACGGTGAAGTTCACGCCTTTGCGGATGAAGTGAAGGCCCACGGCGCAGCGCTGCCGCACTTCCGCTCGCATGTGTGGTATCGCACGCCAACCGACGCCGATCGCGAGGCAGGTGCCTTTGATAGCGAAGGCCTGATGACGCTGGCCCCGCTGGCAGAAAGTCTGCAGGACCCGCAGATGCAGTTCTATCTCTGTGGCCCGGTAGCCTTTATGCAACACGCCGCGAAACAGCTGGTGGCACAGGGCATCAACGCCGAACGCATTCATTACGAATGCTTCGGGCCGCACAAAGTTCTGTAATTATTTCTTTCCAGGCGGGCATGATTGCCCGCCTGCCTCTCCCTGCCAACGCTCGCTGAGGTCAAAAAAACGGGTAGTTAATTGTGTTATGATTAGGCCTCTATCCTATTTTTTATCCTTTGGCGATTCATTTATATGCAACAACCGGTCGTACGCGTTGGGGAATGGCTGATCGCACCCTCTATTAATCAAATCAGCCGCCCTGGACAACAGCTCACCCTGGAACCTCGATTAATCGATTTGCTGATGTACTTTGCCCAGCATCCGGGTGAAGTGCTGAGCCGTGATGAACTGATCGATAATATCTGGATGCGCAACATGGTGACCAGCCACGTGGTCACCCAGAGCATTTCTGAACTACGCAAGTCGCTTCGCAGCGGCGATGATGGTCACGCTGAATACATTATAACCGTCCCGAAACGCGGCTATCAGCTGACGGCAGAAGTGACCTGGCTCGATGAAACCGACACGGGTGCCGATATCCCGCCGCCGGCAACATCCCCTACCGCAACAGCAACCGTACCCACAGCGCAGCCCCTTCCCGCCCCAGAAAATACGCCCGCTGCTGTGACGCAGCCAGGAGCCCAGCGTCGCTGGTTTTCCAGCTTCTGGACCCAGTGCGCCTTTTTACTGTCGCTGGGCGTGCTGATTGCCATGGTGCTGCTGACCGTCGTTCGTCCGCATCCACAGATTACGCGCTCGCACCTGCTGCTCAACCCGCGCGATATTGATGTGCGCTTCGAGCCAGGGGTGTCATGCAATAACTGGGCATCACAGCAGGCCTACGCTATTGGGCTGGGAACGCTGATCACCACATCGCTGAACACTTACTCCACCTTTATGGTGCACGACAAAACCAACTATAACGTTAACGAGCCCAGCAGTTCGGGGAAAACGCTGACCATTAGCTTTGTGAACCAGCGCCATTACCGCGCGCAGCAGTGCTTTATGTCGGTGCTGCTGGTCGATAACGCCGACGGCTCGACCATGCTTGATAAGCGCTATTTCGTCACCGACAGCAACCTGGTCTCCATTCAACGCGATCTGTTCGATAGCCTTTCCACCGCGCTAACCCAGCCGTGGCCAGAGCAAGTACAGGAGCAACTGGCGCATCTGGATCTCACACGGCCGCTGTCGCTGGCGCAGTTTTATCAGGCGCTGCTGCTGATTTCTGACGGCGATGCGCCATCATTAACCAAAGCCAGCTCATTGCTGGATAGCATTATTAAGCAGTCACCAGATTTTGCCTACGGCTACGCGCAGAAGGCAATGGTTGATGTATTACGCCATTCTCAGCAGCCTTTTGATAGCCAACAGCTGCTGGCGCTCAGTAAAGAATTAGACAAAGTCGAAAAAATGCCGGAAATGCAAAATAGCGGCATCCTGTTCCGTATTCAGGCAATTAATGCACTGGGGACAGGGAACATCGATAGCGCCTATGAAGCGATTAATAAAAGTATCGATCTGGAAATGTCATGGCTGAACTACGTGATATTAGGAAAGGTATACGAAATGAAAGGCGAGAATCGTCTTGCAGCCGATGCTTATATTACCGCGTTTAATTTACGCCCCGGCGACAATACGCTGTACTGGATTGAAAATGGCGTATTCCAAACATCGATAGAAAAAATTGTTCCGTATCTGCAAACCTTCCTACCTAAAGAATCATAGCGAACGACATTGGGTTATTTTTACGGTTAACTAAAGCAATCAAAAATGTAATATTGATGTTGCCATAAGGTATTTATTGTTACCAGATGGCAACATCTCCCTCCAAAAATAAAATCACATACCTACTTGTAATTACTAATAATTTATCTTTTCGTGATATAAAGTTTTTATCCTGACATGTTAATGTCAAAAGCTAAAAACCTCATCTTTTTCAAGTTTGTGTTTATTTCACTTTTACTTTAGGACTTCCCTTATTCCGCTCAGTAACATGGTCGCCAGTTGGTCGGATCGCTCGCCATAGCTCACCTCGCGATCCGATCTTAAAAATACTGTTCAGGAGAAAAGAACATGAGTTCTGCCAAAAAGATCGGGCTATTCGCCTGTACCGGCGTCGTCGCCGGGAATATGATGGGGAGCGGTATTGCGTTATTACCAGCGAACCTCGCCAGCATTGGCGGTATTGCTATTTGGGGTTGGGTCATTTCTATTATCGGGGCAATGTCCCTGGCTTATGTTTATGCGCGACTGGCAACAAAAAACCCTCAACAGGGTGGGCCAATTGCCTACGCGGGTGAATTATCACCGGCATTTGGTTTCCAGACTGGTGTCCTTTATTATCACGCCAACTGGATTGGTAACCTGGCTATCGGGATTACCGCCGTCTCTTATTTATCCACGTTCTTCCCGGTATTAAACGATCCTATTCCGGCAGGCATTGCCTGTATCGCTATCGTGTGGGTCTTTACCTTTGTCAACATGCTGGGGGGAGCCTGGGTTAGCCGTTTGACCACTATTGGCCTTTTCCTGGTGCTGATCCCGGTAGTTCTGACCGCCGTGGTGGGCTGGCACTGGTTTGATATGGCCACCTACCATGCAAACTGGAACACCTCTACCAGCACCGATCCACACGCGGTGATTAAAAGTATTCTGCTGTGCCTGTGGGCGTTTGTCGGCGTGGAATCTGCCGCCGTCAGCACCGGTATGGTGAAAAACCCGAAACGTACCGTGCCGCTGGCCACTATGCTGGGAACCGCAATCGCCGGTGTTATCTATATTGCGGCAACGCAGGTTATCTCTGGTATGTACCCGGCTTCCGTCATGGCAGCGTCCGGTGCACCGTTCGCCATCAGCGCCTCCACCATTCTGGGCGGCTGGGCCGCGCCGCTGGTTTCTGCCTTCACCGCCTTTGCGTGCCTGACTTCGCTGGGCTCCTGGATGATGCTGGTTGGTCAGGCCGGGGTGCGCGCGGCCAACGATGGCAACTTCCCGAAAGTGTACGGTGAAGTTGATAGCAACGGTATTCCGAAAAAAGGTCTGCTGCTGGCCGCCGTTAAAATGACCGCGCTGATGGTTATCATCACCATCATGAACTCCAGCGGGGGTAAAGCCTCCGACCTGTTCGGTGAGCTGACCGGTATCGCCGTTCTGTTGACCATGCTGCCGTACTTCTACTCTTGCGTTGACCTGATTCGCTTCGAAGGCTTCAACATCCGTAACTCAGCAAGCCTGGTGTGCTCTGTGCTCGGCTGCGCATTCTGCTTCATCGCGCTGATGGGCGCCAACTCCTTCGAGCTGTCCGGCACCTTTATCGTCAGCCTGGTCATCCTGATGTTCTACGGCCGCAAAATGCACCAGCGTCAGCACAATGACAACGAAAACAATCCGGCTGAAGCGCACTAACCGCTAGCCCCTCCTATTTCTACAGGCCCTTCCTCCCCTGCCGCTAACGCGGTGGGAAGGGCCTCCTTTACCTGGAAACATGACTATGACTATGAATGTTATTGCTATCATGAACCACATGGGCGTCTATTTTAAAGAAGAGCCTATTCGTGAACTTCATCGCGCCCTAGAAGGCCTGAACTTCCAGATTGTCTACCCGAATGACCGTGAAGACCTGCTGAAGCTGATTGAAAATAACGCCCGCCTGTGCGGCGTGATCTTCGACTGGGATAAATACAATCTCGAACTGTGCGAAGAAATCAGCGCGATGAACGAGTACATGCCGGTATACGCTTTTGCTAATAGCTACTCCACTCTCGACGTGAGTCTGAACGATCTGCGCATGCAGGTTCGCTTCTTCGAGTATGCGCTGGGCGCCGCCGACGATATCGCCGCGAAAATCCGCCAGAACACCGATGAGTACATCGATACCATCATGCCGCCGCTGACCAAAGCGCTGTTCAAATACGTTCGCGAAGGCAAATACACCTTCTGTACGCCAGGTCATATGGGCGGTACCGCTTTCCAGAAAAGCCCGGTCGGCAGCATTTTCTACGACTTCTTTGGCCCGAACACCATGAAGTCCGATATCTCCATTTCCGTTTCCGAGCTGGGTTCACTGCTGGACCACTCCGGCCCACACAAAGAAGCGGAAGAGTATATTGCCCGCGTCTTTAATGCCGAACGCAGCTATATGGTCACCAACGGCACCTCCACGGCCAACAAAATCGTTGGTATGTACTCCGCGCCGGCGGGCAGCACCGTACTGATTGACCGTAACTGCCATAAATCGCTGACCCATCTGATGATGATGAGCGATATTACGCCGATCTACTTCCGTCCAACCCGTAACGCCTACGGCATTCTGGGCGGTATTCCGCAGAGCGAGTTCCAGCGCGCCACGATTGAAAAACGCGTAAAAGCCACGCCGAATGCCAGCTGGCCGGTGCATGCCGTTATCACCAACTCCACTTACGACGGTCTGCTCTACAACACCGATTTCATCAAGAAAACGCTGGACGTGAAGTCCATCCACTTCGACTCCGCCTGGGTGCCTTACACCAACTTCTCGCCGATTTATGAAGGGAAATGCGGGATGAGCGGCGGCCGTGTGGAAGGTAAAGTGATCTACGAAACGCAGTCTACGCACAAGCTGCTGGCGGCGTTCTCCCAGGCTTCCATGATTCATGTGAAAGGTGACGTGAACGAAGAAACCTTCAACGAAGCCTACATGATGCACACCACCACCTCTCCGCACTACGGTATCGTGGCCTCCACCGAAACCGCCGCGGCGATGATGAAAGGCAACGCCGGTAAACGCCTGATTAACGGTTCTATCGAACGTGCGATTAAGTTCCGTAAAGAGATTAAGCGTCTGAAAGGCGAGTCTGAAGGCTGGTTCTTCGATGTCTGGCAGCCGGAACATATCGATGGCCCTGAATGCTGGCCGCTGCGCTCTGACAGCGCATGGCACGGCTTCAAAAATATCGATAACGAGCACATGTACCTCGACCCGATAAAAGTCACCATTTTGACACCGGGGATGAAGAAAGACGGCACCATGGACGAGTTCGGTATCCCGGCAAGCCTGGTCGCGAAATACCTCGACGAACGCGGCATCATCGTTGAGAAAACCGGTCCGTACAACCTTCTGTTCCTGTTCAGCATCGGTATCGATAAAACCAAAGCGCTGAGTCTGCTGCGTGCGCTGACCGAGTTTAAACGCGCGTTCGACCTGAACCTACGCGTGAAAAACATCCTGCCAGCGCTGTACCGCGAAGCGCCGGAGTTTTATGAAAACATGCGTATCCAGGAGCTGGCGCAGAACATTCATAAACTGGTTGAGCATCACAACCTGCCGGACCTGATGTTCCGCGCGTTTGAAGTGCTGCCGGAAATGGAAATGACCCCATACGCCGCCTTCCAGAAAGAGCTGCACGGTGAAACCGAAGAGATCTATCTGGAAGAGATGGTGGGCCGCGTTAACGCCAACATGATCCTGCCGTATCCTCCGGGCGTACCGCTGGTGATGCCGGGTGAGAAAATCACCGAGCAGAGCCGTCCGGTGCTCGAGTTCCTGCAGATGCTGTGTGAAATCGGCGCACATTATCCGGGCTTCGAAACCGACATCCACGGCGCCTATCGCCAGGCTGACGGTCGCTATACCGTAAAAGTGCTGAAAGAAAACAACACGAAATAATAAAAGCAGTAAGGGAAGCGGCTTGCCGCTTCCCTTTTTTCACGCCGCAAGGAGTTCACATGAAAACACCCTCACAACCGCGCGCGATCTACTACATCGTGGCGATTCAAATCTGGGAATACTTCAGCTTTTACGGCATGCGTGCCCTCCTCATCCTTTATCTCACCCACCAGCTCGGCTTTAACGACAGCCACGCCATCAATCTTTTCAGCGCTTACGCCTCTTTGGTCTATGTAACCCCTATTCTGGGCGGCTGGCTCGCCGACCGCCTGCTCGGTAACCGAACGGCAGTGATTGCCGGTGCGATACTGATGACGTTCGGCCACGTGGTGCTCGGCATCGAGTCTGACGCAATCTGGAGTCTGTATCTGGCGCTGGCGATTATTATCTGCGGCTACGGCCTGTTTAAGTCCAATATCAGCTGTCTGCTCGGCGAGCTGTATGCGCCCGACGACCAGCGTCGCGACGGTGGTTTCTCGCTGCTGTACGCGGCGGGTAATATCGGCTCCATCGCCGCGCCCATCGCCTGCGGTCTGGCGGCGCAGTGGTACGGCTGGCACGTCGGTTTTGCACTGGCGGGCGTGGGCATGTTTGTTGGCCTGCTGGTCTTTTTAAGCGGTCACCGCCACTTCCGTCATACCCAAGGAGTGAACCGCCCGGCGCTGCGTGAGGTAAAGTTTGCCCTGCCAGCCTGGGGCTGGCTGCTGTTAATGCTGTGCCTTGCGCCTGTGTGCTTCACGCTGCTGCTGGAGAATGACGCGGCGGGTTATTTACTGGGCATCGTCTGCGCCGCCGCGGCGGTAATTGTCGCCCGCATCATGCTGCGCTTCCCGCAGCAGCGCCGCGCGCTGTGGCAAATCGTTTTGCTGATGCTAACCGGTACGCTGTTCTGGGTGCTGGCCCAGCAGGGTGGCAGCTCTATCAGCCTGTTTATCGATCGCTTCGTCAACCGCCGCTGGTTGAATATTGAGGTGCCTACCGCCCTCTTCCAGTCGGTTAACGCCATTGCGGTGATGTCCGCCGGTGTGGCATTGGCCTGGCTGGCTCGTCCGGAAGGCGGCATCAGTTCGACGCTGCGGGTATGGTTGAAGTTTGCCTTTGGTCTGGCATTGATGGCCGCAGGCTTTATGCTGCTGGCCCTGAACGCGCGTGGCGCACAGCTACACGGCCAAGCGTCGATGGGGATGATGATTGCCGGCCTGGCGCTGATGGGCTTTGCTGAACTGTTTATCGACCCGGTGGCGATGGCGCAAATTACCCGCCTCAATCTGCCCGGCGTCACCGGCGTGTTGACCGGCATCTACATGTTAGCTACCGGCTCGGTAGCCAACTGGCTGGCAGGCGTAGTGGCGCAGAAAACGACCGAGTCGCAGATTAGCGAAACGGCTATCGACGCCTACGGGCATTTTTTCTCGCAAATGGGGGAATGGACGCTGGGCTGCGTGGCGCTAATCGTGGTGGCGGTTGCGTTGAAACGTCTGATGCGTTCGTCCAGCATACCTTTAGCACAGACCGACGAGTGATTAAGGCAGTAGGCCGGATAAGGCATTGATGCCGCCATCCGGCAAGCTGCGCAGGTTACGCCGGATGGCGCTGCGCTTATCCGGCCTACATCCCAGGATGAGTTTTGCGGATTAGATTGCCGCGTCATCCTCTTCACCGGTACGGATACGAATAACGCGCGCTACGTCAAAGACGAAGATTTTACCGTCGCCGATTTTGCCGGTTTGCGCGGTACGGATAATGGTATCGACGCAGGTATCAACAATATCGTCAGTCACCACGATTTCAATTTTCACCTTCGGCAGAAAGTCCACCATGTACTCCGCGCCGCGGTACAGTTCGGTGTGGCCCTTCTGGCGACCAAAGCCTTTCACTTCCGTTACCGTCATACCGGTGATGCCAACTTCCGCCAGCGCTTCACGTACGTCATCCAGTTTGAAGGGTTTAATAATCGCATCAATCTTTTTCATGGTGTTCCTGTCGTTTTTATCGCGTAACCGGTTGCTCACCGTATCATAAATCACTCGTATGTACGGTGCTACTCTTTAAAGTCGTTGGCATCCAGTTCATGACGCGACAGCAGCTTGTAAAATTCGGTACGGTTGCGGCCCGCCATTCTCGCGGCGTGAGTGACGTTGCCCTTGGTGATTTGCAGCAGCTTACGCAGGTAGTTGAGTTCAAACTGATTGCGCGCCTCAACGAAGGTCGGCAACGCCGTGTTTTCACCTTCCAGCGCCTGCTCCACCAGCGCATCGCTGATGACCGGCGAAGAGGTGAGCGCCACGCACTGCTCAATCACATTGACCAGCTGGCGCACGTTGCCCGGCCAGTTGGCCGCCATCAACCGCTTCATGGCATCGGTGGAAAAGGCGCGGACAAACGGCTTATGCCGATCGGCCGCCTGGCGCAGCAGGTAGTTGGCCAGCAGCGGAATGTCCTCGGTACGCTCGGCAAGCGTCGGGAGCTTGAGATTGACCACGTTCAGGCGGTAGAACAGATCTTCGCGAAACTCGCCGCGCGCCATCGCCTTCGGCAGATCCCGGTGGGTCGCGGAGATAATCCGCACGTTAATGTCCAGATCGCGGTTGCTGCCTAACGGGCGGACTTTGCGCTCCTGCAGCACGCGCAGCAGCTTCACCTGCAGCGGTGCGGGCATATCGCCAATTTCATCCAGAAACAGCGTGCCGCCTTCGGCCGCCTGGAACAGCCCTTCGCGGTTGCTGACCGCGCCGGTAAACGCCCCGCGCGCATGGCCGAACAGTTCAGACTCCAGCAGTTGCTCCGGTAGCGCGCCGCAGTTAATTGCCACGAACGGCTTGGCTCGGCGCGGGCTGGCGTTGTGAATCGCCTGCGCCAGAATCTCTTTCCCGGTACCGCTCTGGCCGTTAATCAGCACGCTCACGTCCGACTGCGCCACCATCTGTGCCTGCTCGAGCAGACGCAGCATCAGCGGGCTGCGGGTCACAATCGCTTCTCGCCATTGCTCATCGTTCGCCGGCGACGTGCGCTCCAGCGCTTCGTCGATGGCCTTATAGAGCGCGTCTTTATCTACCGGCTTGGTTAAGAAGCTGAACACCCCCTGCTGGGTGGCAGAGACCGCGTCCGGAATCGAACCGTGGGCGGTAAGGATGATCACCGGCATCCCCGGCTGCACTTTCTGAATTTCGCTGAACAGCTGCATGCCGTCCATTTCGTCCATGCGCAGATCGCTGATCACCAGGTCGATGCGCTCTTTTGCCAGCACGCGCAGCCCCTGCTGGCCGCTTTCTGCGGTATCCACCCGATAACCTTCGCTGGTCAGACGCATGCCCAGCAGCTTCAACAGGCCGGGATCGTCGTCGACCAACAGCAGGTGCGCGGGTTTACGGTTACTCATTTTTATCCTCATCAGATGCCGCTGGGTGCGAGATATCCGCCCCCGGCTTGCGGCTGGAGAGCTGACGCTCAATATCCGTCAGATTTTGCAGTTTACGGGTAGTGAGCTCCAGTTCGGCCTGAAGCTGCTGCTGCTGCTGACGCAGCGCATCGAGCTGGCCGTCGCTGGTTTCCTGCAGTTTGCTGTAGCGCAAACGCTCTTCAGAGAGCGACAGCTGTAGCGCCTGCCCATCTCGCCATACCTGGTAAAGCGGACGAATACGCGAAGGAATTTGCGAGCTTAACGCATCGATGTCGCCCACCAGCTGGCGGCGTTCTGCCGGGGTGATTTTCGCGTTCGCCAACAGGATGCCGCGCTTGAGCGCTCCCTGCCAGCGATCGGCAGCCTGCGCGCTGGCCTCGGCGCGCGCGCGCGTCGCCGACAGACGATCGGCGCAATCCATGCCGCGCAGCCAGTAAAGCGGGTTATTTTCAGCGGTGTCGCCGTTTAGCGACCAGATATCATCGCAGTCGGTCGACTGGTAATCCGCCACCTGCTGGCGCGGCTCGCTGCCCTCGCCGCTGCCGCCGTTATGATGCGGCAGCAGCGTGGCGTTGCAGCCCGACAGCATCAGGCAGGCAACGCCAATCAGGCCGCTACGCCACCGGCGGAGCCGTCGACCGGTACGTGCTAATAGTTGGGGCATAGTCACTCGATATCGATTTATGTGGTTGTTTTTTCGAGCCCTGGTGCCGGAAGCTCAATGCGAAAACAGACGTTACCCTCACGGGAGTCGAGAAGATGCAGCTCGCCGTGCATTTTCCGCACCGAGTCGCGCGCCAGGCTTAATCCCAGGCCGCTTCCTTTCACCGCACCTTTGCGCTGATGGCTGCCCTGGAAGAAGGGCTCAAAAATCATTAATTTTTCTGCGTCCGGGATTGGCGTGCCCGTATTGATGACATCAATAGAGACACGCGAACCTTCCCGGCGGCTACGGAGATAAATGTTACCGGATTCAGTGCCATAGTGCACCGCATTCGAGTACAGATTATCCAGCGCATTCATTAATAGCGTGGGCTCTGCCAGGCAGCCTGCCGCCTGTAAATCGACCTGCGTGTGCATCATTTTAGCGCGTGCCGGCAGGCTGTGCGCGGAAACCACCATATCCACCAGCGGCGCCAGCGCAACATACTCCATGCGAACGGCCGTCTCACTCAGCTTGCGGTTGTAGTCCAGCAGCTGTTCAATCAGCGTTTGCAGGTTGCGGCTGCTGCTATCCAGGATAGCGACCACCTCTTTTTGTTCGGCGCTGAGCGGCCCTACCACCTGGTCCGCCAGTAGCTCGGTGCCTTCACGCATGCTGGCCAGCGGTGTTTTCAGTTCGTGGGAAAGATGACGCAGAAACTGATGGCGCTGTGACTCCAGCCACGACAGGCGCTCGCTAAGCCAGATAATACGCTGGCCAACAGAACGCAGCTCACGTGGCCCACGGAACATCACCTCGCCGTCCAGCGACTGTCCCTCGCCCAGACGGTTGATCATACTCTCAATGCCCTTCACCGGGCCGATAATCATTCGGGTGAACAGCAGCACCATCGCCAGGCTCACCAGAAACAGCACCAGCGCCTGCCAGCCGAAGAACTGGCCGCGTTCAGCGATCGCCTGCTGTAGCTGCTGCCCACGGGAGAAAACCACGGTGCGGGTGGCCTGCACCAGCTCACCGTTGGCGCTGGAGAACGCTTCAAGTTTCGCCACCGCCTGCTTTTCCGGGCCGCTGTTGGTGCATTGTAGGGTTGTCAGATCGTGAAGATTTTGCCGTAGCCGCTGGTAGAGCGTGTCGTCGGGCAGCACGCCCGCGTGCGCCTCCAGCATGTCGCTATAGCGTTTACGCTGATTCTGATACACCTTCGCCAGCGTCGGATCGTCGAGCACGCAGTACTGGCGATAGCTGCGCTCCATATCCAGCGCCACGTTGGCCATCGCTTCGCTGCGGCGGGCATCAATCAGCGTCGTGCGGTTGGTTTGTTCGGCCTGCGCGCTGAGCATATTCAAGCTTTGCCAGGCCTGCCATGCCAGCACCAGCAGCGGCAGCAGAATCAGCAGGAAAGCGAGCGTCACCAGTTGGCGAAGCGAGCGTGGAGAAAGTGAGGGGCGTTTCAAAAGAGGTATCTCAGTGAATCAACTTACTGGAATGCTAACTGAGGATATCGACGAGGGAAAGGCCAGAAATAACAAAGCCGGGCATAAGCCCGGCTTTGTTATGGAATAAGGCGGTGCCTAACTCAACGTTTCGCCCGATGGTTGATAAAGCAGCGCTATTATCATTTGCTGGACGGCAGGCACCTTGTTGTGCGTCATTCTAAGTTTATGTAGCACGTCCCGAAGGGGCTGACATAAGAAGGTGAATGAGCCACTGGTTATTATTATGCACGATGCGTGCCACATTTCAAAACAATATATTAACACACTGATAAATATGAAAAATACACCAATCACCCTGGAGAGTTCACTGGGCGGGTTTTGGTAATACTGTCGCCAATTAGCAACACTTAAAATCAATCACAAAAAAGTACATATAAATCATTGAATTAAATGTCTCCTTTTGGCGACATCATAACATCACCAATGTCGGGGTTTGCCGACACTCTTGATCGGGCGGAACGACGCACATTGCCGGATGGCGGCGTAAATGTCTTTATCCGGCCTGCAGATAAAAAAGCCCCTCACCAGGAGGGGCTTGATTCGTTAAACGTGAGTCTTAGCCGAGCTGCTTACGCGCATTGCGGAAAATACGCATCCACGGGCTGTCCTCGCCCCAGTTTTCCGGGTGCCAGGAGTTAGCCACGGTGCGGAACACGCGCTCCGGGTGCGGCATCATTATGGTCACGCGGCCGCTCTCGTTGGTGACCGACGTAATACCGTTCGGGGAACCGTTCGGGTTCGCCGGGTAGGCTTCGGTCACCTTGCCGAAATTGTCAACGAAGCGCAGCGCGACCAGACCTTTACTCTCAAGCTGAGCAAGGTGTGCACCATCGCGAACCTCCACGTGGCCTTCACCGTGAGAAACGGCGATCGGCATCCGTGAGCCTTCCATCCCGGCGAGCAGCAGTGACGGGCTGCTGGCCACTTCGACCAGGCTGAAGCGCGCTTCAAAACGGTCAGAATGGTTACGAACAAAGCGCGGCCACAGGTCGCTGCCCGGGATCAGTTCACGCAGGTTAGACATCATCTGACAGCCGTTACACACGCCCAACGCCAGCGTCTGAGGGCGATGGAAGAAAGTGGCAAACTCATCGCGCACGCGGTTGTTGAACAGAATGGATTTCGCCCAGCCCTCGCCCGCACCGAGCACGTCACCGTAGGAGAAACCGCCGCAGGCCACCAGCGCCTGGAAGTCAGCCAGACCTGTACGGCCGGCCAGCAGGTCGCTCATATGGACGTCAATGGCATCAAAGCCCGCACGGTGGAAGGCGGCCGCCATCTCCACGTGCGAGTTGACGCCCTGTTCACGCAGCACGGCCACTTTCGGGCGCGCACCGGTCGCAATGTAAGGCGCCGCCACGTCAGCTGCGATATCAAAGGTGAGCTTCACATTGAGGCCCGGGTCGTTATCGTTCGCTTTCGCGTCGTGTTCCTGATCGGCACACTCTGGGTTATCGCGCAGACGCTGCATCTGCCAGGTGGTTTCAGCCCACCACATACGCAGCGTAGTGCGGCTTTCGCTGAATACCGGCTGACCGTTGGCAGTCAGGGTGAAGCGGTCACCTTCAACGGCTTTACCGAGGAAGTGTACACAGTCTGCCAGGCCGTTGGCCGCCAGAATCGCTTCTACCGCTTCACGGTCAGCGGCACGAACCTGAATCACCGCGCCCAGCTCTTCGTTGAACAGCGCCGCCAGACGATCGTCGCCAAGCGTTGCCACGTCAGCTTCCACGCTGCAATGACCGGCAAAGGCCATCTCCGCCAGGGTCACCAGCAGGCCGCCGTCGGAACGGTCGTGATAGGCCAGCAGCTTACGCTGCGCAACCAGCGCCTGAATCGCCTCGTAGAAGCCTTTCAGCTGCGCAACGTCGCGCACGTCGGCCGGTTTATCGCCCAGTTGACGGTAGACCTGCGCCAGCGCGGTCGCACCCAGCGCGTTATGGCCCTTACCAAGGTCAATCAGCAGCAGGGCGTTATCTTCGGTGACCAGCTGCGGCGTGATGGTGTGACGCACGTCTTCCACGCGGGCAAAGGCGGAAATGACCAGCGACAGCGGCGAGGTCATTTCGCGCTGCTCGTTGCCTTCCTGCCAGCGGGTTTTCATCGACATGGAGTCTTTGCCCACCGGAATAGTCAGACCCAACTGCGGACACATCTCTTCGCCGATCGCTTTCACCGCTTCGTACAGCCCCGCGTCTTCGCCAGGGTGACCTGCCGCCGACATCCAGTTTGCCGAGAGTTTAATGTGTTTGATGTTGCCAATCTGGGTCGCGGCGATGTTAGTCAGCGCTTCGCCTACCGCCAGACGGGCGGAAGCCGCGAAGTCCAGCAGCGCAACGGGCGCACGCTCACCGATAGACATCGCTTCGCCGTAGTAGCTGTCGAGGCTGGCGGTGGTCACCGCGCAGTTGGCTACCGGGATCTGCCACGGGCCGACCATCTGGTCGCGCGCGACCATGCCGGTGACGGTACGGTCGCCAATGGTCACAAGGAAGGTTTTCTCTGCCACGGTTGGCAGGTGCAGCACGCGGTTCACCGCATCGGCAATCGTAATGTGTTCACGGGCAAGCGCTTCGCCTTTCGCTTTCAGCGTCTGCACATCGCGAGTCATCTTCGGCGTTTTGCCGAGCAGAACGTCGAGCGGCATGTCGATTGGCTGATTGTCGAAGTGGCTGTCGCTGAGCGTCAGGTGCTTCTCTTCGGTGGCTTCACCGATGACCGCGTACGGCGCGCGTTCACGCTTACACAGCTCATCGAACAGCGGAAGCTGGTCAGCGGCTACCGCCAGCACGTAGCGTTCCTGGGATTCATTACACCAGATTTCCAGCGGGCTCATGCCCGGCTCATCGCTCAGGATGTCGCGCAGCTGGAATTTCCCGCCGCGTCCACCGTCGCTCACCAGTTCCGGCATGGCGTTAGACAGACCGCCTGCGCCCACGTCGTGAATAAACAGAATCGGGTTGGCATCGCCCAGCTGCCAGCAGCGGTCGATCACTTCCTGACAGCGGCGTTCCATTTCCGGGTTGTCGCGCTGTACGGACGCGAAATCGAGGTCGGCGTCAGACTGGCCGGAAGCCATTGAAGAGGCCGCACCGCCGCCAAGGCCGATATTCATCGCCGGGCCACCGAGCACGATCAGCTTCGCACCTACCACGATCTCGCCTTTCTGGACGTGATCGGCGCGGATGTTGCCGATCCCGCCCGCCAGCATGATCGGCTTGTGATAACCACGCAGCTCTTCGCCGTTGTGGCTGTTCACTTTTTCTTCGTAGGTACGGAAGTAACCGGTCAGCGCCGGACGACCGAATTCGTTGTTGAACGCTGCGCCGCCCAGCGGGCCGTCGGTCATGATATCCAGCGCGGTCACGATACGATCCGGTTTGCCGAAATCTTCCTCCCACGGCTGTTCAAAGCCAGGGATACGCAGGTTAGAAACGGAGAACCCCACCAGCCCCGCTTTTGGCTTCGCGCCGCGGCCGGTAGCGCCTTCATCGCGAATTTCCCCGCCGGAGCCGGTTGCCGCGCCCGGCCATGGAGAGATAGCCGTCGGGTGGTTATGGGTTTCTACCTTCATCAGGATGTGCGCGGGCTCCTGATGGAAATCGTAGCGTCCGGTTTTGTGGTCGGCAAAGTAGCGGCCGACTTCAGAGCCTTCCATCACCGCGGCGTTGTCTTTATAGGCAGACAGCACGTGATCCGGCGTGGTTTCAAAGGTGTTTTTGATCATCTTAAACAGCGACTTCGGCTGCTGTTTACCGTCGATAATCCAATCGGCGTTAAAAATCTTGTGACGACAGTGCTCGGAGTTCGCCTGGGCGAACATGTACAGCTCGATGTCGTTCGGGTTGCGACCCAACTTGGTGAACGCATCCTGCAGGTAGTCAATTTCGTCGTCCGCCAGCGCCAGGCCAAGACGAATGTTGGCATCAATCAGCGCCTGACGGCCCTGCCCCAGCAGATCCACGCTGGCAACCGGTGCAGGCTGGTGATGAGCAAACAGTTTTTCGGCATCCTGCAGCGAGTCAAATACGCTCTCCATCATGCGATCGTGCAGTTCTGCCGCCACCGCGCCGAGTTGCTCAGCGGTCAGACTCGCGGCATCAACATAGTAGGCAACGCCGCGTTCCAGCCGCAGCACCTGATTCAGGCCGCAGTTATGTGCGATGTCGGTAGCTTTGGAAGACCAGGGAGAGATAGTGCCAGGGCGGGGAGTGACGAGCAGCAGTTTACCGGTAGGGGTATGGCTGTTCAGGCTTGGGCCATACTGCAACAATCGCTCAAGTCGGGCCCGCTCATCTTCGGTCAGCGGCGCGTCCAGGTCGGCAAAATGGACATACTCGGCGTATATATTGCTTACCGGGAGGTTGGCTGCCTGAAACCGCGTCAGCAGTTTGTTAATACGAAATGCAGACAGTGCAGGCGAACCACGCAGAATTTCCATCATAAGTCTCTCGTCTTCTCAGCTTTCAGTGTGCGCAATGGGGGAGAACGGCGGCTATTATAGAGAATCCTGCGGCCTGACGAAACCGTTTGCGTGGAAATAAAATCATCGTCCATCTTTAACATTCGGTGTGACGCGACTCGCGAATCAGTTGCCAACTGGCGCAATCTTAAGCAAAATGCCGCTCATTCTATAGCAACCCGCATCGTTATCAGGGAAACAAACTGGTATCAAAGCGAATTAACTATTTGAAAAAACTAAAGATTAATTATCTGCTGATCGGCGTTGTAACGCTGTTGTTGGCAGCGGCCCTTTGGCCCTCAATCCCCTGGTTTGGCAAACCAGAGAATCGCATCGCCGCCATTCAGGAGCGGGGGGAGCTGCGCGTCAGTACCATACTGTCGCCGCTGACCTACACCACGGTCAACGGCAAAGACTACGGCCTCGATTATGAGCTGGCCCAGCAGTTCGCCGACTACCTTGGCGTTAAGCTGAAAATCACCGTTCGCCAGAACATTAGCCAGCTCTTTGACGATCTGGACCACGGCGACGCCGATATGCTGGCCGCGGGGCTGGTTTACAACAGCGAGCGCGTGCAGAACTACCAGGCCGGCCCCACCTACTATTCCGTGTCGCAGCAGTTGGTTTATCGCGTCGGCAGCCCGCGTCCCCGCAGCCTGGGTACCCTCACCGCCGGGCAGCTTACCGTCGCGCCGGGCCAGGTCGTCATCAACGATCTGCAAAGCTTAAAAGAGAAGACGTTTCCTGAGCTCAGCTGGAACGTAGACGAAAAGCGCGGCTCGGTAGATTTGATGCAGGCGGTCATCGATGGCAAGCTCAGCTACACCATCGCCGATTCTGTCGCTATCGGTCTGTTCCAGCGCGTCCATCCAGAGCTGGCGGTTGCCCTCGACGTCACTGACGAACAGCCCGTCACCTGGTTTAGTCTGAAAGACAACGACAACACGCTCTCCGCGGCCATGCTCGACTTCTTCAATAATATGAATGAAGACGGGGCGCTGGCTCGCCTTGAAGAGAAGTATCTCGGCCACGGCGATGATTTCGACTATGTGGATACCCGCTCATTCCTGCGCGCGGTGGATAACGTGCTGCCAGACCTGCGGCCGCTGTTTGAGAAGCATGCCAGCGAAATCGACTGGAAGCTGCTGGCGGCCATTTCCTACCAGGAGTCGCACTGGGACCCGCAGGCCACCTCCCCCACCGGGGTGCGTGGGCTGATGATGCTGACGAAAAATACCGCGCAAAGTTTAGGCCTGAGCGACCGTACCGACGCGGAACAGAGTATCAGCGGCGGCATGCGTTATTTACAGGATATGATGACCAAAGTGCCGGACAGCGTGCCGCAGGAAGAAAAAATCTGGTTTGCGCTGGCGGCCTACAACATGGGCTATGCCCACATGCTCGATGCCCGTGCGCTAACGGCGAAACAGAAGGGGAATCCGGATAGCTGGGCTGATGTCAAACAACGCCTGCCGTTGCTGAGCCAGAAACCCTGGTACAGCAAGCTGACCTACGGCTACGCGCGCGGCCACGAGGCCTACGCCTACGTCGAGAATATCCGTAAATATCAGATAAGCCTGGTAGGCTATTTGCAGGAAAAAGAGAAGAAGGCCACCGAACAGATGGCGATTGCCGAGGCCTATCCGGCGGTCTCGCCGGATGAGCTAAACCGTAATCACTACGGCCTGTTTTCCTTTATGCCGACGCCGAACCACAGCGACGCGCTGTCATTCTTAATGTCGAAGCATAAATAAGTTATTCCGCCGGCAGATTTGCCGCTTTCGCCGCCTGCTTCAGTGCCTTCTGCTGCTGGCGGCGGTGGCGGAAGAAATCGCTTAGCATCGCCGAGCATTCATCGGCCAGCACCCCTTCCGTCATCTCAACGCGGTGATTCATTCCCGGGTGATGCAGCACGTCAATCAGCGACCCAGCCGCGCCGGTTTTAGCGTCGCGGGCACCGAACACCAGACTGCCGATTCGGCCGTGGACCATTGCGCCTGCACACATCACGCAGGGCTCCAGCGTGACGTACAGCGTCGTGTCAATCAAACGGTAGTTCTGCAATACCAGCCCCCCCTGCCGCAGCGCCATAATCTCCGCGTGCGCGGTAGGATCGTGACGGCCGATCGGGCGGTTCCAGCCTTCACCAATCACCTGATTGTTATGCACCAGCACCGCGCCAACCGGCACCTCGCCTTCTTCCCAGGCGCGTTTAGCCAGCACCAGCGCATGGCGCATCCAGTATTCATGGTTCTGTTCAATGTCAGACAACGTCGGGACTCCAGGTGATAAAACGCGGCGCATTATACACAATATCCATCAAAGCGCAGCGCCGCTATTCCAGCTGCTCCAGCTCGCCGTGCGGGGTTACGCGCCAGCGATGCTCACAGAAAAAGAGTAGCGGGTTATCCTGTTTACTGTCGCTGTATCCGCTGTATAAGCGCAGCGGTGCGCCCAGACGCAGCTCTAACTGCGCCACCTTCTCATGCCCCAGGCAGCGTACCGACAGCACGCGTCCACCACAAGCGCGCCGCATCTGACTGCCGATAAGATTCACCCGAGCCATCCAGGGAGCG
This sequence comes from Kluyvera genomosp. 2, assembly GCF_036759865.1. NCBI lineage: Bacteria > Pseudomonadati > Pseudomonadota > Gammaproteobacteria > Enterobacterales > Enterobacteriaceae > Kluyvera > Kluyvera genomosp. 2. The sequence continues at coordinate 152,103 of NZ_JAPKIA010000013.1, forward strand.
TCAGCGTAGACCCGCTCCACCAGCGTTTGCGGCGACCCGGTAATCAGCCAGACGTCAGCATCCTGATGCTGGAGATAGCTATCCAAACGCGCCTGTACCCTCGGGAACGGCGTGACCGTGGCACGAAACCAGATAATAAAGCTCGCTTCCAGCGCGTTGAGCGTCGCTTCGCGCCGCCCGAAGGTGCAGCCCCACAGCAGAACGCTCATCGGCCAGCGGGCCGCGCGGCCTTTGATCAGCATTGCGATGCCGATAAACGGCAGCAGCGGCAGCACCAGCAGCGCATTAAGCGGCAGACGGCGCAGCAGATAGCGGATGAACGCGCCAAACAGATCCTGCTGATGCAGCGTGCCGTCGAGATCGAAAAACACCACGCGGCGAGAATTGCGTGTCAAAGAAGCCTCCTGTATTCCTCACTGAGCAAGCCCACAGACTAGCAGATTGCCCGCCCGCTTTCGCCAAACGGCGGCTCAACGACGCTGGTGCACGAAAAGAGTTGCGTTTTTACCGACACATGGAATATTTAATTCGGTATATTCCGTTATAATAGAATACATAATTCTTTCCGACGAGCAGATTGCTGCTCTGGCGCAGCAGAGTTATCGCGTCCATGAGGTTGTTATGAATTGTTTAATCAGTATCCGTCAGCGTTACCCCCAGTTGGCGCAAAGCGACCGTAAGCTGGCGGATTTTATTCTGGTGCAGCCGGATCTGGCGCGTCACTTAAGCTCACAGCAGTTGGCAAGCCAGGCGGGTGTCAGCCAGTCCAGCGTCGTGAAGTTCGCCCAGAAGCTGGGTTTTAAAGGCTTCCCCGCGCTGAAGCTGGCGCTGAGCGAAGCGCTGGCCAGCAACGCGAATCCCCACTCGGTCGCGGTACATAACCAGATTTGCGGCGACGATCCGCTGCGCCTGGTGGGTGAGAAGCTGATTAAGGACAACGTGGCGGCGATGCACGCCTCTTTGGACGTCAACAGCGAAGACAAGTTGCTGGAGACCGTTAACCTGCTGCGTAACGCGCGACGTATCGTCCTGACCGGCATTGGCGCATCGGGGCTGGTGGCGCGCAACTTTAGCTGGAAGTTGATGAAAATTGGCTTTAACGCCGTGGCGGAGCTGGACATGCACGCCCTACTGGCCACCGTCCAGGCGATGACCCAGGACGATCTGCTACTCGCAGTGTCCTACTCCGGCGCCCGACGCGAAATCAATCTCGCCGCCGATGAAACGCTGCGGGTGGGTGGCAAGGTGCTGGCCATTACCGGCTTTTCACCAAATACCTTACAACAGCGCGCAACCCACTGCCTGTATACCATTGCCGAAGAGCAGGCAACGCGCAGCGCTGCCATCTCTTCCACCAGCGCGCAGATGATGCTAACCGACCTGCTGTTTATGGGGCTGGTTCAGCAGGATCTGGAAAATGCACCGGAGCGTATTCGCCACAGCGAAGCGCTAGTGAAAAAGCTGGTGTGATCGGCGGTGCGATTACCGCAGAAAAGGTATGGCCTGAGTGGAAAATGAGCGTATAATGCGCGCCCTGTTTATTTTGTTTCTGAGAAATTCCTGATGGCGCTGTTAATCACCAAAAAATGTATCAACTGCGATATGTGCGAACCGGAATGCCCAAATCAGGCCATTTCGATGGGTGATAGCATCTATGAGATCAACAGCGATCGCTGCACCGAGTGCGTCGGCCATTACGATACGCCAACCTGTCAGAAAGTGTGCCCGATCCCGAATACAATCCTGAAGGATCCGGCACATCCTGAGACGGAAGAACAGCTGTGGGACAAGTTCGTCGTGCTGCACCACGCGGATAAAATTTAGCTTTCGACGATCACCGTCGCGCAGGCGTAGTGGCGCTCATCGGCGAGCGTCACATGCATATGCGCCACGCCCATTCGCTCTGCCAGCAGCTTTGCCTCACCCCATAACCTCAGCTTCGGTTTACCCATCTCATCGTTGTAAACTTCAAACTGGTTAAACGCCAGGCCGTTACGAATACCGGTACCCAGCGCTTTTGAGGCCGCTTCTTTGACCGCAAAGCGCTTAGCCAGAAAACGCACCGGCTGCTGGTGCGTCTCCCAGATGGCCCATTCGTTATCGCTGAGCACCCGGCGTGCAAGGCGATCGCCGCTACGGGCAATGACCTCTTCAATACGGGCGATTTCGACGATATCGGTTCCGAGCCCCAGAATCGCCATTACGCGCGCGCTTCCAGCATCAGGCGTTTCATCTCGGCAACCGCTTCTTTCAGGCCGGTCATGACCGCGCGGCCAATGATCGCGTGACCAATGTTCAGCTCGTGCATCTCCGGTAGCGCCGCGACGGCTTTGACGTTGTGATAGGTCAGGCCATGGCCGGCGTTCACTTTCAGCCCCAGGCTGGCGGCATAGGTCGCCGCTTTCGCGATGCGCTCAAGCTCTTTTGCCTGTTCCGCATCGGTGGTGGCATCGGCATAGCAGCCGGTGTGAATTTCGATATACGGCGCGCCAACGTCGGCAGCGGCTTTAATCTGTGCGTTATCGGCATCGATAAACAGCGACACCAGAATACCGGCGTCGGCCAGGCGTTTGCAGGCATCGCGCATTTTGTCGAGCTGACCGGCAACGTCCAGACCGCCTTCGGTGGTCACTTCCTGACGCTTTTCCGGCACCAGGCAGCAGAAATGCGGTTTGGTTTCACAGGCGATGGTCAGCATCTCTTCGGTAACCGCCATCTCCAGGTTCATGCGAGTGTCCAGCGTCTGGCGCAGAATGCGCACGTCGCGGTCGGTGATGTGGCGGCGATCTTCACGTAAATGCACGGTGATGCCATCCGCACCGGCTTGCTCGGCGATAAATGCCGCCTGAACCGGATCGGGATAGGCGGTGCCGCGCGCGTTACGCAGGGTGGCAATGTGGTCAATATTGACGCCTAACAGTAATTCAGCCATGACAATCCTCGTGTTTTTATTTTTGCGATCTTTCCCCTCACGCAGCCCTCTCTCTACAGAAGCAAAGCGCATGAGGCAATATAAGTTAACGCTTAGGCATAAACTGCCGGAATAATTCTCGGCTCTTCAACGGCTTCCCCCCAAGATACGGCTTTAGTGCCATACGGGTAAAGCGTTTCGCGGCGCGCAGCGAGTCCACGTCGGGAAATTCACGACTGGCCAGCGCTTTTAGCTGATGCCCGGTAAAGGTATTGTGATCGATCACGACGCTGGCAATAAAGCCTTTCTCTTCACGGTAGCGATAGGTCATGGTGTCTTCGACCTCATCCCCGCTGCCAGCGCAGTGGAGGAAGTCAACGCCGTAGCCCAAATGCCCCAGCAGCGCCAGCTCGAAGCGGCGCAGCGCCGGTTCAGGCGAACCCGCGGCGCCAGCCAGCGCCTGGATGCAGTGCAGGTAGTCAAAAAACAGCTCGGAAAAGCGGGTTTCGTGCTCAAGCACCCGCGACACCAGTTCATTGATGTACAGACCGCTGTATAGCGTGATGCCGCTAAGGGGAAGCGCCAGCGAAACGGCTTCGGCGCTGCGCAGCGTTTTCACTTCGCCACGACCGCCAAAACGGACTAACAGGGGGGTAAAGGGCTGAAGCGCACCTTTAAGGTTGGAGCGTTTGGAACGTGCGCCTTTCGCCACAAGGCGCACGCGGCCCGACTCTTCCGTGAAGACGTCCAGCATCAGGCTGGTTTCGCTCCAGGGGCGACTATGCAGAACAAAAGCGCGCTGCCAGCCCTCCATCGGGGTTATTCTCAGAGATCGTCGACGTAACCGAGACTGCGCAGCGCGCGCTCGTCATCCGCCCAGCCTGATTTCACTTTCACCCACAGCTCCAGGTGAACAGGCGCTTCGAACATCTCCTGCATGTCTTTACGGGCTTCAATACCGATGGTTTTGATTTTGGCGCCTTTATTGCCAATCACCATCTTTTTCTGCCCTTCGCGCTCAACCAGGATCAGGCCGTTGATGTCATAACCCCCCCGCTCGTTAGAGACGAAGCGTTCGATTTCAACGGTCACCGAGTACGGCAGCTCTGCGCCAAGGAAACGCATCAGTTTTTCACGGATGATTTCAGAGGCCATAAAGCGCTGGGAACGGTCGGTGATGTAATCTTCCGGGAAGTGATGGGTCGCTTCCGGCAGATGCTTGCGCACGATTCCGGCCACGGTGTCCACGTTCAGGCCGCTCTCTGCAGAGATAGGCACGATGTCCAGGAAGTTCATCTGGCTGCCGAGGAACTGCAGGTGCGGTAACAGATCCGCTTTTTCCTGTACGTTATCGACCTTATTCACCGCCAGAATCACCGGCGCTTTGCCTTCGCGCAGCTTGTTCAGCACCATTTCGTCATCCGGCGTCCAACGGGTGCCTTCCACGACGAAAATCACCAGCTCAACGTCGCCGATGGAGCTGCTGGCAGCTTTGTTCATCAGACGGTTGATCGCGCGTTTCTCTTCCATGTGCAGACCCGGGGTATCAACGTAGATAGCCTGGTACGCGCCTTCAGTATGAATACCGACAATACGGTGACGCGTCGTCTGCGCTTTACGGGAGGTGATAGAGATCTTCTGCCCGAGCAGCTTGTTCAGCAGTGTGGATTTGCCCACGTTCGGACGTCCGACGATGGCAATAAATCCGCAGTAAGTTTTTTCTTCGCTCATTCCAGCTCCAGCTTTTTCAGCGCCTGTTCGGCGGCAGCCTGTTCCGCCTTGCGACGGCTGGAACCTGTGCCGACCACCGGTTCACTCAGGCCGCTAACCTGGCAGTGGATAGTAAATTCCTGATCGTGTGCTTCCCCACGCACCTGAACCACCAGATAGGACGGCAGCGGCAGATGGCGGCCTTGCAGATACTCCTGCAAGCGTGTTTTTGGATCTTTTTGCTTATCGCCCGGACTGATTTCGTCCAGACGCGTCTGGTACCAAGAGAGGATTAGCTTCTCGACAGTTTGAATATCGCTGTCGAGGAACACCCCGCCGATTAACGCTTCAACCGTATCCGCCAGAATGGATTCCCGACGGAAGCCACCGCTTTTCAGCTCGCCCGGCCCCAAGCGCAGGCATTCGCCCAGCTCGAACTCACGGGCAATTTCAGCCAGCGTGTTACCGCGAACCAGCGTCGCGCGCATACGGCTCATATCGCCTTCATCCACGCGCGGGAAGCGGTGGTAGAGCGCGTTCGCAATCACGTAACTCAAAATGGAATCGCCCAGGAACTCTAAGCGTTCGTTATGTTTGCTGCTGGCACTGCGGTGCGTTAACGCCTGTTGCAACAGCTCCTGATGAAGAAAAGTGTAGCCCAGCTTCCGTTGAAGCCGATTAATTACGATGGGGTTCATGCGATACCAAAATAAATAAATGCGTCAAAAATGCAGCACACGAAACAGACCTGAGGAAAACCAACGCGGTTTCGTGTGCCGTGTCTCCCATAAGAGACATCCGAAACTTCGGGGGGATATTCTATACGCAACGACAAGGGATGTCGTTAGTTTGAATAGATTAAAACTAAATAATTCACGCAGCGCACACCAGGCCGCTGCGTGAAGACGAACAGAGGATTAGTGAATGCCACCGATGCGGCTCAAACGCACGCCGGTCGGCCACTGGCCCTCTTGTTTTTCGAAGCTCATCCAGATAGCGGTCGCTTTACCCACCAGGTTCGCTTCCGGCACAAAGCCCCAATAACGGCTGTCCGCGCTGTTATCGCGGTTATCACCCATCATGAAGTATTGCCCCGGCGGGACGATCCAGGTTGCCAGCGGCAGACCGGACTGGTGGTAGTACATCCCAACCTGGTCCTGAGCGATAGGCACGGTCAGGATCCGGTGGTTAACGTCACCCAGCGTTTCCTGACGTTGATCCAGACGCACGCCATCGGCTTTACGCTCACCCTGCGGCATTTCGAAGAAGCCGCTGGTGGCTTCTCCGCCGTTGCTGCGGGAGAAGGTCTGTACAAAATCACTCGGCTCAACGTTGGAATAGGTCACCGGCAGCGCATTACCGCACGCCTGGCCGGAGCTGCAGCCTGGCTGAATGGTGACCTGCTTGGCGATCGGATCGTAGGTGACCTTATCTCCCGGCAGGCCCACGGTGCGCTTGATGTAGTCAAGGCGAGGATCTTCCGGGTATTTAAACACGACGATGTCGCCGCGCTTCGGATGGCCCGTTTCAATAATCGTCTTCTGGTAGATCGGATCTTTAATTCCATAGGCGAATTTTTCCACCAGAATAAAGTCGCCGATCAGCAGCGTTGGCATCATCGAACCGGAAGGGATCTGGAACGGCTCATAAATGAATGAACGGACGATCAGCACGATAGCCAGTACCGGGAAGACCGACGCGCCGGTTTCCAGCCAGCCCGGTTTCGGGCCGACTTTTTTCAGCGTCTTTTTATCCAGCGCTTCGCCGGTGGCAACCTGCGCCGCCGCCTGACGTTCCCGCCGTTTAGGGGCGAAGATAAATTTATCTACGCACCACAGGACGCCCGTCACCAGTGTGGCAATCACCAGAATCAGGGCAAACATGTTCGCCATGCCAACTCCTTAGAGATTATTTGTTGTCTTTACCAACATGCAGAATGGCAAGGAACGCTTCCTGCGGCAGCTCGACGTTACCGATCTGCTTCATGCGCTTTTTACCCTCTTTCTGTTTTTGCAGCAGCTTTTTCTTACGGCTGATATCGCCACCGTAGCATTTCGCCAGAACGTTTTTACGCAGCTGCTTCACCGTTGAACGCGCGATGATGTGCGTGCCAATGGCCGCCTGGATCGCGATATCAAACTGCTGGCGAGGGATCAGATCTTTCATCTTCTCGACCAGTTCACGCCCGCGGCTCTGGGAGTTGTCGCGGTGGGTAATCAGCGCCAGCGCATCGACACGTTCGTTGTTGATGAGGACATCAACGCGCACCATGTCAGAGGCCTGGAAGCGTTTGAAGTTATAGTCCAGCGACGCATAGCCGCGAGAAGTCGACTTCAGACGGTCGAAGAAGTCGAGTACCACTTCCGCCATCGGGATTTCATAGGTCAGCGCCACCTGGTTACCGTGGTAAACCATGTTGGTCTGTACGCCGCGCTTCTCGATACACAGGGTAATCACGTTACCGAGGTACGCCTGCGGCAGCAGCATGTGACACTCAGCGATTGGCTCACGCAATTCGTAGATGTTGTTCAGCGGCGGCAGTTTGGACGGGCTATCAACGTAGATAGTTTCTTTCGCCGTGGTTTCAACTTCGTAGACGACGGTCGGCGCGGTGGTGATCAGATCCAGGTCGTATTCACGTTCCAGACGTTCCTGAATGATCTCCATGTGCAGCAGACCGAGGAAGCCACAGCGGAAGCCGAAGCCCAGCGCGGTTGAGCTTTCCGGTTCATAGAACAAGGAGGCATCGTTGAGGCTCAGCTTACCGAGCGCATCGCGGAAGTTTTCGTAGTCGTCAGAGCTTACCGGGAACAGACCGGCGTAAACCTGCGGCTTCACTTTTTTAAAGCCTGGCAGCGGTTTGTCTGCCGGGTTACGCGCCTGGGTCAGGGTATCGCCAACCGGTGCGCCAAGGATGTCTTTAATCGCACACACCAGCCAACCTACCTCGCCGCATTTCAGCTCGGTACGGTCAACCTGTTTTGGCGTGAAGATGCCCAGTCGGTCGGCGTTATAGACCTGACCGGTGCTCATCACTTTGATTTTGTCGCCTTTACGCATGGTGCCGTTTTTAATACGCACCAGCGAAACCACGCCCAGGTAGTTATCGAACCAGGAGTCGATAATCAGCGCCTGCAGCGGGCCTTCCGCATCGCCTTCCGGCGGCGGAATGTCGCGTACCAGGCGTTCCAGCACGTCGGTCACGCCGACGCCGGTTTTCGCCGAGCAGCGAACGGCATCGGTCGCGTCGATGCCAACGATGTCTTCAATCTCTTCCGCTACGCGCTCAGGATCGGCGGCCGGCAGGTCGATTTTGTTCAGAACCGGCACGACTTCCAGATCCATTTCCATAGCGGTATAGCAGTTCGCCAGGGTCTGCGCTTCTACGCCCTGCCCGGCGTCAACCACCAGCAGTGCGCCTTCACAGGCCGCGAGGGAACGGGAAACCTCATAGGAGAAGTCGACGTGGCCCGGGGTGTCGATAAAGTTCAGCTGATAGGTTTCCCCGTCGGCTGATTTAAAGTCCAGCGTCACGCTTTGCGCTTTGATGGTAATGCCACGTTCGCGTTCCAGATCCATTGAGTCCAGAACCTGGGCTTCCATTTCGCGGTCGGAAAGGCCGCCACAAATCTGAATAATGCGGTCAGACAGCGTCGATTTACCGTGGTCGATATGTGCAATGATGGAGAAGTTACGTATATTCTTCATATATTAAAATATTTATGCCTTACGAATACTTTGAGGCCGCGGTACGGAGCCTGACATTATTGTCGTTCGAAAACGCCGCATTCTACACTACAACCGCGTAACCAGGAAATGCTCTTCCCGCAAGCATAGCGCTTCCTGCGAGCAGCGTTCCAAAAAAATAAAGCCAGTGTAATCACTGGCTCATTTCGGAGGGCGATACCGTGCGGACCAGGTCGGGCGGGAGCCCCACGCTGATAATCACCGGCTGCCAGGTTTCCCGGGCGGCCAGCCGCGGCGAGAAGCCTTTGGCAACCAAAAAACCGCCCACACCGCCAAGCACCGCGCCGCACAGCGCGGCGATATCGCTACCGAACAGCACCTGAAACAGCGCCGCGACCACAAACAGCCCAAGCAGCGGTGACATATATACCAGCATGGCGGAACCGAGCAGGCTGCTTTCGCTGATACCCAGCTCAACCTTTTGCCCGGCCACCAGCGGCTGCGCGCTGGGTACAGAGATGGTGTGGCTGGTTTGCGGCCCGAGCTTGTTCAGCACCCGGCTGCCGCAGCCCGCACGCGAGGCGCAGCTGTTGCAGGAAGCTTTGACATCACAGCTCACCTGCGCCACGCCGTTGTCCCACGCGATGACGGTGGCCCACTCTTTAATCATTGCGGCGCACCCTTGAATTGAATGCCGTCCGCCACGCGCTTCGCCGTTTGCGGCGGCAGTTCGCCAACGATGGTAATTTCGGCCTGGTTGCGAACCGTTGTGCTGACCGTGCGACGCCCGGTACGCAGCATTTGATCGCTGCTATTGGCCGCCGCGCGGTTGATATTAATGGAGAAGCTAAACAGGCCATCTGAGTAGAGACGAGACTCTACCGGGCTATCGACGCTCGGCAACGTACGGCGGCTGCTGGAAACCTCTTTAAAGCCCTGCGGTACCCAGCTCGCGGACCAGTTCAGCGCGACGTTGTTGCTGGTTGGCACCGACAGCTGCGGCGGCAGGCTCGCTTTCGCCAGCCCCTGCATAATACCGCTAACCTGTTCGCCGGTGATAACCGCAATCACCCGGAACTGCTCAAGCGTTTCGCCATCGCGATCCAGCAGATCGACCCGCATTGGCAGCTTACTTTCGCTGTCGATCCAGACGATGTAGCTGTAACGCGTCCCGTCACGCGCCACGACGCGAATGACGTCACACATGCGATCGGCAATGCGCGTGCGCCCGACGGAGATAAAGTCGTAGTACGGCGCCAGACGTTTGAAGTCGGTATACACCAGAGAAGGCAAGGAATCGACAATATAGTCGCCGTTCAGCGTGAAGGGATCGAGGCCCGGCTCAAAGTAGCTGATTTCGTTGCCGCGCTGGACCACTGCCCGACGCGGGCCGTCCATTTGCAACAGCTCAGCCAGCGGCTGACCGTTCAGACGCACGTGCCGATAGCGTAACGATTCAACGCCGGATTTATTAATGCTGACGAACGACAGCTCGTAGTTGAGTGACTGACTGGCCAGATTCATTTCCTGCAACAACGCCCCGGACGATACATCAGCCGAGGCGTTTGCGGAGAAGAACAGGCTACCAGCCACAAGTGACATGGCACACCAAAGTTGCTTCATTACTGCGATTGCGTTCCTAGAGTTTGATAGCCTGGCACCTGAACAGCCGCTTGCTGAGTTTGTGCCTGCTCAAACTGAAGCTGTTCTGAATGCAAGCGACGCTGCAATTCATAATCCTGCAGCATAGCATTAATACGACGGCGCTGTTCCTGAACCTGCTGCTGACCGTTACCTGCGGATGCCTCCGAAGGTACGCCCAGGCTGACCGGGCTGGCTTTGCCCATCATCGGCAGCGTATTAAACACCGGTGACTCAGGCTGAGAGGAGTCCGGTTGCCCATTATAGTGCTGAACGCCGACAATAACAGCCAGCGAAACGCACGCGGCCACGCCCATTTGGGTGAGCGAACTGGCCCAGGGACGAACTTTGTTCCAGAACGGCATTTTTTGCCATTGATGAGGTGCTGGCTGGGCTTCAGGGATGAGCGGCGCGGTCGGTTGCCGAACGGGCTCATTTTCGATGGCGGCCATCACGCGAGAAGAGATATCAAAGTGAAGCACTTCACTCGTATCGCCACGCAGCGAGTCACGAATGAGGTGATAGCTCTCCCAGGTTTCCTGCAGCTCTGCCGAGCGTGTTAACTCAGTCAACAGCTCGTTATCCAGCGTTTCACCATCCATTAAGGCGGAAAGTTGTTCTTTCTGCATGCCTAATACCTTTTCCAGTATCCCGCTTCCGTCAACGCCTGATAAGCGGTTGAACTTTGTTATCGATAGCTTCTCGCGCTCGGAAGATACGTGAACGAACCGTACCGACCGGGCAATCCATAATAGCCGCTATCTCTTCATAGCTTAGGCCATCGAGCTCCCGCAAGGTAATTGCCATGCGTAAATCTTCCGGAAGCGCTTCAATGGTGCGAAAAACTATCTGTCTCAGTTCTTCTGACAACATTAAGTTCTCAGGGTTCGAAATTTCTTTCAAAGCGCCGCCGCTTTCAAAGTTTTCGGCCTCGTTCGCGTCTACATCGCTGGACGGCGGACGACGCCCCTGAGCAACCAGGTAATTTTTAGCTGTGTTCACCGCAATGCGGTACAGCCACGTATAGAAAGCACTATCTCCCCGGAACGAATCCAGCGCACGATAGGCCTTAATAAAAGACTCTTGTACGACATCCGGCACGTCGCCGGATGGCACATAGCGGGAAACCAGGCTCGCAACCTTATGCTGGTAGCGGACGACCAGGAGGTTAAAAGCCTTTTGATCTCCTTTCTGGACCCGTTCAACAAGAACCTGATCCGTTAACTGCTCACTCATCCGAGGTAATGTCTCCCCAAACCCTATTCCCATGCGTAATCAGAATGCCACTCCAACACTGCATTATGAGCAAGCATAAGCTTAGAGCGTTCGATTTTCGTAAAGTTCCGTTACGCTTTGTTTTTTGTTTCGCAGCAGACCGTTCATTGTCTGTCATTATAAGTCTGCCGATGTTAACAGATGTGTAAGTTGCGAAATAAAAACGCAAATCGACTGAAGAGTAACGTAACCCGGGCTTTTTTTCATCATAAATAGCGGTGATAGTCCCTGCGTTTATTCAGATTTTTTATCCCCTTGAGCCGCGCGTCCCCTCACAAGATGTTTAGTCATTACAACATAAGATCAAAAAAAACCCTGCCCATGTCGCTTTTATGGTGCTAATCTGCCCATACCGTGTTTAGTAAATTAAACAATCATGATGAACTCACTCCCAGAACACTCCTGTGATGTATTGATTATCGGTAGCGGGGCTGCCGGTCTTTCACTGGCGCTGCGTCTTGCTGAGCACAGCCAGGTGATCGTCCTGAGCAAAGGCCCGATAAGCGAAGGCTCAACCTTTTACGCACAAGGGGGCATTGCCGCCGTTTTCGATGAAACCGACAGCGTGGACTCGCACGTTGAGGATACGCTGATTGCCGGCGCGGGCATCTGCGATCGCCAGGCTGTCTCGTTTGTGGCCAGTAACGCCAGACACTGCGTGCAGTGGCTTATCGACCAGGGCGTGCTGTTTGACACCCAGGTTCAGGCGAACGGCGAAGAGAGCTACCATCTGACCCGCGAAGGCGGTCATAGCCATCGCCGGATTCTGCACGCCGCCGACGCTACCGGGCGCGAAGTCGAAAATACGCTGGTCGGTAAGGCAATGAATCATCCGAACATTCGCGTGCTGGAACGCTGCAACGCCGTCGACCTGATTGTTTCAGATAAAATCGGCCTGCCGGGAACCCGTCGCGTTGTTGGCGCGTGGATCTGGGACCGCAATAAAGAGAAGGTAGAAACCTGCTCGGCAAAATCGGTGGTACTGGCAACGGGCGGCGCGTCAAAGGTGTATCAGTACACCACCAATCCGGATATCTCATCCGGCGACGGTATCGCCATGGCCTGGCGCGCAGGCTGCCGCGTGGCCAACCTCGAGTTTAACCAGTTCCACCCCACCGCGCTGTATCACCCGCAGGCGCGCAATTTTCTGCTCACCGAAGCCCTGCGAGGCGAAGGTGCGCACCTTAAGCGCCCGGATGGCAGCCGCTTTATGCCGGACTTCGACGAACGCGCTGAGCTTGCGCCGCGTGATATTGTCGCCCGCGCTATCGACCATGAGATGAAGCGTCTGGGCGTTGATTGTATGTATCTGGACATCAGTCATAAACCGGAAGCCTTTGTGCGCCAGCACTTCCCGATGATTTATGAGAAGCTGCTGGGTCTGGGCATCGATTTGACTCAGGAAGCGGTGCCGATTGTCCCGGCCGCGCACTACACCTGCGGCGGGGTGATGGTCGATGACTATGGTCGTACCGATGTCGACGGCCTGTACGCCATCGGAGAGGTAAGCTACACCGGCCTGCACGGTGCCAACCGTATGGCCTCTAACTCACTGCTGGAGTGTCTGGTATACGGCTGGTCTGCGGCAGAAGATATTCTCAAACGCATGCCGTATGCCCGTCAGATTGACACGCTGCCTGCCTGGGATGAAAGCCGCGTGGAAAACTCCGATGAACTGGTTGTGATTCAGCACAACTGGCACGAGCTACGGCTGTTTATGTGGGACTACGTCGGCATCGTTCGCACCACCAAGCGGCTGGAGCGTGCTCTGCGCCGCATCACCATGCTTCAGCAGGAGCTGGACGAGTATTATTCACGTTTCCGCGTCTCCAATAATTTGCTGGAGCTGCGCAACCTGGTGCAGGTCGCAGAACTGATCGTGCGCTGCGCGATGATGCGTAAAGAGAGCCGCGGGCTGCATTATACGCTCGACTACCCGGAGCTGCTTGCGGACTCCGGGCCGTCAATCCTCTCACCGCTGGTTCACATAAATAAATAGAACGCCTGGGTCAGTGCGGCGTAGCCTTCTGAGTACTGCTGCTCTGGCCCACGGATCGTTAGCCTGTCGCTATAGCACTCCCCGCCTTGCGGCGAGAACGCCAGCAGAACGCGATGCGGTAAACGGACTTCGGTTTCCGCGACGTCGGTGCGCAGGCGCAAATGCCAGCCCATCGACAGGGCCTGCTGTGTAAAGGTCTGGCCGATATTTTCCGGCAGCACAACGCAGAAGAAGCCGTCTTCGGTGATGGCATCCGTCGCACAGGCCAGCAGAGCCTGATGATCGAGCGTGGTAGTATAACGCGCCTGCTCGCGCTGCGGCGTAGCGCATTCAACGCCCTGCTCGTAGTAAGGTGGATTACTGACGATCAGGTCATAGCGCGTCGTCAACCCGGCCACCCACTGCTGAATATCGGCCGTATGCACCGAAATACGATCGGCCCACGGTGATTCAGCCACGTTTTCCCGCGCCTGTGCGGCAGCATCCTCGTCCAGCTCTACGGCATCCACAGTGACATTCTCATCGGTGCGCTGCGCTAGCATTAACGCCAGCAGCCCGCTACCCGCGCCGATATCCAGAACCCGGCTGACGCGGGCGATCGGCGCCCAGGCACCGAGTAAAATGCCGTCAGTACCGACCTTCATGGCGCAGCGGTCGTGGGCGACAAAAAACTTTTTAAAGGTAAATCCGTTGCGACGCAGCGCGGATTTAGAATCAGACGTCATAAGTAACCTTGCGGGCCAAACCAGATAACTATTCGGCTATGAACAATACCCGAGAACAGATAGCCGCACAAACAGATGAAGATTAGAGCCGTAACGTCTATAATCAGCGCCTCACACAGAGGTAATCATGACTGTAACGACTTTTTCCGAACTTGAACTTGACGAAAGCCTGCTGGATGCCCTCCAGAGCAAAGGCTTTACACGCCCGACTGCCATTCAGGCTGCCGCCATTCCGCCTGCGCTCGATGGACGTGATGTTCTCGGTTCTGCGCCAACCGGCACCGGTAAAACAGCGGCGTATTTGCTGCCTGCGTTGCAGCACCTGCTCGACTTTCCGCGTAAAAAATCCGGACCGCCGCGTATTCTGATCCTCACGCCGACGCGTGAACTGGCAATGCAGGTCGCCGATCATGCCCGCGAACTGGCCAAAAATACCCATCTGGACATCGCCACCATCACCGGCGGCGTGGCATATATGAACCATGCCGAAGTGTTCAGCGAAAACCAGGACATCGTGGTCGCCACCACCGGTCGTCTGCTGCAGTACATCAAAGAAGAAAACTTCGACTGCCGGGCCGTTGAGACGCTGATCCTCGATGAAGCAGACCGCATGCTGGACATGGGTTTTGCCCAGGATATCGAACACATCGCTGGCGAAACTCGCTGGCGCAAACAGACGCTGCTCTTCTCCGCCACGCTGGAAGGCGAAGCGATCAAGGACTTTGCCGAGCGTCTGCTGGAAGATCCGGTTGAAGTATCCGCCACGCCGTCAACCCGCGAACGTAAGAAGATTCACCAGTGGTACTATCGTGCCGATAACTTCGAACATAAAGTTGAGCTGCTGAAGCACCTGCTGAAGCAGGAAGACGCCACCCGCACCATCGTGTTTGTGCGTAAGCGTGAGCGCGTGCATGAACTGGCTGAAATTCTGCGTCAGGCTGGAATTAACAACTGTTATCTCGAAGGCGAAATGCCGCAGATTAAGCGTAACGAAGGCATCAAACGTCTGACCGACGGCCGCGTAAACGTTCTGGTTGCCACCGACGTTGCCGCACGCGGGATTGATATCCCCGACGTCAGCCATGTGATTAACTTCGATATGCCGCGCGGCGCCGATACCTATCTGCACCGTATCGGTCGTACCGGCCGCGCGGGTCGGAAAGGCACGGCGATTTCACTGGTGGAAACGCACGATCACCTGCTGATGCTGAAAATTGGCCGCTACATCGAAGAGCCGCTGAAGTCTCGCGTTATCGATGGGCTGCGCCCGACCACTCGAGCGCCAAGCGAGAAGATGACCGGCAAGCCGTCGAAGAAAGTGCTGGCGAAGCGCGCCGAGCAGAAAAAAGCGAAAGACAAAGATAAACCGCGCGTGAAAGTGCGTCACCGCGATGCCAAAAACGTCGGTAAGCGCCGCAAGCCTAGCGGCAGCGGGACCGGTGAACAAAGCACCGAAGAGTAAAACTAACGCCGGGACCTATTCCCGGCATTTTTATATCGACGGGTAAGGGATAGCGGCCATGAAGAAAAAAGAGTTCGTGACTCAGGACCTCCTCAGCAAAATTTACCAGCAGCCGGGTGATGGGCCGCGTAAGCTACCGCCGGAGCGTCAGTTGGCCGAAGAGTACGGCGTATCGCGATTCACCATCCGCCAGGCGCTGGAAAAACTCGCCAGCATTGGTGTAGTGCGCATTGTGCAGGGCTCTGGCATCTGGATTAACGAGCAGACGCGCGGCAATCCACTGGTCTATAACTCGATCACCGAAAAACGCTTCGACCAGATGCGTTACCGGATGATCAGCCTGCACAAGAAGCGCCCCGAGCGAGAAGACCGGCAGATTTTCGGCCTGACCGACGACGATTTTATCTGGCAGTTCTGCCGCCTGCGCTTTGTCGATAACGTCGCCACGCAAATTGAAGTCTCGCGGATGCCCGCGACGATGTTCAGCGACCTGAACCAGGAGGTCATTGAACGCTCGCTACAGCAGTATGTACTGGAGAAGGGTTACCCGATTTCCCACCTGCTGACCAGCTACCGGGCGATTAGCGTCAGCCGTGAGCAGGCCGCCCTTCTTGGCTGTAAAAAAGGCAGCCCGGCCATGCACATCAATAACCGGGGGATCCTCGACGGCGGGCAGGTGTATGAGATCAGCGACATCGTCGATATCAACTACTCCTGCACCTACGTTATCCCCCATAACCGCGACAACCTCGCTTTTCGCCAGCAGCCGCAGGCTTAGTTACGGTGTATGCATCGTTCCGTCCGGCAGACGGCTTTGCGTCCACTCGTGCGGGCGATAGACCACTGGATGCGCCAGCGCCTGCGCTTCATCAAAACCGACGCCAATACCCGGTTCCATTGGTGGATAGATAAAGCCGTTGTTCACCACCGGCCCGCCAGGGAAGACCGCATCCGTGGCGATGGCGCGCGGAATAAATTCCTGAATCGCGGCGTTGTGCAGATGAATATTCAGATGCGTATTCACCGCCACGCCGATAGGCGTCATGTCGCCAGGGCCATGCCATGCCAGACGTACGCCAAAGGCCTGACACAGTACCGCCAGCTTCAATGCCGGGGTGATGCCGCCAATCTGCGAAATATGGCAGCGAATAAAATCAATCTGCCGGTTAACGATAAGGTCATGCCATTCCGCCGGATTATTAAATAGCTCCCCCATCGCCAGCGGCACGCAGGTTTGCTGGCGAATCTGCGCCAGCCACGCGCTCTGCTGCGGCGGTAAAATGTCCTCGATAAACCACGGCTGATAAGGTTCCAGCAGCTTCGCCAGTTGGAGCGCCTGCTGCGGGAAGAGGCGCTCGTGGACATCGTGCAGAATATGAAAGCGGTGGCCATAGCGCGCACGCAGCAGGCGGAACATCTCTACCGTGTTGCGGATGTACTCATCCTGATCGAACCAGGCGCCCGGCGTTGGATTTTCTGGCGTCTGCATTTCACGCGGCGTACCGCCGTAAAAGCCGAGCTGGCAGCGGATGTAGCGATAACCCTGCTCCAGCAGCTTATCCACCGAGATAAACAGTTCATCCGGCGTTTCGCCGCTGGCGTGCGTGTAGGCCGAGATGGCATCGCGTGATTTTCCACCCAGCAATTGGTACAGCGGCATGCCGGCCAGCTTGGCCTTGATGTCCCATAACGCCATATCCACGCCGGAGATGGCGTTGTTCATTACCGGACCGTTGCGCCAGTAGGCGTTGACGTTCATCATCTGCCAGAGATCTTCGATATTATTCGCATCGCGCCCCACCAGCAGCGGCTGTAGATATTCATCGACCATGGTTTTCACCGCCAGCGGGCGCTGCTGGAAGGTGGCGCAGCCGTAGCCGACGGTGCCGCTGTCGGTCGTCACCCGTACCGTCACCAGATTGTGACGGTCAGGGCGTGTGATAAAACAGTCAATCGCAGTAATCAGCGTGGGTTTCACTGAAGGCTCCCTGGGAAAATAATAATAAGACTGGCATTATCTTCACTCTATTTTTGCGGTTCGGTAAACCTTTTTATTAAATATATTTTTTGGTTTAAAAAGGGGTTTATTTCCAATAAAAAAACGAACCAATTTAATCACAAGTAGCGATATAAGAGCCTTATAAAGGCAAATTGTGATTGAAATCATATTTTATTGGTTTGTTTTTATTGATGCGCTTACTTACCATTCAGCGAGACAAACAAAACAACAAACTTACCGCAGGAGCCATTATGGGGACGCAAGAGGCTATCAGCAGGATTATTCGACTGGTAGGTGGGCAGGAGAATATCAATAAAGTCTGGCACTGTATGACCCGGCTGCGCTTTGATTTAATTGATGATAATAAAGTGGCGCAGGATGAAATTAAGCAGTTGCCCGGCGTACTCGGCGCTCAGTTGCAAAGCGATCAGTTTCAGATCATTATCGGCCCGAAGGTGAACAGCTGGTATGAAGCGCTGCAGGAAGCCCTCGGCGCTAACAACCAGGCAGCCACCAGCGGGAAAAGCAAAGAACGCAAAAGCCTGGTTTCGCTGTTTATGGATACCGTCTCCGGCGTATTCGGCCCGATAGTCCCCGCCATCGCTGGCGCCGGGATGATCAAAGGTCTGCTTGCCGGGCTGATTGCGCTAAAAGTGGTGTCGACCAAAAGCGATACGGTAATGATCATCGATCTCATTGCCAGCGGCGTATTTTATTTCCTGCCGTTTTTCCTTGCCGTCTCGGCGGCGAAGATCTTTAAAACCAACGAATATCTGGCCGCCGCCGTCGCCGCCTGCTTGATGTACCCTACGCTTATCGACGCCGCGAAAGCGCTGGCTGCACATCAGGCCGATGCCGCCTCCGCGTTGTGGTTGTTTAACGCCATTCCGGTATCGGTGTTCAACTACGCCTCCAGCGTTATCCCGGTGATTTTCTCCATCCTGGCGCTGAAATACATTCACCAGGCGGTCGACAGGATCATGCCCGACGTATTGAAAACCGTCTTTACCCCCACGCTGACGCTGTTTCTCGCCGCGCTGGCCGCGCTGGTGGTAATTGGGCCTATTGGAATCTGGCTGGGTAAAATGCTGGCGTGGTTTATCGAAGGGCTGTTTGGCGTGTCGGCAAGCTTTGCCGGGCTGGTGGTGGGCGCTATTCGTCCGGTGGCGATCCTCACCGGGATGCATCATGCGATGACCCCCATCGCGCTGCAAAACTTCAGCGACCGCGGCTATGACATGCTGATGCCAATGATGTTCATGGCCAACATGGCCATTGCCGGGGCGACCTTCGCCATCTGGCGTCTGAATAAAGACAACCGCACGGTCACGCTCTCCGCTGCTATCTCCGCACTGCTGGGCATTACGGAACCGGCGCTGTTTGGCGTACTCACCCGCTACAAGAAAGCGTTTATCGCCGCTACGGTAGCAAGTTCGTTGGCTTCCGCGTTTATTGCTTTCTTCGGCGTGCGGCTGTATGGCTATATTTTGTCGAGCATTTTCAGCCTGCCCGCCTATATTGGCCCGTACTTTATCTTTGCGATTTCCGGCGTTGCCATCGCGCTAGTGCTTTCCTTCACCCTCACCACTCTTCTGGTGGGACGCGAGCAGTCCAGATAAAAAAAATCCCCCGCAGGCACCCTGCGGGGGATTTGTCATGAGTACTGGGTTACCCCAACGCCACGTTTTCCCACCCCTGAGAAATTACAGGCTTTCGGTGAAAGTACGCGCGATAACGTCGCGCTGCTGTTCCGGCGTCAGAGAGTTGAAGCGTACTGCATAGCCAGACACACGGATGGTCAGCTGCGGGTATTTTTCCGGGTGCTCAACGGCGTCCATCAGCGTTTCACGACGCAGAACGTTCACGTTCAGGTGCTGACCACCTTCTACGCGGACTTCTGGTTTTGCTTCAACCGGAATTTCACGGTATTCGATGTCGCCCAGCGCACTCACGGCAACCACGTCATCTTCTTTGAAACCGCCTTTTGCACACAGGCAGCGTGCTTCACCTTTCTCGCTGTCGAGCAGCCAGAATGAGTTCAGCAGGTCGTCGTTTGCAGCTTTAGTAATCTGGATACCTGTAATCATTTGATGCCTCCCTAGGCTCTTTATATTCGCTTCTAACCAGCCACTTTCCGGCCAATTGGTAAAACCATTGTTGCTTGAGTGTATATATACCCCTCGAACACCCTTGATTCTTTGATTTAAATCAATAAAAACCACACCACAAAAGTGGTCATAGGGGAAAATACTTGTTTTGCATCAAGTTACGCACCTCGCAACAACCAAAAATCTTTGTAAATCTTCAACTTTTTTTATCACTCTCAACGCCATTCCACTATCCGATTTTGTGATGGGGAAAGAAGCAGTTAAGCTATGGCGAGAGAAATTCGCAGGAGAGCGAGATGACAACCCCATTAACCTGGCACGACGTGCTGGCCGCTGAAAAAGAGCAGCCCTATTTTGTGAATACGCTGGCAACCGTGGCCAGCGAACGCCAGTCAGGCGTAACCATTTATCCGCCGCAGAAAGATGTGTTTAACGCTTTCCGCTATACCGAACTGCGCGATGTCAAAGTGGTGATCCTCGGGCAGGACCCTTACCACGGCCCAAACCAGGCGCACGGGCTGGCGTTTTCCGTTCAGCCAGGTATTGCCACGCCGCCGTCCTTACTGAATATGTATAAAGAGCTGGAAGGCACGATCCCCGGCTTTACCCGCCCGAACCATGGTTATCTGGAAAGCTGGGCGCGCCAGGGTGTTCTCCTGCTCAACACCGTGCTGACCGTACGCGCCGGCCAGGCACACTCGCACGCCAGCCTCGGCTGGGAAACCTTCACCGATAAAGTGATTTCATTAATTAATGAGCATCGCGAAGGCGTTGTCTTTTTACTGTGGGGATCGCACGCGCAGAAAAAAGGAGCCATTATTGACACCCAGCGTCATTGCGTGCTGAAAGCGCCACATCCCTCGCCGCTCTCCGCACACCGTGGATTCTTTGGCAGTAATCACTTTGTGAAAGCGAATCAGTGGCTGGAACAACGCGGCGAAGCGCCGATTGACTGGATGCCGGTGCTGCCAGAGTAACCGGAACCCCCTCCAAATAGTGCGCTGTAGGTGAGTACTCAAAGCATAAAAAAACCGGTGGAGTCTCCTCTACCGGTTTTTTTTCAGCTCACGCTTTTACGCTTTATGCTGACGCCACCATTCGGCCAGCAGCACGCCCGTTGCCACGGAGACGTTCAGGCCTTCGACGGCACGGGTACCGTCAATAGAGACGCTCAGATCGGCAAGCGACGCCGCGCTATCGGATACACCCTCGTGATCCTGCCCCAGCACCAGCACCATTTTCTTCGGCAGCTCGGCTTTAAACAGCGGCATACCGTTGCCGGTGCTGCTGGTGGTGACAATGCTGTAACCCGCGTCGCGGAACTGCGCCAGCGCGTCAATAAAGCTATCGCCAGTGATCGGCTGCACGTGCT
This sequence comes from Kluyvera genomosp. 2, assembly GCF_036759865.1. NCBI lineage: Bacteria > Pseudomonadati > Pseudomonadota > Gammaproteobacteria > Enterobacterales > Enterobacteriaceae > Kluyvera > Kluyvera genomosp. 2. The sequence continues at coordinate 172,992 of NZ_JAPKIA010000013.1, forward strand.
CTGCGCCACCTTCAGCAGTACGGATAGCCGCGCCGGACTCCAGCAAGGCCGCGTCCTGCAACACCACGCCCTTCACGCCAAAGTGCGCACAGCTGCGGATCATCGCACCAAGGTTGTGCGGGTTGCCCACATCTTCCAACGCCAGTACGCAGTCGTCAGCGCCGCTATTAGCAACCCACTGCTGTACGGAAGTTCCGTTACGTTTTTTGATCAGGAAGCACACGCCACCATGGTGCTCGGTACCGGAAGCTTTCGCCAGTTCGGCCTCATCGACCACGTGATAGGCTTTGCGGTTTGCCGCCATCCAGCGCAGCGCTTCTTTGAAACGCGGCGTGACGCTTTGCAAGAACCACGCACGGACAATCGCGTCCGGACGGCTCTGGAACAGAGCCTGGCAGGCATTTTCGCCGTATACGCGGGTCTCTTCCGCGCGCTGACGACGCAGCACTTCCGGATCGATAAAGCTTTTACCGCTGATGCCGCCATGATCGGCTTTGGCCGGCGCGTCATCGCCCGGCGCGCGGGAAACCGTACGCCACGGAGAGCCTTCGCGATCGCGTTCTACATCGCGGTCACGGCCACGTTCGCGGCCGCGTTCACTGTTCGGCCCCTTTCGCTCATCACGAGATGGACGACGACCGCCTTCGGCTCGGGAGGTTCCGGGGCGTCCGCCGCCTTTACCAGTACGTGGATTTTGGGTGCGTTTGTCCGAGTCATCGTCACTGCGGACGTACATCACTTTGACCTTGCCGTTTTTGTTCTTCAGTTCGTCGCTCATGTTTTTCTCCACCTGCGCTGCGCGAAGCGCGCAGATTACCTGATGTGATAGCGCTTAGCTATGACTTCATACAAAAGACCACAACTATTATACCCATTGGATAAAACGCATTGTCGATTCATTCGCGCTCGACGATAATGTGTAACATTATAGAAACATCCGGCAACATTGCCGTTCTGCAACAAGACGACCCAGAGGTGAGTTATGAATACCGTTTGTGCCCACTGCCAGGCGCTTAATCGCATTCCAGAAGCGCGTATTAACGAAGCGGCAAAATGTGGACGCTGTGGTGAAGATCTGTTTGATGGCGATGTCATTAACGCTACGGACAGCACGCTGGATAAACTGCTGAAGGACGATCTTCCTGTTGTCGTGGATTTCTGGGCGCCATGGTGCGGCCCGTGTCGCAGCTTTGCGCCTATTTTTGAAGATGTCGCCGAAGAGCGCAGCGGCAAGATGCGCTTTGTGAAAGTCAACACCGAAGCCGAGCGTGAACTCAGCGCCCGCTTCCGCATTCGCAGCATTCCCACCATTATGATTTTTAAAAATGGTGAAATTGTCGATATGCTTAACGGCGCGGTGCCTAAAGCGCCGTTCGAAAGCTGGCTGAACGAGGCTCTGCAAGCCTGATTGCCGACGGGGCACATCTTGTGCCCCGTATTCACCTCTGCGACAATAGCCTTTTTGCCGTACAACTCCCATGATTGATAACGCCGTTCTTCGGTTGCGCGCCGAGCGTCTTGCCCGCGCGACTCGTCCTTTTCTTGCCCGTGGTAACCGGGTGCGTCGCTGCCAGCGCTGTCTGCTGGTACAGCGCTATTGCCTGTGCGAGACCATCACGCCACACCCGGCGAAAAGCCGTTTTTGCCTCGTGATGTTCGATACGGAACCCATGAAGCCCAGCAACACCGGTCGCCTGATAGCCGATATTTTACCGCAGACCGAGGCTTTTCAGTGGTCGCGCACCGAGCCGCCACAGGCGCTGCTCGATCTGGTCAAAAACCCTGACTATCAGCCGATGGTGGTGTTTCCTGCGTCTTACGCCGATGCGGATCGCCAGGTACTGAGCGCGCCGCCGACCGGTAAACCGCCGCTGTTTATTATGTTAGACGGTACCTGGCCGGAAGCGCGTAAGATGTTCCGTAAAAGCCCGTGGCTGGATAATTTGCCGCTGATCTCAGTCGACCTCTCCCGCGTTTCGGCCTACAGCCTGCGTGAAGTGCATGCGGAAGGGCAGTACTGCACCGCCGAGGTGGCTATCGCGCTACTCGATTTAGCCAACGATACCGGTGCTGCATCGGCGCTCAGCCAGCACTTCACCCGTTTTCGCAATCGCTATCTGGCAGGAAAATCCCAGCATCAGGGCAGCGTCACAGCAGTTGAGACGGAAAACGGTTAAACTCCTTACAACATTGTCGCGTAAGGAAGACCGGTATGAGCCAACGTGGGCTGGAAGCGCTGCTGAGACCCAAATCGATTGCAGTGATTGGCGCCTCAATGAAACCCCGGCGCGCCGGTTTTTTGATGATGCAAAACCTGCTGGCCGGTGGCTTTGCGGGGCCGGTTTTGCCCGTCACGCCCGCCTGGAAAGCGGTACTTGGCGTACTTGCCTGGCCTACCATCGACAGCCTTCCCTTCTCTCCCGATCTCGCCGTACTGTGCACTCACGCGCGGCGCAATCTTGAGCTGCTGGAGTCGTTGGGCGAAAAAGGCTGCAAGACCTGCATTATTCTCTCTTCCACTCCCGATCAGTTCGGCGCGCTGAAAGCATGTGCGGCACGTTATCAAATGCGCCTGCTGGGGCCAAACAGTCTCGGTCTGCTGGCCCCCTGGCAGGGGTTGAACGCCAGCTTCTCACCGGTACCGATTCGTAAGGGTAAACTGGCGTTTATCTCGCAGTCTGCCGCCGTCTCCAATACCATTCTTGACTGGGCGCAGCAGCGTGAAATGGGCTTTTCCTATTTTATCGCGCTGGGCGACAGCCTGGATATCGACGTCGATGACCTGCTCGATTATCTGGCGCGCGACGGTAAAACCAGCGCCATTCTGCTGTATCTGGAGCAGTTAAGCGACGCACGGCGCTTTGTGTCGGCTGCCCGCAGCGCGTCACGTAATAAGCCCATCCTGGTGATTAAAAGCGGTCGTAGCCCAGAAGCACAGCGTTTGCTGCACGTTAACTCAGGAATGGACCCCGCCTGGGATGCTGCCATTCAGCGCGCCGGCCTGCTGCGCGTGCAGGATACCCACGAACTTTTCTCCGCCGTTGAAACCCTCAGCCATATGCGCCCGCTGCGCGGCGAACGGCTGATGATTATCAGCAACGGTGCAGCCCCGGCCGCACTGGCGTTAGATGAACACTGGGCGCGCAACGGCAAACTGGCGACCCTGAGCGAGGAGACGCGCCAGCAGCTTCAGCAGTTGCTGCCAGCGGCTATCGATGCCAACAATCCATTAGATTTGCGGGATGATGCCAGTATTGAGCATTACCTGGCGGCGGTGAATGTCCTGCTCAATAGCCCAGACCTGGATGCGTTAATGGTTATCCACTCGCCGAGCGCCACGGCACCGGGCAGCGAAAGCGCCTCAGCGCTGATTAACCTCATTAAGCAGCACCCTCGCGGCAACTACATCAGCGTACTAACCAACTGGTGCGGCGAATATTCCTCTATTGAGGCTCGTCGTATGTTTAGCGATGCCGGGATCCCAACCTATCGCACGCCAGAAGGGACGATTACCGCCTTTATGCACATGGTTGAGTATCGACGCAACCAGAAGCAGCTGCGAGAAACCCCAGCGCTACCGCACAGCCTGACCGCCAACACCGCCCATGCACATACGCTGCTGCAAGAGGCTATTGATAGCGGTATTCGCGCGCTAGACACCCATGAAGTCCGCCCAATCCTCGATGCCTATGGCCTCAATACATTGCCGACATGGATCGCCGCAGACAGCGCCGAAGCGGTGCATATTGCCGAGCAGATTGGCTACCCCGTCGCGCTCAAGCTGCGCTCGCCGGATATTCCGCATAAATCTGAGGTCCAGGGGGTCATGCTGTATCTGCGCACCGCCAGCGAAGTACAACAGGCGGCCGATGCCATTCTCGATCGCGTCAAAATGGCGTGGCCGCAGGCGCGTATTCACGGTCTGCTGGTGCAAAGTATGGCCAACCGCGCCGGGGCGCAGGAGCTGCGCGTGGTGGTTGAGCACGATCCGGTGTTTGGCCCGCTGATTATGCTGGGCGAAGGCGGCGTTGAATGGCGTGCGGAAGATCAGGCCGCCGTTGCTCTGCCACCGCTGAATATGACGCTGGCACGCTATCTGGTCATTCAGGCGATTAAAAGCAAAAAGATCCGTGGGCGCAGCGCGCTACGGCCGCTAGATATCCCCGGACTGAGCCAACTGCTGGTACAGGTATCAAACCTGATAGTCGACTGCCCGGAGATTCAGCGTCTCGATATCCATCCATTGCTCGCCTCCGGTAACGAATTTACTGCACTGGACGTCACGCTGGATATTGCGCCGTTCAGCGGCCTCAGCGAAAGCCGTCTGGCGGTACGCCCTTACCCGCAGCACCTTGAAGAGTGGGTGACAATGAAAAACGGCGAACGCTGCCTGTTCCGCCCGATTCTGCCCGAAGACGAACCGCTGCTGCAGCAGTTTATTGCCCGTGTCACAAAAGAAGATCTTTACTATCGTTATTTCAGTGAGATCAACGAATTTACCCACGACGACTTAGCCAATATGACGCAGATCGACTACGATCGTGAAATGGCTTTCGTCGCGGTTCATACGGCAGACGATCGCGCTGAGATCCTCGGCGTGACGCGCGCAATTTCCGACCCCGACAATATTGATGCGGAATTTGCCGTGCTGGTGCGCTCCGATTTAAAAGGTCTGGGGCTCGGCGGGCGACTGCTGGATAAGCTGATAGGCTATACCCGCGCCCACGGTCTGCAGCGCCTGAACGGTATTACCATGCCCAACAACCGCGGGATGATAGCATTAGCGAGAAAGCTTGGTTTTAACGTTGATATTCAGCTGGAAGATGGCATTGTCGGACTGTCACTAAGGCTAAGTAATGACTAAGTTGCTGGAAATGCTGCCCTTACCCGACAGAGGTGGTATCATTGACCGCTTACGTCGTCTGCCAGGTACAGAAGACCCTTCACTAAACCAGAGAAGAAACGCACTGTGATGTTGTCAAAATTTAAGCGTAATAAACATCAACAACACCTTGCCCAACTACCCAAGCTTTCACAGTCTGTTGATGATATTGAGTTTTTTTATGCGCCAGCGGATTTTCGTGAAGCGTTGCTCGCCAAAATCGCCAGCGCCACGCGCCGAATCTGCATCGTCGCGTTGTACCTGGAACAGGACGACGCCGGAAAGACTATTCTGCAAGCTTTGTATGATGCCAAACGCCAGCGCCCGGAACTTGATGTCCGCGTATTGGTTGACTGGCATCGCGCACAGCGTGGGCGCATTGGTGCCGCAGCTTCCAATACTAATGCCGACTGGTACTGCCGTACCGCCAAAGAGAACCCGGGCGTAGACGTGCCTGTGTATGGTGTGCCGGTGAACACCCGTGAGGCTCTCGGCGTCCTGCACTTTAAAGGCTTTATCATTGATGACTGCGTGCTGTACAGCGGCGCCAGTATCAACGATGTCTATCTGCACCAGCACGATAAATATCGTTATGACCGCTATCAATGCATCCGTAACCCACAGATGGCCGATATCATGTTTAACTGGGTATCGGAAAATCTGGTTGATGGTCGCGGGGTTAACCGCCTCGATAATACCGAGCGACCGAAAAGCCCGGAAATTAAAAACGATATTCGCCAGTACCGCCAGGAGTTACGCGATACCCGCTATCATTTTACCGGCAACGCCAGCGATGATGAGCTGACGGTCACTCCGCTGGTCGGGCTGGGTAAAACCAGCGAGCTGAATAAAACCATTTTCCACCTGATGCCGTGCACCGAAGAGAAGCTGACTATCTGCACACCTTACTTCAACCTGCCGGCGCTGCTGGTGCGCAGTATTATTCGTCTACTGCGCGAGGGGAAAAAGGTGGAAATTATCGTTGGCGATAAGACGGCAAACGACTTCTATATCCCAGAGAATGAACCGTTCAAGATTATCGGCGCGCTGCCCTATCTGTACGAGATTAACCTACGTCGCTTCCTGAGCCGTCTGCAGTACTACATCAATACTGACCAACTGACGGTACGTCTATGGAAAGACGACGATAACACCTACCACCTGAAAGGAATGTGGGTTGATAACGAGTGGATTTTGCTTACCGGCAACAACCTCAACCCTCGTGCCTGGCGTCTGGACCTGGAAAATGCGGTCCTGATTCACGATCCGAAAAAGCAGCTGGCCTCAATGCGCCAGAAAGAGCTGGAGCTCATTCGCAAGCACACAACGGTGGTGAATCACTTCCGCGATCTGCAAAGCATCGCCGACTATCCGGTGAAGGTACGCAAGCTTATTCGCCGTCTGCGCCGTATTCGTATCGACAGGCTGATCAGCCGTATCCTTTAAATTGAAGCCCCGCACGCCGGGGCTTTTTTTCAGGAGCCCGCATGCTACGTTCACTTCTTGTTTGCTCAACTCTCGCCCTCAGCGGCTGTAGCCATATGGCAAATGACGCCTGGAGCGGGCAGGACAAAGCCCAGCACTTCATCGCCTCCGCCATGCTTGCCGCCGCCGGTAATGAATACGCTCAGCACCAGGGCATCAGCCACGACCGCAGCGCAGCCATTGGCTTTCTGTTTTCTGTCAGCCTTGGAGCATCAAAAGAGCTGTGGGACAGCCGCCCGGCGGGAAGCGGCTGGAGCTGGAAGGATTTTGCCTGGGACGTGGCCGGTGCCACTACCGGTTACGCGGTGTGGCAACTTGCACAGCACTGATCTACAGGCGTAACCCTTTTCCTTTACGGTGCAGCTTAAGCGATACCAGGAAGGCAATTGCCGCCATCACGGTGACGTACCAGAAGAAGGCGTTCTCTACGCCCGCTGATTTCATCGACAGCGCGACATACTCAGCTGACCCACCAAACAGCGCATTCGCTACCGCATAAGACAGCCCGACTCCCAATGCGCGGACCTGCGCCGGGAACATTTCCGCCTTCAGAATACCGCTAATCGAGGTATAGAAGCTGGTAATCAACAGCGCACACATCACCAGCCCAAAAGCCATATAGGGAGAAGTGACATTTTGCAGCGCGGAAAGAATCGGTACCGTAAACAGCGTCGCCAGCGCACCAAAGCACAGCATCGACGTACGGCGTCCAACCTTATCTGACAGCAGACCAAAGAAGGGCTGTACCAGCATATAAACAAACAGCGCAGCCGTCATTATCACGCTTGCCAGATTAGCGCTCATTCCGGCCGTGTTTACCAGGTACTTCTGCATGTAGGTTGTAAAGGTATAGAAGCTCAGCGAGCCTGCTGCGGTAAAACCTAGCACCATCAGAAACGCTTTGCGGTTACGCCACAGGCCTTTGAACGATCCCGCTTCCTTCAGCGTGCGGGTTTCTTTTTGCGAGGTTTCATCAAGCTGGCGGCGCAGCCACAGCGCAACAATAGCCAGCACCGCGCCCATCGCAAACGGTATGCGCCATCCCCAGGCGTGAAGGTCTTCGCTGCTGAGAACGTTTTGCAATATCACGACCACCAGAACGGCAAGCAGTTGGCCGCCAATAAGAGTGACGTACTGGAATGATGCGTAGAATCCCTTGCGTCCTTCGACTGCGACCTCGCTCATATAGGTCGCGCTGGTGCCGTACTCCCCGCCCACGGAGAGCCCCTGGAACAGACGAGCGAGCAGCAGTAGCGCCGGAGCCCAGGTGCCGATAGCGCTGTAGCCGGGCAGGCAGGCAATCACCAGCGAGCCAAAGCACATCATGCACACGGAGATCAGCATCGAGACTTTACGGCCACGGCGATCGGCAATTCGCCCAAACAGCCATCCTCCGATAGGACGCATCAAAAAACCCGCGGCAAAGACACCTGCGGTTTGCAGTAGCTGAGTGGTGGTGTTACCGGACGGGAAAAAGATGTGAGCAAAATAGAGCGAGCAGAATGAGTAGACATAAAAATCAAACCATTCAACAAGATTCCCTGATGATGCTCCGACGATTGCCATGACGCGACGGCGAGTATCGCTATCGGTTAGCGTCCTTTCTGGGGTTACACTGGTTACGGCCATTTGTTAACTCCTGCCAAAAGCGCCCTCCTGCCTTACCGGGCGTACACGTCACACAGGCAGGTATTTTAGTAAATGAAATGTTATATAATTGTTATATTTAATTTAGTGACGAACATCACGTTTTTTATTAGCAGGATCACGATTTAGGAATAGGTGCAGGCAATGGGGGGCGGTTAACGTGAAAAAGTTTGAGTAGGCCGGATAAGGCGAAGCCGCCATCCGGCAATATCCACAATGCCGCATCCCACAAAACGCAGACGCAAAAAAGCCCATCCGTCAGGATGGGCTTCTTCACTTAATTGATGCCTGGCAGTTCCCTACTCTCGCATGGGGAGACCCCACACTACCATCGGC
>NZ_JAPKIA010000014.1:0-169431 GCF_036759865.1 Kluyvera genomosp. 2
CGCTCCGGATGAATATGATGATCTCATATCAGGAACTTGTTCGCACCTTCCCTAGTGCTCTTGAATGCGTTCTTTCTAAATATCGGCTCGGCGGTACGGGCTATGAATATATTTATTCCTGAGGAGTTCAACGATGTATTTTGTTGATAATAATTCAGCCGTTCCGGTTATGCCGGCCGTGAAGCCGGTTGTTAGTTCCACACCACTTTTTTTTACCGAGGGTGGCAATGGTGTCCCTCCAACCTGGCCCGGCCCTGACTGGTTCAACATTATCCAGTCGGAGTTTCTTAATGTGCTTAAAGAGGCTGGGATAGACCCCGATAAAGCGAATCATGCCCAACTCCTTGCGGCGATGAAAAAGTTGTTCCTGACTCGTAGCAATCCATTTGCTGACATTAAAGCTGATGGTGCAGCTGCGGTAGCGACAGCTCTCTCAAATCTTGGTTTGGTAGGAGGGCTGGGAACTAGCACTGTAGGTCGTCTTATTGGGACAAAAGCTTTCACAACGGCAGGGGTAACGAACTGGACCTTCCCAGATGATGCAAAATTCTTTGAGGTCGTGGTTACCGGGGCGGGTGGTTCAGGTCTTGGTGGTCCCGACTCTTCTAAATGCGGGCCAGGCGGTGGCGCAGGAGGAACAGCAATAAAGCTGGTTGACCGATCAACTATCACCGGCTCAACAATCGCCGTAACGGTAGGGGCTGGCGTCGCCAACTCAAACGGCCAGACATCATCCTTTGGTTCGATAGTCTCTGCTACTGGTGGTGAGAAAGGCTCGTCATCCAATGCGGGCGGCATTGGTGGTGATGGTGTTGGTGGGGACGTCAATATCAAAGGTGGCTTCGGTAATAATGGTCCCGCATTAACTGCTGCGCCTGGTGATGGTCATGGCGGTGACTCATATTGGGGTGGCGGCAACCGCGGTGTAAATAACACATCAAACACCGTATCTTGCGCTCCGGGCGGTGGTGGTGGTGGTAGCCTGGCGACGAGTGGTGCTCAGACAATGCCTGGTGCCGATGGGATCGTATACGTGAGGATTTACGCATGAAATATGCACGAATTGAAAGTGGTATCGTTGCTGAGCTCGTTGATGTTCCAGGGGGCGTTGATATTAGCGAGTTGTATCATCATGATCTTCGATTTGTTGATGTATCAGGCGCAGACCCTCAGCCTGATGACGGATGGACATATGCGGATGGGGTATTTGCTGCGCCTGTGTATGTGCCAACTCCGGAAGATAATCTGATTACAGCTCAAGTTGGCTATGACCGTGCGACTGCTGTTATCACCGAACTGAACGAGCAGATCGAAGATGCAGACTATGCGGGAACGACGGAAGAAGATGTGAAGGCGGAACTGGCCGCGTGGACCAATTATCGGAAAGCACTTCGCGCATATATCAAAGCAGGTGACGGCAGCCAGACGCTGCCGCCATCACTAACGATTTAAACAGGAAGCGCTGGCCATTCAATATTGGGGGCTTTTGAAGTATCAATGCGCATCAGTCGCACTCGATACAGACTCCATTCATCCAAGGCGGCAGACTCTTCGTTTGTCGCAATTCCTTTGCTAACCGCGTACTGTCGCCACTCTATTTCAGCATCTGCCGTAGCTTTTAACGCTGCTTTCTGCTGCTCAGCCTGCGCAATCAGTTGCTCAGGTGTTGGCGGCGGATTGAGCAGCGCGTCAACTTGCTCTACGGTCAACGGTGTTTTATCCCCAATAAGCTCATCCTGGCTACCATCATCTTCGTACGCGTAAATGGTACCGGCTTCGTCTTTGAAGTATTTCATCGTAATTCACTCCAGTTTGACAATGAGTAACCGCCATCTACACGGTATGTAGCTCCGGCAGGGACAATTGTCACCAGAACGCCGCGCATAATGAAGTTGGTCGGCCATGACGATCCCGCCGCTATAGACACCGAAACATTGTTAACGCTAAGTATTGATGATGGAGATGTCGCGTTTACTGTGACAGACACAAACACCATGATGGGCTTTCCGGTGCTATTTGTGTAAGTGACAGAAAGCGCCCTGTTGCCAGTAACGTCCTGCCATGTCTGACCAACGCCAATCATCAAACCAAAACGTGAATCATCACCAGCGGCTACCGTTCCTGCGGCAGTTCCGACATCACATTTTGCAGCTCCTTTCAAACCAACCTTTAGTGGGACACCTGCGAATTTCTTCGTCAAAAGAGAAAACCTGGTAACCTGGTTCTACTGACGAATTGTGAGATGAACAGGAGACCGCTTTATGATTATTGGGTATGCACGAGTATCAAGTAACCATCAGGACACCGAGCTTCAGATGCAGGCGCTCAGAGCTGCTGGCTGTAAGTTAATTTTTGAAGAGAAGGCCTCTGGCCGTAAGACGAATCGACCAATATTGAAGAAAGTAGTTGAGATGCTAGAGCCTGGCGATGAGCTGGTCATCTGGAAACTGGATCGTATTGGACGCAATGTGCTCCATGCTCTGTTGACGTTTCAGAGTCTGGCTGAGCGCAATGTTAACATCCGTTCTATTACGGATGGCGTTGACTTGAGCACCGCCAGTGGGCGGTATAACTTCCGCAATATTCTCTCAGCTGCGCAATATGAGTCCGATCTCAATAGTGAACGAACTCTGGCGGGACTTGCCGTTGCTCGGTCTAGAGGGCGTGTGGGTGGCCGTAGGCCTAAGTTTACGGATGACGATTGGAATAGATGCGAGTCAGCTCTGAAGTCTGGTAAAACTCACAAGGAAGTTTCTGTGCAATATGGAATAGGTATATCCACTCTTTACAAAAAATTCCCCAGTAGTATGTCTGTCTCTCCCAGTTTGTGACCAATTTCATGTAGCCGCTTTACCAGCGGCAACATGACTAACATCCATAATCGCTTCAATGTCACTTAAAGTTAGAACGTCTGCGGCGATCCAATTTTAGCTGTCAAAGTTTCGCAATTTATGCGCCGCGCTACATTGGCAATATCGCCTGCAATCCGCGCCAGAGGGGAGGCGGTAAGGGGCAGGGCTGGCGTACCAAAGAGCTGGCTCGGGAAGAAGTTTACGCTGACCGCCGGTGGCAAATCGCTCATCAAATTAAACTGGTTGAGTATCGGCGCGCCACCCAGCAGGCCGATGGTGGTCAGATGCCCGAAGGGGCGCAGCGCGCTGGCGGTGTCAGGTAACGTCGACGCGCCAACAATTTCCAGCGCGGCGTCAATCCCCTGGCCGTAGCGTGATTTCAGCTGAGCGCCGATGTTGCCGTCATCAATCACCACTTCGCTCGCCCCGGCCTGCCGTAAAGCGGCGGTATGTTCTGTGCGACGCGTCGTCGCAATCACCGTCAGCCCCGCGTGCTGCGCATAGCTGGTTGCGGCCAGGCCCACCGTGGAGGTTGCACCACGAATAAGCAGCGTCTGCCCAGCCTGGATGTGAAGGCTGTGATCCAGCGCGCCCCATGCGGTTAAAAACGCCTGCGGTAAGGCTGCCAGCTCCGCCCAGCTTAGCGGCGCATCGTCGAGGTCAATAACGTTGCTGCGCAGTACCGTCACTTCTTCGGCATAGCTGCCGTGACGATCGAACTGCATTCCGCCCATCAGCGTGGCGACGCGCTGGCCCGGATGGAAAACGCCGGCCGGGTCTTCAATTACCTCACCAACGGCTTCGATGCCGGGTACGCGAGGGGCATCAATCGGCCCCATTTTCCCGGTGCGCAGGTAGGCTTCCGCTTTGTTGAGGCCAAAAGCGCGTACCCGGATGCGAACCTCATTGGCCTGCGGCTTTACGCTGTCAATGTCGCGTAGCGTTAATACTTCTGGCCCGCCGGTACGTTCAATAACATATGCTTTCATGATGTGCTCCAGTTCGGTGAGTCGGTGAGTCGGAACGGTTATTAACCGTCTGCACAAACAATAGCCTTTCATTAACGATTGCAATATGGCGTTATATGAGAACAAATCTTCCATTAATGAGAGGTTGCGAATATGGATTTGAACGCCGTGGAGATGTTTGTGTACGTGGTGCGCGCAGGCAGCCTGAGTAAAGCGGCACAGCAGTCGGGGATCCCGCTGCCCACCTTAAGCCGGCGGGTACGCGCGCTGGAGGATTCACTTAATCTCCAGCTTATCGAGCGCTCCGTACGCGGCGTTAAGCTCACGGTGGCGGGGATGCATTTTTATCAGCAGGCCAGCGCCGGGGTCGATATCCTCAAGGGCGCACAGCTGGCAAGCCAGCATGATGAGCGGCAGATTAGCGGCTATTTACGCTTATCAATCCCCCGGCAATGACAGTCTGGTGGGAGCTGCTGGCGCAGTTCCAGCAGCGCTATCCGGGGATTCGGCTATTTGTGCAAACCACCGAACGCCGTGTCGATCTCGTTGCCGACGGCATTGATGTGGCGCTAAGGGTCGGGGCGATTGAACACGAAACGATGGTCGCCAAACGGGTTATTTCCTGGCGGCATCAGCTGGTCGCGGCACCTTCGTTAGTTGAGCGATACGGGCGGCCGCAGTCACCCGCTGATTTGAGCCGCTATCCCTGCGCGGTGTGGAATGCCAGCGCCTGGCGGCCAAGCGTCTGGTCCCTCGGTGGTGAAACCGTTCATCCTGCGGCGATACTGATGACCAATGACTACGCGCATCTCTACCAGCGCGTGTTGAGCGGGGATGTTATCAGCGAACTGCCGCCGTTTATGGTGAATGAGGATATCGCGCAGGGGCGGTTGGTCGGCCTTCTTGAGGACTATCCCTTACCCGAGCAGCACATTCATCTGGTTTATCCCCCCCAGCATTATCCGGCTCCGGCCATACGCGCCTATCTCGATTTTTGCAGCCGCTTTACGGCGAATCTGAGCTAACTCGCGCGCTCGTCTGGCGGGCGTTTCGTCCGCCACCATATCTCATTGACACGTTATATCGGTCATTGTATAAAACTCGGCCTCAGTAATGAGTTTCATTTACATTAAAAGATCGCCTGCAATATTTCCCACAATAATTTTAATGAAGGATAGCGTTAATGAAAAAGACCCTCTGCGCGTTAGGCATGGTGCTGGCGTCAATCAGTTCTGCTCTGGCCACGACCTATCCTTTGACCATCGAAAACTGCGGGTATAAAGAGACGTTTACCCAGGCGCCACAGCGCGTGGTGGCGCTGGGGCAAAATACCGTGGAAATTCTGCTGCTGCTGGGGCTGCAAAAAAATGTCGTCGCCAGCGCATTCTGGCCAACCCGGGTACTGCCATCGCTGGCGGAGCAGAATGAAAAAATTAAGCTGCTGACGGTGGAAATTCCGACGCTGGAATCCGTCCTGGCGCAAAATCCGGACTTTGTTGCCGCGCAGCTGCCGCTGTTATTGGGCCCGGAAAGCAAGGTCGCTAAACGCGAAGATTTTGCGACCGTGGGCGTAAACAGCTATTTGTCCCCCGGAATGTGTGCGACTAAAAAGGCCGCCGGCGACATGTACGGTAGCCGTCAGAAACTGTGGGATATGACCTATCTCTATAAAGAGATTGAAGATTTTTCCACGATATTTAATGTCCAGGAGAAGGGTGCTGCGGTTGTTGCCGATTTCAAAAAACGTGAAAACGACCTGCGCGCAGAGTTCGGCAAGCATAAAAAAGATCTCTCCTTCGTCTTCTGGTTCTCTAGCGCATCGCCTTCTGCCGATGCCTACGTCGGTGGTAAAAATAGCGCCTCCGGCTTTATTGCTAACGTGCTGGGCGGGCATAACGCCATTACCTCTGAAACCGAATGGCCGACGGTGAGCTGGGAAAGCATTATCGCGGCAAATCCGGATGTGATCGTGGTTTCCAGCCTTGACCGCAACCGCTGGGCGCTGGATAACGCGGAGGAGAAAATTAAATTCCTCAAAAGTGACCCGGCCGTCAGCCAGCTGGACGCGGTGAAAAAAGGCCATATCGTGGTGATGGACGGCCAGGCGATGAACCCGACCATCAGAACCCTCTACGGCGCTGAACAGGTGGGTGAACAGCTGAGAAAGCTGGGGCTGAATTAATGACCGCAACCGTGCTGCAATCGCGCCAGGGGTTGTTTTTGACCTCCTCGTGCCTGCTTTCTTTGTGCCTGCTTTTGCTGGTCATTGCCGTTGGCGTTAGCGTCGGCGAGCTGTCGATCCCGCTGGAAAGCGTTTTTTACGCGATTGGCAATAAGCTCGGGCTGACCGATGTCCCGCTCAACCGCATCTATGAAAGCGTGATTTGGGACTTCCGTCTCAGCCGTGCGCTGGTGGCGGCCTGCTGTGGCGCTGGGCTGGCGATTTGCGGCGCGGTGCTGCAAAGCTTGCTGAAGAATGCGCTGGCGGAGCCTTACGTACTGGGCGTTTCCGCCGGCGCGTCAACGGGGGCGGTGTCGGTCGTGGTACTGGGCGTCGGGACCGGTGCGGTTTCCCTGTCGGCTGGTGCCTTTGCCGGTGCGTTTGCCGCCTTTGCCTTCGTGGCCTTTTTAACCAACGGCGCGCGCGGCGGTAACGAACGGACTATTCTGGCCGGCGTTGCGGCCTCTCAACTGTTTAATGCCATCACCGCCTACACCATCAGCACGTCGGCCAGCGCGCAGCAGGCCCGCGATGTCATGTTCTGGCTGCTGGGCAGTTTTAGCGGCGTGCGCTGGCCGGAGTTTCAACTGGTGCTGGTCGTGGTGCTGGTCGGGCTGGCCGTCTGCCTTTACTACTCCCGCGCGCTGGATGCTTTTACCTTTGGTGATGATGCCGCCGCCTCGCTGGGGATTGCCGTGCCCTGGGTGCGGCTGATCCTGTTTACCACCACCGCGCTGATTACCGCGACGATCGTCAGTATGGCCGGTTCGATAGGCTTTGTCGGGCTGGTGGTGCCACACGTGATGCGCTTCTTTTTTGGCCCGCTGCACCGCACGCTGCTGATTGCCTGCGCGCTGGCCGGGGCGATTCTGATGGTGCTGGCGGATATCGCCTCGCGCCTGCTGATTGCGCCACAAAGCCTGCCGGTGGGCGTAGTCACGGCGCTGGTCGGCGTGCCTTTCTTTGCCGTGATTATCTACCGTTCAAGGACTAAGTGATGAGCATCTCTGCGGACAATATCACCTGGAAGGTGGGTAAAAAGGTTATCGTGAATGGGGTGTCGTTAAGCGCCGTTCGCGGCGAAACCGTTGGCCTGCTTGGCCCTAACGGCTGCGGTAAATCCTCGTTGCTGCGCATCCTTGCGGGCCTGCGTCGCCCGGATGCGGGTAGCGTGACGCTGGACGGGAAAGATATGGCGCGGATCGGCAAAAAGCAGCTTGCTCGCCGGGTAGCCTTTGTTGAACAACACGGCATGACCGATGCCAATATGCGCGTGCGCGACGTGGTCAAGCTGGGGCGAATTCCGCACCATTCTCCGTTTTCGAACTGGAGTACCCACGACGACGAAACCGTCACCGCAGCGCTGCAGCGGGTTGATATGCTGGAAAAAAGCGATCAGGGTTGGCTGAGCCTGTCCGGGGGGGAGCGCCAGCGGGTGCATATTGCCCGCGCGCTGGCGCAGACGCCGACGGAAATCCTGCTGGATGAACCGACTAACCACCTCGATATTCATCACCAGATGCAGCTAATGCAGTTGATTAGCGAGCTGCCGGTCACCAGCATTGTCGCCATCCACGATCTCAATCACGCCGCCATGTTCTGTGACTCACTGATCGTGATGCAGAAAGGGCAAATTGTGGCGACCGGTACGCCGCAGGATATTCTCACTGAAACGCTGCTGTGGGACGTTTTCCGGGTGAAAACGAAAATTGAGATCTCCCGGTTCCATGGCAAAAAACACATTCACTTTATCGTTTAACGCCGGGCGATTGTGATGCGGTCATTTTCCCTGCGCCCTGCGGTTAAGCTCTGGCCGCCCGTGTTACTGGGCAGCCAGTTCATTTTCAATATTGGCTTTTACGCGGTCGTCCCGTTTCTGGCGATATTCCTTCGCGACGATATGCTGCTCTCCGGCGGCCTTATCGGGCTGATTCTGGGGCTGCGTACGTTCTCGCAGCAGGGCATGTTTATTGTCGGCGGTGCGCTCTCCGATCGCTTCGGCGCGCGCGCGGTCATCCTCTGCGGCTGCGTGATTCGCGTGGTGGGCTATCTGCTGTTGGCCTTTGGCGAATCGCTGTGGCCCATTATTGTGGGGGCATGTCTCACCGGCGTCGGCGGCGCGCTGTTCTCACCGTCGATTGAAGCGCTGCTGGCCAGGGCGGGGACCCAGAGCGAGGCGAGCGGCAAACGCAGCCGCGCCGAGTGGTTCGCGCTGTTCGCCGTATGCGGTGAACTGGGTGCGGTGCTGGGGCCCGCAGCGGGCGCGCTGCTGACGGGGCTGGGATTCCGCCAGGTGGCGCTGATGGGGGCCGGGGTCTTTGTCGTCGCGCTGGTGGTGCTCTTTTTTTGTCTGCCGTTGGCGCAGCAGGAAAGGCGGCCGCTCAACGTGCTGCCGTGGTGGACCACGTTTCGTCAGCCGCGTTTTGTCGCCTTTATTATTGCCTACAGTTCGTGGCTGCTGAGCTATAACCAGCTCTACCTGGCGCTGCCGGTAGAGATTCAACGCGCGGGCGGCAGTGAGAAAGATCTCGGGCCGCTGTTTATGCTCGCCTCGGTGCTGATTATTGCCTTTCAGCTGCCGCTGGCGCGTTTCGCGCGCAGGGTTGGGGCGGTTCGCATTCTGCCGGTGGGGTTTTTACTGTTGTCTGCCGCCTTTGCCAGCGTGGCGATGTTTGCCGCCAGCATGCCGCCGGAAGGGTGGCTGCGTTTTGTGCCCGCCATCTGTCTGGTCACGCTGCTGACGTTGGGGCAAATGCTGCTGGTGCCGGCGGCCAAGGATTTGATCCCGTGTTTTGCCGACGATTCGACGCTGGGCGCACACTATGGCGCGCTCGCGACGGCCGGTGGCGTGGCGGTGCTGGTGGGGAATTTAGCCTTTGGTCACCTGCTGGATGCGGCGCTGGTCCCGTCGGTGCAGGCGATTTATCCGTGGCTGCTGCTGGCGCTGTTTCCGCTCTGCAGCGCGCTGGCCATGGTGCTGATTTGCCGCCCGCTGCCCAATCGCTGAAGGCCCGGCGTTAAGGACGGGCCTGCAGTCAAAATGGCGACGAGAAAGGGGCTTAGATTTGCGCTAATCCGCCGTCGACGTAAATTTCCGCCGCGTTAATAAAGCTCGCGTCATCCGAAGCGAGGAAGACGACGGTTTTGGCGACTTCCTCCGGCTCGCCCAGACGGCCAAGCGGCACCTCGGCGGCCAGCGCATCGAACAGCCCCTGGCGATGTTCATCGGGCACCAGCCCGCCGAGCCCTGGGGTGCGAATGGGCCCTGGGCTGACCACATTGATACGCACGCCGCGATCCTTCAGATCCATTGCCCAGGAGCGCACCAGGCTGCGCACTGCGGCTTTACTGGCGCTGTAGACGCTGAAATTGGCGGTACCTTTTACCGCTGCCGTCGAACCGGTCAGAATCACCGACGCGCCGTTGCTTAACAGCGGCAAGGCTTTCTGCACGGTAAACAGCACGCCGCGCACGTTAGTGCCAAAAATACGATCAAAATGCTCTTCGGTGATGGCACCCAGCGGCATCATGTCGCCGCCGCCGGCGTTGGCGAACAGAATGTCCAGACGACCTGATTCGCTGGCAATGGTGGAAAAGACGGTATCCAGGTCGCTCAGCGCCGATGCATCGGCGCGAATGCCGGTTGCTGCGGTGCCAATTTCAGCGACCGCCGCGTCCAGCTCTTCCCGACGGCGGCCGGTGATATAAACGCGTGCGCCCTGTTCCGCCAGCGCTTTCGCCGCTGCCAGACCAATCCCGGTACTGCCGCCGGTGACTAACGCTATCTTTCCAGAAAGTTTTTTACTCATGACGCATTTCCTTAACTAAAGTATAAATATGCCAATTGAGTCATCGACTTACAGCGATAACCAGGCTGCTCACTACGGGGGCTACTCTACCGCCATCGCCGGGGGGAGAAAAATGTGCGAAAGTGAAAAACACTGTTTACGTGAGTGAATAATCGCTGGTGATAAAGGGGCATAATGGATCGATTTTTAGCGCTTAAAGTGTTTACCCGGGTCGTTGAAGCCAACAGTTTTACGCGTGCCGCGGATTCGCTGAACATGCCCAATGCCACCATCAGCAAAACGATCCAGCAGCTGGAATCGCATCTTGGCGCGCGCCTGCTACAACGCACTACGCGGCGCATAACCGTTACGCCGGAAGGGCAGGAATACTACGAGAAAGCGTTGAGCGTGCTGCGGGATCTGGATGAGATTGACGCGTCGTTTAAGACCGCGCCGGCAACCATCAAGGGCCATCTGCGCATCGCGATTGGCGGCTCGACCGCGCGCGATGTTCTCGTTCCGTTGCTGGCCGATTTTATGTCGCGCTACCCGGATATTCGTCTCGATCTGGCGGTGGCTGACCGTCCGGCGGACCTGATCGGCGGTAATCTTGATTGCGCTATCCGCGGCGGGCCGATGGACGACTCGACGCTTATCGCCCGAAAAATCGGCGCGTCGCCGTTAATCACCTGCGCCACGCCGGGCTATCTCAAGCGCTACGGTGTACCGGCCTCTCCCGATGAGCTCAAGAACGGGCATCGTCTCGTCAGCTATCTGTCGCCCGCCAGCGGCAGAGCGTTTCCATTCCGCTTTCTACGTAACGGTGTTGTCACCGAGATTAAAACGGAGCATCACCTCGGGATTAACGAGAGCAATGCGCATATTGCCGCCGCCGAAGCCGGGTTAGGCATTGTGCAGACCTTTACATACTCTTTGCGACACGCGCTGGCCAGCGGAACGCTGGTGGAGATACTCAGCCCATGGCGTCCGGCGCCGTATCCGTTCCACGTCGTCTATGCGCATAACCGGCATCTGCCTTCGCGCCTGCGGGTGTTTATTGAATGGCTTAGCGATGTTTTTCCTGCGGCGTTGAAGGGATAGCAAAGGTATAATAATTAAATATAATGGTTATCAGCAAAGATAATGAGCAAATGAATATCAAGATATTATAATGAGGACAGTTTAAAACAGGCGAAATGAGCAGAGGTAAATATGAAACTTTGTCGTTATGGTGAAGTGGGTAAAGAAAAGCCGGGGCTGATAGATAACAACGGAAATATCCGCGATCTGTCTTTTTTGATGGGTGATATTGACCACCAAACGCTTGATCGAAAATGTCTTGATGCTATTCGCCAACTGGATCCGGAAAATCTGGAATTAATCGATAAATCAGTACGAATTGGCGCGCCAATTGCCACACCTTCGAAATTTATCGCTATAGGATTAAATTACCGGGATCATGCTCAAGAAGCCGGTATGCCCATTCCGCAGGAGCCGGTAGTATTCTTTAAATCACCAGGTTCAATCTGTGGGCCACATGACGATATATTAATTCCTCCCCATTCCAGTCAACTCGACTGGGAGGCTGAATTGGGTATTATTATTGGTAAACAAGCAAAATTTATCCCTCAGGAGCAAGCGTTTGATTATATAGCGGGTTACTGTGTGGTAAATGATATTTCCGAGCGTACTTTCCAGTTTCAGTCTTCACAGTGGGATAAGGGTAAGAGCTTTGATACCTTCGGCCCATTAGGCCCTTACCTGGTCACCGCGGATGAAATCACCGACCCGCAAAATCTGCGTATCTGGCTTGAGGTCAACGGTCAGATCCGCCAGGACAGTCATACTCGGCAGATGATTTTCCCTGTTGCAGAAATTGTCGCGTATTTAAGCCGTTATATGACGCTGAATCCCGGAGATATTATTGCGACGGGGACACCTCCGGGGGTTGCGATGGGGATGAAACCGGCGCCAGTGTGGCTAAAAGAGGGAGACGTGCTGTCTACTCACATAGAAGGCATTGGCGAGCTGAAGCAGCGCTTAGTCAAATACCCTGGATAATGTTGCCGGCGGTTCAGACGGTGTGGGGAGGAAAAGGCTAGCCGTTGGAGCGCAGACTGCTGACGGCCGTTTTTACCTTCTCCGCATCGGTTTTATGACTGAGGAAGAAAGTTGTGTGTCGGTTTACCCGCACCAGATATTTTCGTCATCTACAACCTATTGTTATCAATACGCTCAATATTAAAGCCAGCGCTTACGCCTTGTTTAAATTGCTGTTTTTACAGTGGCAAATTTAAATGAAAATCAATCTAAAGTATTATTGAAAGCGACTTTCAGCATGCCATAGTTTTATCATGACAAAATCGTTACATTCACTAACATATTTAAATAATCATTAAGATTTTCTAACGATTGTCATCGCCCCCATTTTATTTTTTTAGCATCCCCCTATGCATTCTCGGCGTAGCGGTATTCGGCTGTCATTTTATTATTTCCTCCAGCATCGTGATTAACCTTTATCGCCAGCGCGGCCCCGCGTCTGTCATTCGGGGACGTGCGTGTCATCAACAACGTTGCCCGGAGGATATCTATGCAACCGCCATTCGATAGCTAATTCAGTAAGATGGAATGTAATTGCCCGAACGTTCGTTAATAAAAAACGAATGTTAATCGCGATTCAATTTTGAGGTAATGACGTATGGCCGCACAATATGATTTTACGGTTACGCTACATGACCTGGCGTTTATTCTCAAGCAGATCAAACTCTCCGAATCGGCTAACAATGCGGATGGCAGTATCGACGGCGATAAGCTCACCGCGCTTGTCGGCGATCCGCTGCTCCCGTATGGAATACGCACCGTTGATGGGTCATGGAATAATCTGTTACCCGGTCAGGAGCTGTTTGGCTCTGCCGACCAGACGATGCCAAGACTCGTTCCGCTGGATCTGGAGGCTATCCGCAACGATCCCACCTTAGCGCAATACCTGCTGGCATCGGGCCCGAACGCCGTGGTGAACGATGCTGACCCGCGTATGATTAGCAATATTATCTCCGATCAGAGTACGAACAACCCTGCTGCGGTCGAAGCGGCCGCGGGTCTTGCGGATGCTCCCGGCGGCGGCGGGAGCGTGAACGGCAGTTTGTCGATTCCGAATCTCTCGCCGGACATTGGTTTATCTCCGGCCTTTAACGGCTGGATGACCTTCTTTGGGCAGTTCTTTGACCACGGTCTGGATCTGATTCCGAAAGCCGGAAATGGGATCGTGTTTATCCCGTTGATGCCCGATGACCCGCTCTATAGCACGGCCCCGGGCGCGGCAAATTTCATGATCCTCACCCGGGCGAAAGTCGACGCAACGCTGAATACGGTCAATACCACCACGCCGTGGATCGACCAAAACCAGACCTATACCTCTCATCCATCGCATCAGATATTCCTGCGGGAATACACTTTTATTGACGGTAAGCCGGAGCCTACGGGCCAACTGCTGGACGGTGCTCATGGGATTGCGACCTGGGGCGAAGTGAAGGCGCATGCGCTGCAGTACCTCGGTATCCAGCTGACGGATGCGGATATTTCCAACGTGCCGCTGCTGGCAACCGACCGTTACGGAAACCTGATATTGAGCGATGGCGGAAAAGTCCAGATTGTTACCCTGCATGGTCTGGTTGAAGCCAACGGAGGACTGTTGCCTGCGGACACGTTGCGCACCGGCCATGCCTTCCTTGACGATATTGCGCACACTGCGGTGCCTAAATTTGTCACGGTTGATGGCGTTAAGATACTGGCGCCGGATGCGGATAATGTCATTAATGGCACGACGGAAGCGGGAACCTACGATAACGAACTGCTCGATCGTCACTTCATTACCGGCGATGGGCGTGGCAATGAAAACATTGGCTTAACTGCGGTGCACTCGGTTTTCCATGATGAACATAACCGCCTGGTTGAGCAGTACAAAACCACGCTGCTGGCGTCAGGTGATGTAGGGCTGGTTAACCAATGGCTGATGCCAGGACATGAAATCACCGCCATTCCGGCGGATACCAGCACGCTGGTCTGGAACGGGGAATATTTGTTCCAGGCGGGACGATTCACCACCGAGATGCAGTATCAGCACCTCGTCTTTGAAGAGTTTGCGCGTGCCGTACAGCCTGCGGTTGACCCCTTCGTCTTCTCGAACACGGCCGATATTAACCCGGCTATTTTTGCTGAGTTTGCCCACGTCGTTTACCGCTTTGGTCACTCGATGCTGACGGAGACCGTCGACAGAACGGGCATCGATATGCAAAGTGACAATCTGGGGCTTATTCAGGCGTTTCTTAATCCACTGGCGTTCGATAACAATGGTTCCATGGATAATAATGCGGCCATCGGGGCCATTGTCCGTGGTATGACCCGCCAGGTGGGAAACGAAATTGATGAGTTTCTCACCGGCGCGCTGCGTAATAATCTGGTTGGTTTGCCGCTCGATCTCGGCGCACTCAATATTGCTCGCGGCCGCGACACTTTTATGCCGACGCTCAACCAGGCCCGCGATCAGTTTTATACGCTCACCGGTAATAGCGAATTAAAACCGTATACCAGCTGGGCAGATTTTGCGGCGCATTTAAAAAATACGGCCTCGATCCTCAACTTTATGGCCGCCTATGGTCAGCATGAGTTGATTCTTAACGCCACCACCATCGAGGCAAAACGCGCGGCCGTTGAGTTTCTGCTGTTCGGCCCTGATGCCGACGCTAGCCGTGCTGACGCCTTTGACTTCTTTAACAGTACCGGCGTATGGGCCAACAAAGAGAGCGGGCTGAACAAGGTCGATTTCTGGATCGGCGGCCTGGCGGAACGCAAAATGGAATTCGGCGGCATGTTGGGCTCTACGTTCAACTTTGTCTTTGAAACCCAAATGGAAATGCTACAGGACGGCGACCGTTTCTATTACCTGAGTCGAACTCAGGGGCTAAACATGCTTAACCAACTGGAGGCCAACTCGTTCGCCGCCCTGGTCATGCGTAACAGCGATCTGGGTGATGAAGGTTCCTCTCACGTCCATGCAAAACTGTTTATGACCCCCGATCACACGCTGGAAGTGAACAAGGCGGTGCAGGTCGGCGCGGACCCTCTCTGGGGAGATCGCTTAAAAGACCTTCTGACGCCATTAGTCGTCCGTAAAGCGGCCGGTGCGGATGTTGACGGTGACGGCAAAGCGGATGGTGCCTACCTCAAATACTCCGGCGATGGCCATGTGGTGCTGGGCGGATCTGCGGGCAACGACACCCTGATAGGCGGTAAAGGTATCGACAGCCTGTGGGGAGACGCAGGGAATGACCGGCTGGATGGCGGCGATGAGGCGGATACCGTCCACGGCGGCGATGGGGATGACATTATTACCGACACCGGTACCCCGGTTGGCGGCGCGGACTTCCTTCACGGCGATGCGGGCAACGACGTTATCTTCAGCGGTAACGGCAACGACCTGAGCTTCGGCGGCAGCGGTAAGGATTTTATCGTGGTGGGCGAAGATGCGCAGGAGGTGTTCGGCGGCCTGGATGATGACTTTATCCTCGGTGGCTCCGGCGGCGATATGCTGATGGGCAACGAAGGCGATGACTGGATCGAAGGCGGGGATGGCTTCGATACCCTGGCCGGTGAAAATTCCGAGCTGTTCTTTAACAGCACCATCGTGGGCCATGATGTGCTGAATGGCCAGGGGAATGATACCGACTACGACGGCGAGGCCGGCGACGATATCATGGTCCAGGGCGCAGGGATCCAGCGTAACAACGGGATGGCGGGCTTCGACTGGGCGATTCATAAAGGTGACCCGAACGCGGCGAATTCCGACCTGGGTATTCCGATCTTCGTCAATCAGCAGGAGTTTATTCTGCGCGATCGCTTCGACCTGGTCGAAGGGTTATCAGGCTGGAAATTTAACGATCTGTTAATTGGTACCGATGCGCCCATCGGCACGGCGCCGGTACAGGGGACGCCGCTGTCCAACAACCTTACCCTCGACGGCGTTGCGCGGATAAACGGTCTGGACAAAGTGGTCGGCAGCAATCTCATCAACAATGCGGTCAATGGCGTGGTGCTTAACCCGGATAATGGCGCCGATATTCTGCTCGGCGGCGGCGGCAGTGACCGCATTATGGGGAAAGCGGGGGATGACATTATCGATGGTGATGCCTGGTTGAATGTGCGCATTGAGGTCAGAGATAAACTGGGGGCGGTGATTAAAAGCGTCGACAGTATGAATGACATCAAGGCTGAACTGCTTAACGGCACATTGAACCCCGGTCAGCTCCATACTGTGCGTGAAATCCTCAACGACGGTAATAAAGGGGAAATTGACCTTGCGCTCTACCGCGACGTTAACGGCAACTACCTGTTTACCCGTAATCCGGATGGCAGCCTGACGGTCAATCATGCCACGGTATCGGCTAATTTACCTGACGGTGACGGCGTCGACCGCCTGCTTAATATCGAGAAGCTGGAGTTCGGTGATGGCACACAGCTGTGGGTGACGGCGCAAAAAGCCACGGGCAACGTCGATATTAACAACAAGGCACCTGCGGCAGGCGATCTGCTGCGCGTGAGTGCTTCCGATGTGCAGGATGGTAACGGTCTGGTGAGTAATTTACCGATCGTTTATACCTGGCAGGCGCTGATCGGCGGGCAGTGGCGAGACCAGGCGACGGGGACCGAATTCCGGGTGGGCAATAATTTGTCAGGCGCCCAGCTGCGGGTGGTTGCCAGCTTTACCGACCGGATGGGCGATGCCGAAACGCTGATCTCGGCGGCCACCAGCGCCGTTGGGCCACGCGATCTTCCGACCCGTGGTCTGCCGGTGATAAGCGATCTGACTCCAACCAGGAACATGACGCTGACGGCCGATGTTTCGGGGATCACCGATGGCGATGGCCTGACCAACGGCAACAACTTCCGCTACCAATGGCAAATGAGCACGCTGTTCGGCTTTATCAATATTGTGGGGGCTACGGCCGCCACCTATACCCCAACGTTACTGACGGTGGACCGTAATCTGCGGGTTGTGGTGACCGTGACCGATGACGAAGGAAACCCTTCCGTTGTACTGACCTCTGCGTCGACCCAGACTGTCGGCAATATGCTGGTGGGCGGTAACGGCGCAACGACGCTCGTCGGTACCAACGGCAGTGATTATCTCGACGGAGGCAACGGTAACGATACCCTGTCCGGCCTGGCTGGTGATGATATTTTGCTCGGCGGAGCCGGCAATGACACCCTCAACGGCGGCGCGGGTGCCGACCAGATGACCGGCGGTACCGGTAACGATAGCTACACCGTTGATAACCTGGGGGATGTGGTGGTTGAGGGCGTGAATGGCGGAACGGACACCGTCTCGGTTTCTCTCAACAGCTACGTGATGGCCGATAACGTTGAAAACCTGATCTTTACCGGCTCGGGGAACTTTAACGGCGTCGGGAACGCGTTGGCAAACACCATGACCGGCGGCAGCGGCAACGACACGCTGAACGGGATGGACGGTGACGATACCCTGTCGGGTCTGGCGGGTAACGATACGCTGCTGGGCGGCAATGGCAACGATAGTCTGAACGGTGGCGTGGGTGCTGATACCCTGACGGGTGGGGCCGGTAATGATATTTATATTGTTGATAATGTAGGGGATAGGGTGATAGAGGCGGTGAATGGCGGCAATGATACCGTCAGAACCAGCCTGAATACCTACACGCTGAGCGACAATGTTGAAGTGCTGGCATTCACCGGGACCGGCGGCTTTACCGGTACGGGTAACGCACTGAACAACATCATTACGGGCGGCAACGGCGTTGACCGTCTGAACGGCGGCAGCGGCAATGATACCCTCTCCGGGGGCGGGGGGAATGACTTCTTTATTTTCGGCCTTAACTTTGGCCAGGACATCATTACCGACTTCGACAGCAACCCGAACCAGGGGCAGGATCTGATCAGCCTGCAGGGTCGGGGGCTGACGGCGGCGAACTTTGCCAGCAACGTCAGTATTGCGGCGAGCGGAACGTCAACGGTCCTGAGCTTCACTAACGGAGACAAAATCACGTTGTTGAATACTGCGGTTAATTCGATCCAGCTGAATGATTTCCAGCTGGGTTAATTCATCAACGCCGTAATAACAGCACAACCTTATTGGTTTAATAAGGAGTAAACTATGCCGCGCCAGTATAAGTCCACAGAATTGAAAAATGCTCTGAAAGGAACCCGACCTGCATTTATTGTGCTGCTGTTTTTTGGCAGTGTCATCAATATGCTTATGCTGGCGCCGGCAATTTATATGCTACAAGTGTACGATCGTGTTCTGGCCAGCCAGAACACCACAACATTATTCATGCTAACGTTGTTAATCATTGGGTTATACTGCGTCATTGGGATGATCGAATTCGCGCGTTCCAGCGTCATGACCCGGCTCGGTAACCGCCTGGATGTAAAGCTGAATCAGTTGGTCTTTAACGCCACGTTTAAGCGTAAAATTGCGACCGGTGATAACAATCCGGCGCAGGCGCTAAACGATCTGGCTCAAATTCGCCAGGTGCTGGCAGGCAATAGCTTATTTGCCTTACTGGATATCCCCTGGACACCTTTTTATTTACTGGTCGCTTTTCTGGTTCACCCCATATTAGGTTATCTGTCGCTTGCGGGGATTATTATTTTATTTTTCCTGACGTTATTAACCGAATTGTCGACGAAAAATCCGATTCAACAGGCGAATATGCTCAGCGTGAATAACAGCAGCAGGCTTAATAAGCAGTTACAAAATGCCGATGCTATTGAAGCCATGGGAATGCTGGCTTCCCTGAAGCAGCATTGGCTAGAAGGCCACAGTAAGGTGATGATTTTACAAACCTACATTGCCGATAGATCGGCGGTATACAGCAGCCTGAGCCGTTTTGTCCGCGTACTTTTGCAATCTATATCGTTGGGCGTTGGCGCGTTGTTGGTGATCGCCGGGGAGATCACCCCGGGGCTGATGATTGCCGCATCGATCATCCTGGGGCGTGTGCTGAGCCCGGTGGAACAGGTTATCAGCAGTTGGAAGCAGTTTGTGCAGTTCCGCAGCGCCTGGAAGCAGTTAACCGCATTATTGCGCGATTATCCGGCCCCGCCAGAGAAAATGAACCTTCCCACCCCGAAAGGCACGATTAGCGTTGAAGGGGTCTTCGCCGCGCCTCCAGGGCAAAAAATCGCCACGCTGCGCAACATTTCTTTCCAACTCGAACAAGGTGAGGTGCTGGGGATTATCGGGCCTTCCGCTTCCGGAAAGAGTTCGCTGGCTAAGCTCATGGTTGGCGTATGGCAGCCGCTGAGTGGAAAAGTACGGATTGACGGGGCGGACATTTGCCAGTGGGACAAAATATTGCTTGGCCCCTCTATCGGCTACCTGCCGCAGGATGTTGAATTGTTCGAAGGGACGATTGCCGAAAATATCGCCCGCTTTAGCCATACCGACAGCCCGCCGATCGTTGCCGCAGCCATGCTCGCTGGCGTCCATGACATGATTTTACGCCTGCCTCAGGGCTACGACACCCCTCTGGGCGCTAATGGTTACCAGCTGTCCGGCGGTCAGCGCCAGCGTATCGGTCTGGCGCGAGCGGTGTTTAATAATCCGGCTTTTATTGTTCTTGATGAACCCAATGCCAACCTTGATGATGCCGGTGAGATGGCGTTAATCAAGGCGATTATCGCGCTGCGCGAGCACGGGCAAACGGTCGCGCTGATCTCTCATCGCCCAACTCTGCTTGGCGTTGTGAACAAAGTGCTGCTAATTAACGAGGGGACGATGCAGGCATTCGGTCCGCGTGAGCAGGTATTCGCCAATTTACGTCAGGCCAATATTCTGAAATCCGTCTCCGCTACCGAAGCCGCGACGGCAGACAATCCCGTTGTGCAGACCCTCAATGACGCCCCTCGCGAGGCCTTATCATGAAAAGTAAACCGAAAGCGTCTGCCATGCCGGAAACCGACACTATCGATACCAATATCTGGCCGCCGCTCATTAAAGGTCTGGTCGTTATCGTGATTGCGGTAGGCGGTTTTTTATTATGGGCCGTCAAAGCGCCTTTAGATGCCGGGGTGGTGGCTGATGGTACCGTCACGGTGTCGAATAATCGCAAAACTATCCAGCATCTCAGCGGAGGGCGGGTAACGGATATCTACATGAAAGAAGGCGATGTGGTGAAAAAAAATCAGGTCCTGATGCGCCTGGATACGTTGCAGCTGGACATGCGCTACAGCGCCTTAAGCGCGCAGTATATTTCGGCGAAAACCAGCGAGGATCGTTTACTGGCGGAAAGGACGGGGGCGGATCACATCACGTTCAGTCCGTCGCTGCTCAAGCATTTTGCTGGCAATAAACGCCTGCTGGAAAGTCAGCAGCTGCAGGCGAAGCTCTTTTTAACTCGCCGGAAAAATGTGCAGGATGAGATATCAATGATTGAGGAGACGCTGGATGGCCTGGCCGGGCAGACGGAGAACCTCAATAAAATAAAAGGCTATCGCGAACGTCAGTTCACGCTAATCAATAAAGAATTGGGCGCCGTTCGGGCGCTCAGTGAGAAAAATTACTACCCCAAAGCACAGCTCATGGTACTGGAACGTGAGGCCGCAGAAATATCCAGTACCGTATCAGAGGATATTCTCAATATCGCCAAGTTAAAGTCGCAGCAAAATGAGATGAGAATCAAGGCCTATCAGGTGCAACATCAGTATTTGCGGGAAGTGGAGTCGGAATTAATGCTTAAGCAAAAAGAGGTTGCGATGCTGGAAGATGAGCTGCAGTCAACCCGGCATGAACGGGATAACACGGTGATTCGTTCTCCTATTGACGGTATTGTGCTGGATGTGAAGGTCAGCACCGTTGGCGGGGTGATTCAGCCGGGGGAACGTTTAATGGACATTGTCGCCGCCGGTCAGCCGTTGCAAATTGATGCCAAAATCCCGGTGCATGCGATTGATAAACTGGCGCCGGGGCTCACTGTCGATGTGCTATTCCCCGCGCTAAACCATGCGTTGCTGCCTTCTGTACCGGCTCGGGTATTGACGGTTTCCGCCGATCGCCTGACCGACAAAGTAACGCAACAACCTTATTACCTGGCTGAAGTTCAGGTGTTACCTGAGGGGGTGCGTTTGCTGCGTGACCATAAAATTAAGGCCGGGATGCCGGCCAGCGTCACCATCAAAACGGGCGAAAGGACATTCCTGAGCTATCTGTTTAAACCGCTAATGGCCCGGCTTGAGATGGCGTTTAAAGAGATCTGAGCGCGGTTGCTGTCTGGCATTCCTCAGAAGGTTGGCGAATTTTTCAGGCCGACCTTCTTGGTTTGTAATACCCTATTACCCACTGACTCAAGCTGGCCTCTGTTGGCCAGCCAGAATACTCGATACCCTAAGGAGCTGCGTCAACGTCATGCTGGTGAAATGGACTAAGCGCATGGTTTTATTTGTTGTTTTTGTGCTGCTCGGCGTGCTGGGGACGCGGATTTACGACATTCAAAGCAAACCGCCTCTCCAGCTGTGGCATACCTTTGTGCCGCACGACATGCAGGCTCCGGCCATCGATAATACAACCTGGGACGGCTACATCCGCGCGGAAAATCGGCTTTTCGCTGACGTTCGCGCCAACGTAACCGACAAATTGCCCGCCAGCCAGCAGGCGTCGTTTAACCGCTATTTTGCGCAAAGCCCGCTTTATCCCGGTCATTTTTCCATGGACTGGAACCGTTCTGTCGTTCTGAAGCCGCAGGGGCAGCCAAAAGGTGCGGTGGTCTTGCTGCATGGGCTAACCGATACGCCCTACAGCATGCGGCATATTGCGATGCACTATCAGCAACTGGGCTACGTGGCCGTGGCCATTCGTCTGCCCGCGCACGGCACGGTACCCGGGGCGTTAACGGATGTGGCGTGGCAGGACTGGCTGGCCGCTACGCGGCTGGCGGTAAGAGAAGCGAAGGCGCTGAGCGGTAAGGATCGCCCGCTGCATCTGGTGGGTTACTCCAACGGCGGGGCGCTGGCGATGAAATATGCGCTGGATGCGTTGGATGACCCGACGCTGGACAGGCCGCAGCAGGTGGTCCTGATTTCGCCGATGATCGGCATTACGTCGTTCGCCCGTTTTGCCGGCGTTGCCGGTTGGCCGGCGGTCTTCCCGGCGTTTGCAAAAGCGGCGTGGCTCGGCATTGTCCCGGAGTATAACCCGTTCAAATATAATTCGTTCCCGGTCAACGCCGCACGTCAGTCGTATGCGCTCACTCAGGCGTTGCAAAAGCAAATAGCGGCAGGGGCGCGACAGCATAAGCTGAGCGCGCTGCCGCCGATTTTGACCTTCCAGTCGGTGATGGATTCGACGGTCAGCAGTGACGCGGTGCTGACCGGCTTATACGAGCGGCTTACTGCCAACGGCAGCGAGCTGGTGCTGTTTGACCTTAACCAGGCCGCCACCGTGACGCCGCTGCTGCGCGCGTCATCCAGTGCGGCGCTTTCACGGCTGCTGCCCGCGCCGCCGCGTCAATACGGCGTGACCGTTGTGGCGAACGTTGAGCCTACCACCACCCAAACCGAGGCCCGCACCACCGAGGCCGGGCAGATGAATGCGCGCGTGGCGCCGCTGGGCATTGATTATCCGCGCGATGTTTACTCGCTTTCGCATATTGCGCTGCCGTTCCCGGTGACGGATTCCCTGTACGGTCGCGAGCCTCAGCCGCGCAATCAGTACGGTATTAGCCTGGGGACCGTGGCCGCGCGCGGCGAACGCGGGGCGATGGTGGTTGAACTGGATGCCCTGATGCGCATGTCGTCCAACCCCTTCTTCCCGTACATGATAAGCCGTATCGATCGGACCATTGCCCGTTAAGCGGCCTGCGGCACGGGGGATTACACCGCGTGCAGCGCGCCGTCGGTTTTACCGCCCGGTGCCTTTAGCACCTGCTCAATCACCGAGGCCAGCTCGTTAATCTCAAATTTTGCAACGTAGCCGTCGGCGTTCACCTTGCGGATATGGTCCTCATTGGCATTCCCCGACAGCGACGAGTGGATCACCACCGGAATATTGCGCAGACGCGGGTCGGTTTTAATCTTGCGGGTCAGGGTAAAGCCGTCCATTTCCGGCATTTCAAGGTCGGTCAGCACGAGGGCGATTTTGTCGCTTACCGGCACACCTTCTTGCGCCGCCTGCTGGGCGATATGCTCAATTTTCTCCCACGCTTCTTTACCGGTGACGTGCAGCTGCGCCGGGATATCCATGGCCTTCAGCCCTTTTTCGAGCATCGCGCGCGCCACTTTGGAATCTTCAGCCACAATGGCGGTTGCGCCCGGCTTAATATTGAATTTGCGCGGATTGAGCTCTTTCGCGTGCAGATCGTGATTTGACGGGGTGATGTCGTAAAGAATCTGCTCCACGTCGATAACCATCGCGAGGTTGTTGCTCTCCTGGTGATCGTCCAGGCAGGCGATGCTGGTAATGTACTTGCCGTTTACCGCTTTTTCGGCGGTGTGAATCTGCGTCCAGTCGAGGCGGGTGATATTCTCTACCGACTCGACGGCGAAGGCCTGCACGCTGCGGGCATATTCGGTGATCAGCAAGATATTCAGCCCGTTGCTGGGGGTGCAGCCGGCGACGGCGGCGAGATCGATAACCGGGATAATCTGATCGCGAATGTTCACCATCCCCATCAGCGGCGGCTTGATGCCTGCGGGGCGGGTGAAGCTCGGCATCGGGACGATTTCGCGCAGCTTAAACACGTTGATACCGTACAGCTCCGAGGCGTCGCTCTGTGAGGCTTTGCCCAGGCGGAACAGCAGCAGCTCAAAACGGTTGGACAGGGTCAGATTAGCCCTGTCGTCGATCTCTTTCTGGAAATTATCCATGGTGCCCTCAGCGTATAAAGCGTGAACTCAATAACGCAGTTATCGGCACCGTGAGACAAAACGTTATGCCAGCGTGAAGGTGGCGAAATCGTCGGCCAGCTCGCAGTCCGGGAAAATATGTCGGCACTCGGCCAGCAGGCGGCGGCAGCCTTCGGCATCGTATCGCGAGCTGACGTGAGTGACGATCAGCCGTTTGGCGTTAGCCGCTCGCGCCAGCTGTGCGGTTTGTTCACTCGACGAATGGCCGCGACTATTGGCTTTTTCCGCCATCGCGGCCTCCAGCGTGGCTTCATGAACCATCAGATCGACGTCACGGGCCAGTGCCAGCGCCGCATCGCAGGGGGCGGTATCGCCAAAAATAGCGATTTTCTTGCCGGGTGTTGCCGGCGCAAGATAATGGGCGCCGTCGATAATCCGGCCGTCTGCCAGCGTGACGCGTTCGCCCGCTTTAAGCTTCTGGAACAGCGGGCCGGAGGGCACGCCGTCGGCAATCAGCCGCCTGGCGTCCAGCGCGCCGGGCTTGTCGTGCTCTTCCACGCGAAAGCCGTAGCACTCGACCGGATGATTGAGCGGGTAGGCGGTCACTTTGCGCAGACCATCGTCCAGAATCTCACCGGCGCTGATTTCCACCACGTCCAACGGGAAATCGGTCCATGAGCCGCTTAGCCGCAGCGTAGCGTCGACAAACTCAGCGAGCCCTTTCGGGCCATATAGCGTCAGCGGCTGGGCGCTACCGGCCATCGAGCGGCTGCAAATCAGCCCTGGCAGGCCGAAAAGATGATCGCCGTGCAGGTGGCTGATAAAAATCCGCTCAATTTTTCCCGGGTTGAACGCCGTATGCAGCAACTGGTGCTGGGTTCCTTCGCCGCAGTCGAAAAGCCACAGTCCCGGCTGCGTGGGGTGTTGCAGATTCAGCAGCATTGCTGTTACGTTGCGAGTACGCGTTGGCACACCCGCGGAAGTGCCTAAAAAAGTCAATTGCATAGCGCCGCGCCCCTGGCGGTAAAAAAAGGTCTAAGGAGCCTACCATGATTTGCTGGCAAGATTTGCACCATTCTGAATTAACCGTCCCGGCGCTGTATGCGCTGCTAAAGCTGCGTTGTGAAGTGTTTGTGGTGGAGCAAACCTGCCCGTATCTTGATGTCGACGGCGACGATCTGGTCGGCGAGAACCGCCATCTGCTGGGCTGGAAGGACGACAGGCTGGTGGCCTACGCGCGCATTCTGGTGAGTGAAGAAACGCTCGAACCGGTGACTGTCGGCCGGGTGATCGTCAGTGCTGACGTTCGCGGCGAGCGGCTGGGGCATCAGCTGATGGCCCGCGCCGTCGACACTTGCCTGCAACGCTGGCCGCAGCGCGCGCTGTATCTCGGTGCCCAGGCACACCTGCGTGACTTTTACGCTCAGTTTGGTTTTGTCGCCGTCACCGATGTGTATGACGAAGACGGCATTCCGCACGTCGGTATGGCGCGTGAGGTGACCCGCGCATAGCCGCCAATTCCCGCTATAGTAAAAGGCAAAGTCCGTTGCTTTTCAGTGCGATATTGCCTTGATACCCGCCCGCTCCCTAATCGTGGGTACTGCAATTTATGGGTAGTACCCCTTATACTATGTGGTTTTTATGATAGGGAGGTTTGCGTGCTGTCAATCTTAGCGGCGCTACAAAGCCTGTCAGCGCGTCTGGCAGACGATTTTCCCGCGTTGCCCGGCACGCGAATCCTTGAAGTCGCTTTCCCCCTGAACGATGCCTTCGATCCGCTCGCCTGGCTCAATGGTCAGGCGGTCTGGCCGCAGTTTTACTGGCAGCAGCGCAGCGGCAAAGAAGAGATCGCCGCGCTGGGCGCGGTACGCGTCTTCTCCTCGCTGACTCAGGCCAATGATTTTCTGGCGATGCAGGCGCGTGACGATGTGCGCGTTTGCGGCATTAACGCCTTCACGCCGACCGAGGGCTCGCTGTTTTTACCCCGCCTGGAGTGGCGGCGCGAAGCGGGACGGGCGGTGCTGCGACTGAATGTGTGCAGCGACGTCTCGCTGGCGCAGGATGCGGCGCTGGCGCGGGCGTGCCTGGCATTGCTCACGGACCACCACGCGAGCGCGGCCTTAACCCTGCGTCAGGAGAGCGAAACCCATCGCCCGGGTAAAGAGGGCTGGTGCCGGCTGATTTCGCAGGCGACCGAGGCGATTCGTCACGGCGAGTTTACCAAAGTGGTACTGGCCCGGGCCACGGATCTCACCTTCACCCATGCGCCGGACGCGGGGGCGCTGATGGCGGCAAGTCGCCGGGTCAATTTCTCTTGCTATCATTTCTTTATGGCGTTTGATGCGCGGCGGGCGTTTCTCGGCTCGTCGCCGGAGCGCCTGTTCCGTCGGCGCGGCGTTGATCTGCTGACCGAGGCGCTGGCCGGTACCGTGGCGGCGCACGACGACCCGACGGTGGCGCAGCGGCTCGGCGACTGGCTGATGCGCGACGATAAAAATCAGCGCGAAAACGGCCTGGTCGTTGACGATATCTGCCAGCGTTTGCAGGACGTAACGCAAGCGCTGGACGTGTTGCCTGCCGAAATTGTACGCCTGCGCAAGGTGCAGCATTTACGTCGCCGCATCCAGGCGACGCTCACGCGGCCGGACGACGCGCTGTGTTTGCTGCAGCTCCAGCCAACGGCGGCGGTTGCCGGGCTGCCGCGCGCGGCAGCGCTGGCGTTTATTGAGCGCTTTGAGCCGTTTACCCGTGAAGCGTACGCGGGCTCCGCGGGCTATCTTTCTCGTCAGCAGAGCGAATTTTGCGTCACGCTGCGATCGGCGAAAGTTGAAGACCGAACGGTACGCCTGTACGCAGGTGCCGGGATTGTCGACGGTTCCGACCCGGAGCAGGAGTGGCAGGAAATCGAAAATAAAGCGGCAGGGCTGCGCTCATTGTTGTTCTCTGAATAGAACATTACCGACTCATATCAAAATCCTACGTTGTCGTAGTATTTATACTGAGCCGCAATCTTTGATACCGGACAATTTCATGTCAGTAAGCGCATTTAACCGACGCTGGGCGGCGGTGATTCTGGAAGCATTAACCCGTCACGGCGTGCGGCACGTTTGCATCGCGCCCGGGTCACGTTCAACACCGCTCACCCTGGCGGCGGCGGAAAACCGCGCCTTTATCCATCATACCCATTTCGATGAACGCGGCCTTGGGCACCTGGCGCTGGGGCTGGCGAAGGTGAGCCGAGCGCCGGTCGCGGTGATCGTCACCTCGGGGACTGCCGTGGCGAACCTCTATCCGGCGCTGATTGAAGCGGGCCTGACCGGTGAAAAAATTATTCTGCTGACCGCCGACCGCCCGCCGGAGCTGATTGACTGCGGCGCAAATCAGGCTATTCGCCAGCCGGGGATGTTTGCCTCACACCCGTCGCATACCGTTTCGCTGCCGCGCCCGAGTCAGGACATCCCGGCTCGCTGGCTGGTATCGGTGGTTGACGATGCGCTGGGAGCGCTACACGCCGGCGGCGTGCATATTAACTGCCCGTTTGCCGAGCCGCTGTACGGCGACATGGATGAAACCGGCCTTGCCTGGCAGCAGGCGCTGGGAAACTGGTGGCAGGGGGAAAAACCCTGGCTGCGCGAGGCGCTGCATCAGGAAAGCGCGGCCCAGCGCGACTGGTTCTTCTGGCGACAGAAGCGCGGTGTGGTGGTGGCCGGGCGCATGAGCGCCGAAGAAGGCAAGCAGGTGGCCGAGTGGGCGAAAACCCTGGGCTGGCCGCTGATTGGCGACGTGCTGTCGCAAACCGGGCAGCCGCTGCCCTGCGCCGATCTCTGGCTGGGCAACCCGGCGGCGGTGAACGAGCTGCGTCAGGCGCAGATCGTGGTGCAAATCGGCAGCAGCCTGACCGGTAAACGCGTACTGCAATGGCAGCTTGCCTGCGAGCCGGACGAGTACTGGCTGGTGGACTCGCTTACGGGCCGTCTGGATCCGGCGCACCATCGCGGGCGTCGTCTGGTATGCAACATTGCGCGCTGGCTGGAACAGCATCCGGCGGAAAAACGCGCGCCGTGGGCCACCGTGATTCCTGCTATCTCCGCGCAGGCCTGGCAGACGGTTGCCGCGCACGGCGACCGCTTCGGCGAGGCGCAGCTGGCGCACCGTATTCATCGTTATCTTCCGCAACAGGGGCAGCTGTTTGTCGGCAACAGTCTCGTGGTGCGCCTGATTGACGCTTTAGGCCAGCTGCCCGCGGGATACCCGGTCTACAGCAATCGCGGCGCCAGCGGTATCGATGGGCTGATTTCCACGGCTGCGGGCGTGCAGCGAGCCAGCGCGCGGCCAACGCTGGCGATCGTCGGCGATCTTTCCGCGTTGTACGATCTTAACGGTCTGGCGCTGCTGCGCCAGGTCTCGGCGCCGATGGTACTGATTGTGGTGAACAACAACGGCGGGCAGATTTTCTCCCTGCTCCCCACGCCAGTGGAAGAGCGCGAGCGCTTTTACGCTATGCCGCAGAACGTTCATTTTGAACACGCGGCGAAAATGTTTGGTCTGAACTACCATCAGCCGCAGAGCTGGAGTGAGCTGGAGTCGGCGCTCGGCGCGGCCTGGCGCGCACCGGCGACGACGGTGATTGAACTGGTGGTGAACGACACCGACGGGGCACAAACGCTACAGCAGCTGCTGGCGCAGGTGAGCCAACTATGATCCTCCATGCCGTCGCCGAGCGTGGCAACCCCGCGCAGCCGTGGCTGGTCTTTTTGCACGGTTTTTCTGGCGATCGCCACGAATGGCGTCCCGTGGGTGAGCGCTTCAGCGCGCTAAACCGCCTGTATATTGACCTTCCCGGACACGGCGGCTCGGACAATGTGCAGATAGGCGGTTTCGCTGACATGGACAAATGGCTCACGGCAACGCTGCTGAGTTACAACATACTCAACTACTGGCTGGTAGGGTACTCGCTGGGCGGCCGGGTGGCGATGCACTATGCCTGCTGTTCGCAGCCGACAGGACTGGCAGGCGTCATCGTCGAAGGCGGTCATCCCGGGCTCGCCGATGATGCCGAGCGCGCCGAACGCTGGAAAAACGACCAGCGGTGGGCGAAACGCTTTGCCCAGCAGCCGCTGGCGACGGTGTTTAACGCCTGGTATCAGCAGCCGGTGTTTGCCAGCCTGACCGCCGTACAGCGCGACGCTCTGGTGGCGCTGCGACAAGAAAACAACGGCGTGGCGCTGGCGGCAATGCTGCTGGCCACCTCGCTGGCGGTGCAGGACGATTTGCGGCCTGCGCTGCAAACCTGCGCTTTCCCATTCCACTTTCTTTGTGGCGAACGCGATCGTAAGTTTCGTGCTATTGCCGAATCGCTTGCGCGGCCTTGCCATATTATTCGTGATGCCGGACACAACGCACACCGGGAAAATCCCGCGGACGTGGCGGCGTGTCTGGCGCAGATTTTGCCTGCTAACTTATAGGACTCGCTATGATTTATCCTGATGAAGCTATGCTGTACGCCCCGGCCGAATGGCACGACTGTTCCGAAGGTTTTACCGACATTCGCTATCAAAAATCCGCTGACGGCATTGCCAAAATCACCATTAACCGCCCGCAGGTACGCAACGCGTTTCGCCCGCTGACGGTGAAAGAGATGATCCAGGCGCTGGCCGATGCGCGCTATGACGACAATATTGGCGTGATTATCTTAACCGGCGAAGGCGATAAAGCTTTCTGTGCCGGCGGTGACCAGAAGGTGCGCGGCGACTACGGCGGC
The DNA here is from genome assembly GCF_036759865.1 of Kluyvera genomosp. 2. Taxonomy (NCBI): domain Bacteria; kingdom Pseudomonadati; phylum Pseudomonadota; class Gammaproteobacteria; order Enterobacterales; family Enterobacteriaceae; genus Kluyvera; species Kluyvera genomosp. 2. The sequence continues at coordinate 29,463 of NZ_JAPKIA010000014.1, forward strand.
TACCAGGACGACAGCGGCGTACATCACCTGAACGTGCTCGACTTCCAGCGCCAGATCCGCACCTGCCCGAAACCGGTTGTGGCGATGGTGGCGGGTTACTCCATCGGCGGCGGCCATGTGCTGCACATGATGTGCGACCTGACCATTGCGGCCGATAACGCCATCTTCGGCCAAACCGGCCCGAAAGTCGGTTCCTTTGACGGCGGCTGGGGCGCTTCTTACATGGCGCGCATCGTGGGTCAGAAAAAAGCGCGTGAAATCTGGTTCCTGTGCCGCCAGTACGACGCCAAAGCGGCGCTGGATATGGGCCTGGTGAACACCGTGGTACCGCTGGCGGATCTGGAAAAAGAGACCGTTCGCTGGTGTCGCGAAATGCTGCAAAACAGCCCGATGGCGCTGCGCTGCCTGAAAGCCGCGTTGAATGCCGACTGTGACGGTCAGGCGGGTCTGCAGGAGCTGGCGGGCAACGCCACTATGCTGTTCTATATGACCGAAGAAGGTCAGGAAGGTCGTAACGCCTTCAACCAGAAACGCCAGCCAGACTTCAGCAAATTTAAACGGAACCCGTAATGCGTCGCGCCCAGGTTTACCGCTGGCAGATCCCGATGGACGCGGGCGTGGTTCTGCGCGAGCGGCGGCTGAAAACCCGCGACGGGCTGTTCGTCTACCTGCGTGACGGCGAGCGTGACGGCTGGGGCGAAGTGTCCCCGCTGCCGGGCTTCAGCCACGAAACGCTGGACGACGCACAGTCGGCGCTGCTGGCCTGGACAAACGCGTGGCGTCAGGATGACGCCGCGCCGTTGCCTGAGATGCCCTCCGTGGCGTTTGGTATCAGTTGCGCACTGGCCGAAATCAACGATGAACTGCCGCAGGAAGCGGATTTTCGCGCCGCGCCGCTGTGTACCGGCGACCCTGATGAACTGGTGCTCAAGCTTGCTGAGATGCCTGGTGAGAAAGTCGCCAAAGTGAAAGTGGGTCTGTACGAAGCGGTTCGCGATGGCATGGTGGTGAATCTGCTGCTGGAAGCCATTCCGGAGCTGACGCTACGTCTTGACGCCAATCGCGCCTGGACGCCGCTGAAGGCGCAGCAGTTCGCTAAATACGTTGACCCGGCGCATCGCGCGCGCATCGCTTTTCTTGAAGAGCCGTGTAAAACCCGCGAGGATTCGCGCGCCTTTGCGCAGGAAACCGGCATCGCCATTGCCTGGGATGAAAGCCTGCGCGAGGCGGATTTTCGCTTTGAAGCCGAGCCGGGGCTACGGGCGGTGGTGATTAAACCGACGCTGACCGGCAGCCTGGCGCGGGTGAAAGCGCAGGTGGCGGCCGCCCATGCGCTGGGCCTGACGGCGGTTATCAGCTCTTCGCTGGAGTCCAGCCTTGGCCTCACGCAGCTGGCGCGTATCGCGGCCTGGCTGACGCCGCAGACCGTACCGGGTCTCGATACGCTGGATTTGATGCAGACCCAGCTGATTCGCTGCTGGCCGCACAGCGCGCTGCCGTGCGGTGCGATTGAGGATATGGAGCCGCTGCTGTGACCTTCACAAACTGGCCGTGGCGTCACTGGTGCGCGCAGCGCGGCGCGGCGGCGGCGCTGCGTTTTGATGACGAGACGCTGAGCTGGTCCACGCTGTGCCAGCGCGTTGACTCGCTGGCCGCCGGTTTGCAGGCACAGGGTGTCAGGGCAGGGGACGGCGTGGCGCTGTGCGCCCGCAACCATCCTCAGGCGGTGCTGGCCTGGCTGGCGCTGCTCCAGTGCGGCGCCCGCATTTTACCGCTCAACCCGCGTCTGCCCGCGTCTCTGGTCAGTGAACTGCTGCCGGGGCTGACCCTCAGCCATGTGCTTAATCTCGACGGCGAGGCGCACTACGATTTGCCTGTGCTGCGGCTGCGTAGCGCGCGCCAGTACCACGATGTCGGCTGGCAGGCTGAACGGCTGGCCTCCATGACGCTGACCTCCGGCTCGACCGGGCTGCCAAAAGCGGCGGTTCACCGCTGCGCCGCGCATCTGGCGAGTGCGGAAGGCGTGCTGAGCCTGATGCCGTTTAGCGAAGGCGATTGCTGGCTGCTGTCGTTGCCGTTGTTCCACGTGTCCGGGCAGGGGATCTTCTGGCGCTGGCTGTTTGCCGGTGCGCAGATGGCGGTGAGTGAACGCCCGCTGGCCGATGCGCTGTCAGGCTGCACGCATGCTTCTCTGGTGCCTACGCAGCTGTGGCGGCTGTTTAACGACCGGCAGCCGCTCTCGCTCAAGGCGGTGTTATTAGGCGGCGCGGCGATTCCTGCGGCGTTGACGGAACAGGCAGCCGCCCGGGGGATCCGCACCTTCTGCGGCTACGGCCTGACCGAGTTTGCGTCGACCGTTTGTGCCCGCGAGGCCAACGGCGGCGATGACGTGGGTACGCCGCTGCCCGGCCGCGAGATGCGGCTGGTTGAGGGCGAAATCTGGCTCCGTGCGACCAGCATGGCGGCGGGCTACTGGCGTGACGGTGCACTCGTGCCGCTGGTTAATGCCGAGGGGTGGTTCGCGACTCGCGACCGCGGTGAGCTGCATGATGGCCGCCTGCGGGTAATAGGACGGCTGGATAACCTGTTTTTCAGCGGCGGTGAAGGTGTTCAGCCTGAAGCGGTTGAGCGCGTTATTGCCCAGCACCCTGCGGTCAATCAGGTGTTTATCGTGCCAGTGGACGACGCCGAGTTTGGCCAGCGTCCGGTGGCGGTAGTGGACGGTGAAGCCGCGCTGGACTTGCCTGCGCTGGCCGTATGGGCCAAAGATAAACTGGCCGGTTTTCAGCAGCCCTGCCGCTGGCTACGGCTGCCCGAAACGATGAAAGGGAGCGGGATAAAAGTTTCTCGTCATCAGCTCGGTCTCTGGGTTGCCGCGCAGTTTGCCGCATAAATCATATCCTGTGGTTATTTTGTTAATTTAATTCATTATTTTTGCAGATGTATGAGTCGTAATTCGTTACAATCGCGGCGATTATTGCCTATTTCGTAGATTGAAACCGCGGTTTAACGCAGTACAATTCAGCGGTTTGTGGGATTTATTTTTGCTTTGCGTGAAAGGATGAAGATGAAAAAGAGCGTGTTATTGAGTCTGGCGGGGCTGATGTTTGCCTCTGCGTCAGCGAGTGCTATCAGTATTAGCGGCCAGGCGGGTAAAGAATATACCAACCTGGGTTTTGGCATGGGCACCGAAACGTCGGGCCTGGCGTTAACCGGTAACTGGACGCACAACGATGACGACGGTGATGTCGCCGGTTTGGGCCTGGGGCTGAATATCCCGCTGGGTCCGTTCCTGGCAACCGTGGGCGGTAAAGGTATTTACACCGATCCGAAAGCGGGCGATTCCGGCTATGCGGCAGCGGTGGGCGGCGGCCTGCAGTGGAAAATCGGCGACAGCCTGCGTCTGTTCGGCGAGTACTATTATTCTCCGGACTCGCTGTCCAGCGGTATCGACAGCTATACCGAAGCGAACGCCGGCGCGCGATACACCCTGATGCGCCCGATCAGCATCGAAGCAGGCTATCGCTACCTGAACCTTGCCGGCAAAGACGGCAACCGCGACAACGCCGTAGCCGATGGCCCGTACGTCGGCGTAAGCGCAGCGTTCTGATCCTCCCCGGCGCGGCGGCTACCGCTGCGCCCCTTTTTTCCCTCTTAAATCCTCCGTTTGCGTGATTCACTTCTCCCCCCTTCAGGTCAAAACGCAGGCGCGTTTTGTGATGTAACTCGAATGATTTTGTGTATAGTTAATCGTCCTCTTTTTAATGGAGAAAGTGATGATAACGGTTGAGATGCTGTCCACCGGTGACGAAGTCTTATCGGGACAGATCGTCGATACGAATGCGGCCTGGCTGGCTGATTTTTGTTTCCAGCAGGGTATTCCGCTGTCCCGCCGCAATACCGTAGGCGATAACCTGGATGATCTGGTGGCGATTCTGCGCGAACGCAGCACGCAGGCCGATATTCTCATCGTGAACGGTGGTCTGGGGCCGACCAGCGACGATCTCAGCGCGCTGGCGGCGGCGACCGCCAAAGGGGAATCGCTGGTTATGCATGAAGAGTGGCTGGCGTTTATGGAGCGATTTTTCAGCGAGCGCGGCCGCGTGATGGCACCCAGCAACCGCAAGCAGGCGGAAATCCCGGCCAGCGCGGAGCTGATTGATAACCCGGTGGGCACCGCCTGCGGCTTCGCCGTGAAGCTCAACCGCTGTCTTATGTTCTTCACGCCGGGCGTGCCGTCGGAATTTAAAGTCATGGTGGAACGTGAAATTCTGCCGCGCATCCGCCAGCGTTACCCGGTTGGTGAGCCGCCGGTGTGTCTACGACTCACCACCTTTGGCCGCTCGGAAAGCGACCTCGCCCAAAGTTTGCAGCATCTTGATTTGCCGCCGGGCGTGACGATGGGCTACCGCTCTTCCATGCCGATTATTGAACTGAAGCTGACCGGCCCGTCGGAGCATCGCGAGGCGATGCTGGCACTGTGGCCAGAGGTACAGAAAGTGGCCGGGGAAAGCCTGATTTTTGAAGGTACCGAGGGGCTGCCCGCGCAGTTGGCCCGCGTGCTGAAAGAAAAACAGCTGAGCCTGACGCTGAGCGAGCAGTTCACCAGCGGGCTGATTGCGCTACAGCTCTCCCGCGCCGATGCGCCGCTGCTGGCCAGTGAAGTGGTGCCGCCGCAGGATGAAACCCTGGCGCAGACCGCGCGCTGGGCCGCCGAGCGCCGCGTTAATCACTTTGCCGGGCTGGCTCTGGCGGTCAGCGGACTGGAGAGCGAGCACATTAATTTTGCGCTCTCGACGGCGGAAGGCACCCACGCGCTGCAGGTGAAGTTCAGCAATACGCGACACGGTTTAGCGATACGCCAGGAAGTGTGCGCCATGATGGCGCTGAACATGCTGCGCCGCTGGCTGCACGGCAAACCGGTTGCCAGCGAGCACGGCTGGATTAACGTCGTCGATTCGCTGGTACTCTAGACGTCGGATGCGGAATGCAGGCCGGGTAAGCGCAGCGCCACCCGGCACATCGCGGGCACCAGGCTCAATCACGCGAAATCGCCTGCGCCAGCAGGGTGATGGGATGTTCACAGCGCTTGCTGGTGGACATCTCAATCTGCCATTTGCAGGTTTCGCAATCCGTCACCACCAGATCGGCGCCGCTGGCTTCAATTTGTGCGAACAGCGGCGCGCCTATCGCCTGTGAGGTAGGGTAGTTCTCACTTTTGAAGCCGTAGGTTCCGGCGATGCCGCAGCATTGCGATTCGAGAACCTGCAGCTCCAGACCCGGGATACGGCGCAGCAGTTCCAGCGTATACAGCGACCAGCCCATTTTCTCCATGTGGCACGGCGTGTGATACACCACCTTAAGCGGCAGCGGCTTTAATGCCAGCGCGGCGCCCTCGTCCAATTTTCGCCATAGCCAGCGCGTTGCGAGCTCAATGCTCTCACGGAGCCCGTGGTTATCGACATTTAACAGATGCGGATACTCATCGCGCAGCGTAAAGGTGCAGGTCGACGAGGTCGCTAACACCGGCAGTTGCTTGTCTTCAATGGCTTCGCGTAGCGACGCCACGTTGCTTTGCGCCTGTTGCCGCGCTTTGTCGAAGAAGCCGTTGGCAATCAGCGGCACCCCGCAGCATTTCTCTTTGCTTAATAGCTGCACGCCTACGCCCATGGCGTTGAGAACGGTAATCAGATCGAGCCCCAGCTGCGGGTGGTTGTAGTTAACGTAGCAGCCGTGAAAAAATGCCACCTGCTCGGCGAACTGCGTCTGTCGTTCGGCAATGTGCCGGTAGCGACGGCGAAAGGTGCCGAAGGCGTATTTTGGCAGGCTGCGGCGGTGGTCGATTTTCAGCGCGGTGTCCAGCAGCTGACGTACCGGTTTGAGGCCGGTGGCGGCGTTAACCAGCGGCGCAAACGGCGTGGACAGGCTGCCCATCAGATCGGTATGGCTGAGGATTGCGTCACGCACTCCCGGCTTTTGCTGACCGTAGTCGGCGCGGGCGCGCTGAATAATATCGCCGATTTTCACGTCGGAAGGGCAGGCCACTTCACAGCGCTTGCAGTTAATACAGTATTTCAGCGCGTCGTCGTAGAGGCGGCTGTCTTTGCGCCGCAGCCGTTCGCCGTCCGGCCCGGCCTGTTTTGGCCCGGGGTAGCGTGGGTTGACGCGGCTCACCGGGCAGACGGTGGTGCAGACGGTACATTTGATGCAGTTTTCAAAGCTGTTCTGGCTCATGGTTGGCCTCCCACCGCCGCGATAATCCGCTCCGCAGCGTGCAGGGCGGTGGCCGCGCAGACGCCGCCGCCGCACCCTTGGGCAATAGGATCATAGCCGCCCAGAACGGAACCGATGGCAAACAGATTAGTAAAGGTGACGCCACGTTGCGCCGGGCGCAGGGCGTCATCCACGATGACGCCGGACTGTTGCCACGGCTGCGGAGCGAAGAAATTATCGTGATACCACGCCGCGCGCGGCGTGGGTTGCTGGATATCCAGCCCCAAAATCGATTCGCGGATACCCTCGCGCCCGGCGATCAGCCCGTTGCTGAAAAAGCTGCCGCTGGCCAGTACGGCGTAGCGTGGGCGCAGCGGAATATCGCCGTGGTTACGCGTCCAGACGGCGTCAACGTTACCGTCAGCGTGGCTGACGCGCACGACTTCATCCCCCGCCATCCAGATACCGCCAAGGCTGACGAACTGCCGCTGTAGTGCGGCGTGCAAACGCATACCGGGCACCGAAGGCGGCAGCGTAGGCAGTAAAAATAGCGGGCAGGGCAGGCTGGCGTTAAGCCAGTCGAATAGCGCGGTATCGCGCAGGCCAAAAACGGCGGGAAGCAGCAAGGCATCGTGCCCCTCGCACAGCGGCAGCAGCGCCTGATACAGCGTCTGCCAGTATGCTTTTTCGTCCAGCACCCTGGCGATATTGGCGGCGCGAAACTCGGTTGGGTTATCGCGCAGCACGTCCAGCTCGGGGAGATCGATTTCGGCGGTATCAGCCGTCAGCCCCTGTTGCTGCAAAGAGGCCGCCGCGAGGTGCGGCTGGAAATCGAGAAAACCGCTGATGCCGACCACGCGAATGGCGCCGGTAGGCAGCGGTGTGACGGGAATATCCGGCGGGCTGAGCCAGGCATCACGCAGGGTGCCAAGCGGCGTTACGCGCTGGTGCGTTTGCGTGCTGGAGCCCTGCATGTTCAGACCACAGGAAGCCAGCAGCGTTTGCGCATGTTGCGCATAGCGCAGCACGTTATCGGCACCGAGAAGCGCATAAGGGTGTTGCGGTGATGCCTCGGCGAGCGCGATAAGGCCGCTGACGGGATCGTCTACGCGCTGGCCATCGGGCAGGGCGCCGAGCAGATCCAGCGACCCGGAGGAGAAATGCAGCGCGCTCTGGCCGCGGCTGACAATGACACAGCGTAGCCCTGCTTGCTGTAGCCGTAGCCCGCACAGCAGTCCGGCGAGCCCGCCGCCGATGATAACGCTATCAAATCTCATGGTTGCCCTCCTTGTCCAGGCCACACAGACCCTGGTACACCCAGCGCGTGAGTTCACTTTCGCGCAGCGCATCGCCCCAGGCAATCGGCTGGACGCCTTTCCAGCGCTCGTTAAGAAAGTCAGAAAGCTGCGCCAGCGACTGGGCGGCGGTGGTCACCTGATAACGGTGCAGCAGGCCGCTCGCCCGACAGGCGCACAGTTCTCCCTGGCAGGTCCCCATGCCGACGCGCGTACGGCGACGCAGATCCAGCAGATTATTAACCGCCAGATTTTCCACCGCGTACTGCACTTCACCGGCGGTGACGGCTTCGCATTCGCACACCACGCTGCGGTGCAGGCGGCTGTTGCCGAGCCACTCCGGGGTCCGGTCGCCGTGCCGATAGACCGCAGAACCGCGGAGCGGCGCGGGCAGGGAGATCATGCGCTGCAGCGTTTTCTCGGCGGTCTCCTGAGAACCGGGCAGCGGCGTGTCGGCGGTTGAGCAGGGGCGGCTGTGGCGCAATTTTCGGCAGACGGCGTCGGTGGCCCACTCCGCCATCAGGCGATAGGTCATCAGCTTGCCGCCGGTAATGGTGATAAAGCCTTCCAGCCCATCGCGCTCAGCGTGGTCCAGCAGGACAATGCCGCGGCTGACGTTGCGCCCGCTGGGATCGTTGTCGCTCGCCACCAGCGGCCGTACGCCGCAGTAGGCGCGGAGAATGCGCGTATGTGCCATACGGGGCGCCAGCTTCTCGCCTTCTCGCAGCAGAATGTCAACCTCATCAGGTGTGACCCGGCAGCGATCGATATCACGATAGTCAATGTGTGTGGAGGTCGTGCCAATCAGTGAGATGGTATCGCCGGGCACCAGAATATCGGCGTCGGCGGGAGGGCGGCAGCGGTTGATAACGTGCTGGTTGAGGCGGTTTTCGAAAATCAGCAGCGAGCCTTTGGCTGGAAACATGCGGATGCGTAAATCGGCATATTCGGCGATGCGCTGGCCCCAGATCCCGGCGGCGTTGACCACCACGGGCGCGCGCAGCTCACGTTGTTCGGCGGTGGTGCGATCGACCAGCTTGACGCCCTCTACCCGGTCGCCGCGACGGATAAGCCCCGTGACTTCGTGAGCGGTCAGGATGGTTGCGCCGTGTTCACGCGCATCAAGCATGTTGGCGGCGGTGAGGCGGAACGGATCGACGGTGCCGTCCGGCACGCGCACCGCCCCGGTCAGCGCCGGGTTAACCGAGGGTTCCATGCGCCTGGCGAGCTGCGGGTCGATGGCTTCAGCCTGAATACCGGCGGCCAGACAGGCCTCGATAAAGGGACGTTGATAGTGCAGATCGTCTTCCGGCAGCGTGATGAACAGGCCGCTGGTGGGCTCAATGCAGTGGCGGGCAATCCGGCGCAGGATCTGGTTTTCGCTGATGCATTCGCGCGCCGACTCGCCGTCGGTCACCGCGTAGCGCGCGCCGCTGTGCAGCAGACCGTGATTGCGTCCAGTGGCGCCGGTGGCGATATCAAAACGCTCTACCAGCGCCGCCTTCAGCCCGCGCAGGGCACAGTCGCGGGCGATCCCGGCGCCGGTGGCACCGCCGCCGATGATAATAACGTCGAATTCAGATACAGAGGCGCTGTCCATAGTGTGTCCTCAATGTTCGTTTTCATCACATTAAGTCACATCATTATGGAAAATTGTTTGATATCGAACATATTCGCGCGTTAATCGAAAGCGGAATCGCGCATTTTGCGGTCTGAGTCGACTTCTGCCGGCTGGGCGCGCGGCGGCGTGTTGGCGCAGAAAAGAAAAAGCGCCGTTTATCGGCGCCATTAGCGAAGAGGTATGTCGTGTACTAACCGTTACATCTCGATTTCAATATCGCCTTTTGCCCGGCAGCAGCAGGGCAAAATTTCATCCGGCTGGATAAAGGCCAGCGGCTCGGTCAGCCAGTCAACCTGGCCCGATACCAGCCGCGTGCGGCAGGAGCCGCAGTAGCCTTCACGGCACTGATATTCCACCTCAACGTTGTGGGACTCCAGCGCCGCCAGTAGGGACGGATGTTCATCCTGGCACAGCAGACGCGTGCCGGTGATGCGCAGAAAAACCCGGCTCATCTTACAGCTGGAAGTTGCTGAGATCGTCGGTATCAACTTCCGAGTCAATCTGACCGACCAGGTATGAGCTGACTTCCACTTCCTGCGGTGCTACCTGTACGTTATCAGAGACCAGCCAGGTGTTGATCCACGGGATCGGGTTGGAGCGGGTCTGGAACGGTAGATCCAGGCCGACCGCCTGCATACGGATGTTGGTAATGTATTCAACGTACTGGCACAGAATGTCTTTGTTCAGGCCAATCATCGAGCCGTCGCGGAACAGGTAGTCTGCCCACTCTTTTTCCTGCTGAGCGGCCTGAACGAACAGGTCATAGCACTCTTGTTTGCACTCTTCGGCGATTTCCGCCATTTCCGGGTCATCGGTGCCGCTGCGCAGCAGGTTCAGCATGTGCTGGGTACCGGTCAGGTGCAGGGCTTCATCGCGCGCGATCAGGCGGATGATTTTGGCGTTGCCTTCCATCAGTTCGCGCTCGGCGAAAGCGAAAGAGCAGGCGAAGCTGACGTAGAAGCGGATGGCTTCAAGCGCGTTCACGCTCATCAGGCAGATGTAGAGTTTCTTTTTCAGCTCGCGCAGGTTCACGGTCACGGTTTTGCCGTTGACGCTGTGGGTGCCTTCGCCCAGCAGATGCCAGTAGCTGGTCATTTCGATCAGCTCGTCATAGTAGCTGGAAATGCCTTCTGCGCGTTTCTGAATCTGTTCGTTGGTGACGATGTCATCAAACACAATCGCCGGATCGTTGACGATGTTGCGGATAATGTGGGTGTAAGATCGCGAGTGGATGGTTTCAGAAAACGCCCACGTTTCCACCCAGGTTTCCAGCTCAGGAATGGAAATCAGCGGCAGCAGCGCCACGTTCGGGCTACGGCCCTGAATGGAGTCCAGCAGGGTCTGATACTTCAGGTTGCTGATGAAAATGTGCTTTTCGTGTTCCGGCAGCGCCTGGTAGTCGATGCGATCGCGGGACACGTCCACTTCTTCCGGACGCCAGAAGAAGGAGAGCTGTTTTTCAATCAGCTTTTCGAAGATGTCATATTTCTGCTGGTCGTAGCGTGCCACGTTGACCGGCTGGCCAAAGAACATCGGCTCTTTGAGCTGATCGTTTTTCGTCTGTGAAAAAGTGGTGTATGCCATTGATGTCAATCCTGTCTGGAGAGTAATGCCGGATGGCGGTTACTTACCTGCTTACAATATCATCGCAAAAAAATCCGTACACCGAATAAGGTTTTCGTCGGTACGGAAATCAAAGGCCGGGTCAGCGTATCGCTGCCCGGCAATCGTTATTAGATCTTACAGGCGCCGCTTTCGCAGCCGTCATCCTGAATGGACGGCACCAGGTCATCCTGAGCATCTTCCGCACCGTCGCGGGTGTTTTGATAGTACAGGGTTTTCACGCCAAACTTATAGGCCGTCAGCAGGTCTTTAAGCAGCTGCTGCATCGGTACTTTGCCTGACGGGAAGCGCGTCGGGTCATAGTTGGTGTTGGCGGAAATGGCCTGGTCGATAAACTTCTGCATAATCCCCACCAGCTGCAGATAGCCGTCGTTGTTCGGCATTTCCCACAGCAGCTCGTAGGCGTTACCCAGATGCTCGTAGTCCGGCACGACCTGGCGCAGAATACCGTCTTTCGACGCTTTGATGCTCACGTAGCCGCGCGGCGGTTCGATGCCGTTGGTGGCGTTGGAGATCTGCGAAGAGGTCTCGGACGGCATCAGTGCAGAGAGCGTAGAGTTACGCAGGCCGTGGGTCGTAATGGACTGACGCAGCGCTTCCCAGTCGAGGTGCAGCGGTTCGTTGGTAATCGCATCCAGGTCTTTCTTATAGGTATCGATCGGCAGAATACCCTGCGCATAGGTGGTTTCGTTGAACCACGGGCAGGCGCCTTGTTCTTTCGCCAGCTCGTTAGAGGCCTTCAGCAGGTAGTACTGAATGGCTTCGAAAGTCTGGTGCGTCAGGTTGTTAGCGCTGCCATCGGAGTAACGTTTACCGTTTTTCGCCAGCCAGTAGGCGTAGTTGATAACGCCAATGCCCAGCGTACGACGACCCATCGCACCGCGCTCTGCGGCTTTGATCGGGTAGTCCTGGTAGTCGAGCAGGGCGTCCAGCGCGCGCACTGCCAGGATTGCCAGCTCTTCCAGCTCGTCGAGGCTGTTGATGGCCCCCAGGTTGAACGCGGACAGCGTACACAGCGCGATTTCGCCGTTTTCGTCGTTCACGTCGTCCAGCGGTTTGGTCGGCAGCGCGATTTCCAGGCACAGGTTAGACTGGCGCACCGGCGCAATAGCCGGATCGAACGGGCTGTGGGTGTTGCAATGGTCAACGTTCTGGATGTAGATACGGCCGGTAGAGGCGCGTTCCTGCATCATCAGCGAGAACAGCTCGACCGCTTTAACGCGCTGTTTGCGGATGCTGTCGTCGTTTTCATATTGTACGTACAGGCGCTCAAACTCGTCCTGGTCGGCAAAGAATGCATCATACAGCCCCGGGACGTCGGATGGGCTGAACAGCGTGATGTCGCCACCTTTCAACAGTCGGGTGTACATCAGTTTGTTGATCTGTACGCCGTAGTCCATGTGACGCACGCGGTTACCTTCGACGCCGCGGTTGTTTTTCAGGACCAGCAGGCTTTCGACTTCCAGGTGCCACATTGGGTAGAACAGGGTGGCCGCACCACCGCGTACGCCGCCCTGAGAGCAGGATTTTACCGCCGTCTGGAAGTGCTTATAGAACGGAATACAGCCGGTGTGGAACGCTTCACCGCCGCGAATCGGGCTACCCAGTGCACGAATGCGACCGGCGTTGATACCGATACCGGCGCGCTGGGAAACGTATTTCACAATCGCGCTGGAGGTGGCGTTAATGGAATCCAGGCTGTCGCCGCACTCGATCAGGACGCAGGAGCTGAACTGACGGGTCGGGGTACGTACGCCGGACATAATCGGCGTAGGCAGAGAAATCTTGAACGTGGAAACCGCATCGTAGAAGCGCTTCACGTAGCTCAGGCGGGTTTCACGCGGGTAGTTGGAGAACAGGCAGGCCGCGACCAGAATATACAGGAACTGCGCGCTCTCGTAGATTTCGCCGGTCACACGGTTCTGTACCAGGTATTTACCTTCAAGCTGCTTAACTGCCGCGTAGGAGAAGGTCATGTCACGGTCGTGAACGATAAACGAGTCCATCTGCTTGAACTCTTCTTCCGTATAGTCTTCCAGCAGATGATTGTCGTATTTACCCAGATTGACCATGTGTTTGACGTGGTCGAACAGCGCCGGCGGCTCGAACTGGCCGTAGGCTTTTTTACGCAGGTGGAATACCGCCAGGCGTGCGGCCAGGTACTGGTAGTCTGGTGCTTCGCGGGAGATCAGATCTGCGGCTGCTTTGATAATCGTTTCATGAATATCAGATGTTTTAATTCCGTCGTAGAACTGGATGTGTGAACGCAGCTCGACCTGAGAAATCGAGACGTTATGCAGCCCTTCCGCTGCCCAATCCAGCACGCGATGAATTTTGTCGAGGTTAATGCGCTCTGTGCGGCCGTCACGCTTCGTCACCAGCAGACTCTGATTCATGTGATTGTTACCTGTCCGTGAAAAGGAAAATATCCCCTGATTTATCCACAATGCCGGTTGTAGTAAAACCTGTGGATAAATACTACATGTAGGGGGTCGTTGATTAATTAAACGCTATATGGTGAGTATTCTAGTCTGGATTCTTTTGAGTACAAGGGTTGATTTTGACGTTAAATTGAGGTTGATAAAGGGTGAAAAACGCGAAGTCCACGGCGCATAAGGGCTGGCGGGGATGTCAATAATGCGCAAAAAAAAATGAAAATTTGATCGAGTGCTGATTTCTTCGGCGAAGGGAAAAATTGCGCTATATGATGCAGCGCAATTTTGCCGCAGTGGCAATACCAATGATTGGTAGGGCCGATAGGTTTGCAGGCCTGATAAGCGAAGCGCCATCAGGCGTTGAACGTCGGCGCAGCGCCGGATGGCGGCGCTGCGCCTTATCCGGCCTGCGGGCCAGCGTCATCAGCGGCTTACTCGCTTTTGGCGGTAGTGTGCAGCATATAGTTAACATCAACGCCCGGTGCCAGCTTGAAGCTATTGGTTATCGGGTTGTAGTGCAGGCCAATCATATGGCGCTCTTTGAGCACGGTCCGATCAACCCAACTGAGCAGTTCGGCAGGCTTGATGAATTTTTTCACGTCGTGCGTACCTTTGGGCACCATGCGCAGAATGTATTCCGCGCCGACCACCGCCATCAGCCAGGATTTACCGTTGCGGTTGAGCGTGGAGAAGAAGACCTGGCCGCCGGGTTTGACCAACCGGGCGCAGGCTTTTACCACCGACTGTGGGTCCGGGACGTGTTCCAGCATTTCCATGCAGGTGACGACGTCATATTGCCCGGCGTGCTTCGCCGCGTGTTCTTCTACTGTCTCCTGTACGTATTCGACCTGAATACCGGTTTCCAGCGCGTGGAGTTTCGCCACCTGTAACGGCTCAAAGCCCATATCCAGGCCGGTCACCGTGGCACCTTCGCGGGCCATGCTTTCTGCCAGGATGCCGCCGCCGCAGCCAACGTCCAGCACTTTCTTACCGAACAGGCCGCCGGAACGTTCGGCGATGTAGCCTAAGCGCAGCGGGTTAATGCGGTGCAGGGGCTTAAATTCCCCTTCCAGATCCCACCAGCGTGATGCGACGGCCTCGAATTTGGCGATTTCTTCGTGGTCAACGTTATGCGCTACCGCAGCTTTTTCGGCATTCATGGGTGTTCCTGCTCCTTATTTCATTATTGCCTGCGAGTATATCAGTACCGACGCGCGAATAAAGCGTCCGGCAGGTGCTAATGGGTTTACCTGTCTTTACGCTAATGTGTTATAATTTGCGACCTTTGAATCCGGGAATACAGTAGAGGGATAGCGGTTAGATGAGCGACCTTGCGAGAGAAATTACACCGGTCAACATTGAGGAAGAGCTTAAAAACTCTTATCTGGATTACGCGATGTCGGTCATTGTTGGCCGTGCGCTGCCGGATGTCCGAGATGGCCTGAAGCCGGTACACCGTCGCGTACTTTACGCCATGAACGTATTGGGCAATGACTGGAACAAAGCCTATAAAAAATCAGCCCGTGTCGTGGGTGACGTGATCGGTAAATACCACCCGCACGGCGACTCTGCGGTATATGACACCATTGTTCGTATGGCCCAGCCGTTCTCGCTGCGCTACATGCTGGTGGACGGCCAGGGGAACTTCGGTTCCATCGACGGCGACTCCGCGGCGGCAATGCGTTACACGGAAATCCGTCTGGCGAAAATCGCTCATGAGCTGATGGCCGATCTCGAAAAAGAGACGGTAGACTTTGTGGACAACTATGACGGTACGGAAAAAATTCCAGACGTCATGCCGACCAAAATTCCTAACCTGCTGGTCAACGGTTCTTCCGGTATTGCCGTAGGTATGGCAACCAACATTCCGCCGCATAACCTGACGGAAGTGATCAACGGCTGTCTGGCGTATGTCGACAACGAAGACATCACCATCGAAGGCCTGATGGAACACATTCCTGGCCCGGATTTCCCGACTGCCGCCATCATCAACGGCCGCCGCGGGATTGAAGAAGCCTATCGCACTGGCCGCGGTAAAGTGTATATCCGCGCGCGCGCGGAAGTGGAAGCCGACGCCAAAACCGGTCGTGAAACCATCATCGTGCACGAAATTCCGTATCAGGTGAACAAAGCGCGCCTGATCGAGAAAATCGCCGAGCTGGTCAAAGACAAACGCGTTGAAGGCATCAGCGCGCTGCGCGACGAGTCTGATAAAGACGGGATGCGCATCGTGATTGAAGTGAAACGCGACGCGGTGGGCGAAGTGGTTCTCAACAACCTCTACTCCCAGACTCAGCTGCAGGTTTCCTTCGGTATCAACATGGTCGCGCTGCACCATGGTCAGCCGAAGATCATGAACCTGAAAGATATTATTGCCGCGTTCGTGCGTCACCGTCGTGAAGTGGTGACTCGCCGTACCATTTTCGAACTGCGTAAAGCGCGCGATCGTGCGCACATTCTGGAAGCGCTGGCGGTTGCGCTGGCGAATATCGACCCGATCATTGAACTGATCCGTCGTGCTCCGACCCCGGCTGAAGCGAAAGCGGGCCTGGTGGCGCAGCCGTGGGAACTGGGCAACGTCGCGGCGATGCTGGAACGTGCGGGCGACGACGCCGCGCGTCCGGAATGGCTGGAACCTGAGTTTGGCGTTCGCGACGGTAAATACTACCTGACTGAACAGCAGGCGCAGGCGATTCTGGATCTGCGTTTGCAGAAACTGACCGGCCTTGAGCATGAAAAACTGCTCGACGAATACAAAGAGCTGCTGGAACAGATTGCTGAACTGCTGCACATTCTGGGCAGCGCCGAGCGTCTGATGGAAGTGATCCGCGAAGAGCTGGAGCTGATTCGCGAACAGTTCGGCGACGCCCGCCGTACCGAAATCACCGCCAACAGTGCCGACATTAATATCGAAGACCTGATTAGCCAGGAAGATGTTGTTGTGACCTTGTCTCACCAGGGTTACGTCAAATATCAGCCGTTAACCGATTACGAAGCTCAGCGTCGTGGCGGTAAAGGCAAGTCAGCAGCGCGTATTAAAGAAGAAGACTTTATTGACCGTCTGCTGGTGGCCAACACCCATGACACCATCCTGTGCTTCTCCAGCCGGGGCCGTCTGTACTGGATGAAGGTTTATCAGCTGCCGGAAGCCAGCCGTGGCGCGCGTGGCCGTCCGATCGTCAACCTGCTGCCGCTGGAAGCGAACGAACGTATCACCGCCATCCTGCCGGTACGCGAGTACGAAGAGGGCGTGAACGTCTTTATGGCGACCGCCAGCGGTACCGTGAAGAAAACGGCGCTGACCGAGTTCAGCCGTCCGCGTTCCGCCGGTATTATCGCGGTGAACCTGAACGAAGGCGACGAACTGATTGGCGTTGACCTGACCGCAGGTAAAGATGAAGTCATGCTGTTCTCCGCCGCCGGTAAAGTGGTGCGCTTTAAAGAAGATGCCGTTCGCGCCATGGGTCGTACTGCGACCGGCGTACGCGGTATCAAGCTGGCGGAAAACGACAGCGTGGTATCGCTGATTATTCCGCGCGGCGAAGGTGCAATCCTGACCGTCACTCAGAACGGCTACGGTAAACGTACCGCTGCTGAAGAGTATCCGACCAAGTCGCGTGCGACGCAGGGCGTTATCTCTATCAAAGTCACCGAGCGTAACGGCTCCGTGGTGGGCGCGGTACAGGTCGACGACTGTGACCAGATCATGATGATCACCGACGCGGGGACGCTGGTGCGTACCCGCGTGTCGGAAGTCAGCGTGGTCGGGCGTAACACTCAGGGCGTTATCCTCATCCGTACTGCGGAAGATGAAAACGTGGTGGGCCTGCAGCGCGTGGCCGAGCCGGTTGACGACGAAGAGCTGGACGCTATCGACGGTAGCGTGGCGGAAGGTGATGATGAAATCGCGCCGGAAACCGACAGCGAAGATGATGTAGCGGACGACGCTGACGAGTAATCGTCAAATATCGTAGTGAAAGGGCCGGTGAATACCGGCCCTTTTTTCATTAACATTGCGGCAAAGGCCTTTTCCCGCTACCTTAACCACATCCTGTTAGCCATTGACGGCGGAGTTTCGCCAACTTGAAATATCTTGTCTCCTTCCGCACAACGCTGAAAGTCTCACGCTACCTGTTTCGGGCTCTGGCGCTGCTGCTTTGGCTGCTTATCGCGCTGATTTCCGTGTTCTACATCGTGAATGCTCTGCATCAGAAAGAGTCGGAAATTCGTCAGGAATTTAACCTTAACTCCGATCAGGCGCAGCGCTACTTTCAGCGAACCTCCGATGTTATTAAGGAGCTGAAGTACATTGCGGAAAACCGCTTAACCGCCGCCAACGGCGTCATGCCGGCAGGCGCATTAAAAGACACTTCTGACGTACCGGACTTTGAACCGCTGTTCTCCGATTCTGACTGCGGCGCGCTCGACACCACCTGGCGCGGGCCGCTGGAGTCGCTGGCCTGGTTCCTGCGCTACTGGCGCGAAAATTTCTCGGCCGCCTATGATCTTAACCGCGTGTTCCTGGTGGGCAGCGATAATCTTTGCATGGCCAATTTTGGCCTGCGCGAAATGCCGGTTGAGCGCACCGAAGCGCTGAAAGAGCTGCACCAGCGGATTGTTGATTACCGTAATGCGCCGCAGGACGATCGCGGCGGCAACTTGTTTTGGGTGGGACAGGGGCCGCGCCAGAGCGTGGGCTATTTCTATGCGCTGACCCCGGTCTATCTGGCTAATCGTCTGCAGGCGCTGCTGGGCGTGGAACAAACGATTCGCGCGGAAAACTTCTTTACCCCAGGCAGTATGCCGATGGGGGTGTCTATTCTGGATGAAAACGGTAATACGCTGATCTCACTGGCCGGGCCGGACAGCCGTCTGCGCATCAGCGCGCGGGGGATGCAGGAGCGTCTGTGGTTTGGTTACACCGCAGGCTACCGTGAACTGGTGCTGAAAAAGACGCTGGCGCCGTCGTCGCTGAGCATCGTTTATTCGGTGCCGCTGGACGCCGTGCTGGAGCGTATTCGTATTCTGGTGCTCAACGCGCTGTTGCTGAACGTACTCACCGGCATTGCGCTGTTTACCATGGCGCGGATGTACGAGCGGCGTATCTTCTTACCCGCGGAGTCCGACGCGCTGCGCCTGGAAGAGCACGAACAGTTTAACCGCAAGATTGTCGCCTCGGCGCCGGTGGGAATTTGTATTCTTCGCACCCAGGACGGTACGAATATCCTCAGTAATGAGCTGGCGCATAACTATCTGAACATGCTGACCCACGAAGACCGTCAGCGGCTCACGCAGATCATCTGCGGTCAACAGGTCAACTTCGTTGATGTGCTGACCAGCAACAATACCAACCTGCAAATCAGCTTTGTGCATTCGCGCTATCGTAATGAAAACGTGGCGATCTGCGTGCTGGTGGACGTGAGTTCCCGCGTCAAAATGGAAGAGTCGCTGCAGGAGATGGCGCAGGCGGCCGAGCAGGCCAGCCAGTCAAAATCGATGTTCCTGGCGACGGTCAGCCATGAGCTGCGCACGCCGCTGTACGGGATTATCGGTAACCTCGATCTGCTGCAAACCAAAGAGCTGCCGAAGGGGGTCGACCGTCTGGTGACGGCGATGAACAACTCCTCCGGCCTGCTGCTGAAGATCATCAGCGACATTCTCGACTTCTCGAAGATTGAATCCGAACAGCTGAAAATTGAGCCGCGCGAGTTCTCGCCTAAAGAGGTGATGAACCATATTACCGCCAACTACCTACCGCTGGTGGTCAGAAAGCAGCTCGGGATGTACTGCTTTATCGAACCAGACGTGCCGATGAAGCTGATGGGCGATCCGATGCGCCTTCAGCAGGTTATTTCTAACCTGCTCAGCAACGCGATTAAGTTCACCGACATCGGCTGCATCGTATTGCACCTGAAGCGGGAAGGGTACTACCTGAGCATCAGCATTCGGGATACCGGCGTGGGCATTCCGGGTAAAGAGGTGGTGCGCCTGTTTGACCCGTTCTTCCAGGTCGGTACCGGCGTGCAGCGTAATTTCCAGGGCACGGGGCTGGGGCTGGCGATTTGTGAAAAGCTGGTCAATATGATGGATGGCGACATCGCCGTTGATACCGAGCCGGGCATGGGTAGCCAGTTTACGCTGCGCATTCCGCTGTACGGTGAACAGCCGCAGATGCCGCTCGAGATTGACGGGCTGGCGAAGATCCGCTGCTGGCTGGCGGTGCGCAACGCCTCGCTTGCCGACTTTATTCATACGCTGCTCTCTTTCCACGGTATCGACGTGCGCAATTATGGCGGCGAGACGCCGGGGCCGGACGATCTGCTGATCGCCGATGATACCCTGTCGCAGCCTTGGGCTGGCCGGGCGGCGGTCGTCTTCTGCCGCCGGCATATCGGTATTCCGCAGGAATTCGAGCCCGGGCAGTGGGTGCACAGTATTGTGTCGCCGCATGAGTTGATGACCCTGCTGGGCCGTATTTATCGCGTGAAGGTAGAAACCGGCGACGCGGCTGAGCTGCAGGCGGCGCATGAAGCGCCGGCGGACAGCAACGACGATATGATGATCCTGGTCGTCGACGATCATCCGATCAACCGCCGTCTGTTGGCCGATCAGCTGGGATCGTTGGGCTATCAATGCAAAACCGCTAATGATGGCGTCGACGCGCTGAACGTGCTGAGCAAGAACCACATTGATATCGTGCTGAGCGATGTGAACATGCCGAATATGGACGGCTACCGTCTGACGCAGCGCATCCGCCAGCTGGGGCTGACCCTGCCGGTGGTGGGCGTGACGGCGAATGCGCTGGCCGAAGAGAAGCAGCGCTGCCTGGAGTCGGGCATGGACAGCTGTCTGTCGAAGCCGGTTACGCTGGATGTGCTCAAACAGACATTAACGGTTTATGCCGCAAGGGTGCGTAAAGCGCGGGAATAGGCCGGATAAGGCAACGCCGCCATCCGGCGCTGGGTGCAGGTTTGCCCGATGGCGCTGCGCTTATCGGGCCTACGGAATGCAGGCCCGATGTGCAGCAATGCTTAGTCTTTGTCTGACGGCGACAGCGTCACGGAGGAGAGGTAGTTCAGCAGCGCGATGTCGTTTTCCACGCCCAGTTTCATCATCGCCGATTTTTTCTGGCTGCTGATGGTTTTGATGCTGCGGTTCAGCTTCTTGGCAATCTCGGTCACCAGGAAACCTTCAGCGAACAGGCGCAGTACTTCGCTCTCTTTTGGCGACAGACGTTTGTCACCGTAGCCGCCGGCGCTGATTTTCTCCAGCAGGCGAGAGACGCTTTCCGGGGTGAATTTTTTGCCTTTCTGCAGCGCAGCCAGCGCCTTAGGCAGATCGGTCGGCGCGCCCTGTTTCAGCACGATCCCTTCGATATCGAGATCCAGCACGGCGCTGAGAATCGCCGGGTTGTTATTCATGGTCAGTACGATAATCGCCAGCCCTGGGAAATGGCGCTTAATATACTTAATTAACGTAATACCATCGCCGTACTTGTCTCCAGGCATGGAGAGATCGGTAATCAGTACGTGGGCATCAAGTTTGGGTAAATTGTTAATTAGCGCGGTGGAGTCTTCAAATTCACCGACAACATTTACCCATTCAATCTGTTCCAGAGATTTACGAATCCCGAACAGCACAATCGGATGGTCATCGGCAATAATTACGTTCATATTGTTCATGTAAAGGCTACCTTGCTACAGCAAGCTCTTGACGTAGGCGTCAATGTCGCTGATGTATTTTTCTATGCTGGATGCATCTTTCTCTCGAATAAGATGTTCAAGCGTTTCACATAACTGCTTGCCAGGTACCAGATTTAGCATGGCAAACACACCCTTAAGGCGGTGAGCTGTCTGTGCCAGTGCAGCAAAGTCCTTTGCCGCAGATTCAGTATACAGCCTGCTAACATCTTCCGGTACCGTATCAACAAACAGCGCATAATAACCGCTGGCGTGAAGCTCAGCGTTTTCATCGCCCCCCAACGGCGACTCTGTGACTTCTTCCTGCGCCAGCTGTTCTTCAATCAGCTGGAGCACGGCATCCTGCATGGCGTTACTCATATTAAAGTTAACGCGCAGCTGGCCGGGGCCAATTTTACGAACTCCGGCTTCATCATCGCTTAAAAGCAAGCCGGAAGCAGTAAGATTAGACGGATTATCCGTTAAAAACAGATCAAATTCTTGACTTGTTGCACGCTCGTCGGGGCTGATGCAGGTTGCCCCCCAGCTTTCCAACTGGCGAGTCACGATGTTGCGGATTTCATTGGAGGTGATATCAATCATCGCCACAACGTCGTCGAGCAGCTGCTCTTCTGACTCGGCATCTTCTTCGCGTACCGCCATTTTCACGTGCAGCGTGTAGCGGGTGCCCAGCGATTCCCGCGCTTTAATGTTTAAGTGCCCGCCCAGCTTGCGTGCCAGCTGATCGCACAGCCAGAAGGTGAGGGCGTTAGCCTTCCCGTAGCGGTCCGACTGCGTGTCGTTGAGATACGGGAAATGCAGGTTGTCTATTTCGCCGTGCGACACGCCGTTACCGGTGTCGAGGATGCGGAAGGTTAAACGCTCTTCCGCCGACTCATCGGCGCTCACTTCAAGGGTAATTTTGCCGATTTGCGTAGTGGTGACGGCATACTGAATCAGCAGCAGAAGGATGCGGCGCAGCGCGTCGCGGTCGCCGTGGCGCTGTTCTTTGGCCGGGACCTGGTTGTTGATAAGCAGCTGTAGCCCTTTGCGTTTGATCGAGGGCAGCACTTCCGGCACCACTTCATCAATCAGCTCTTGCAGTGAGAACTGCGAGGAGGTGCCTTTCCAGCTGTCGTTTTCCAGCATGTTCGCCAGCTGGATTTCATCCACCAGGCGCACCAGCAGATCGGCATGGTTGGCCAGCTTCTGGCTGTCCGGCGTGTCGATGCGGCTGGCTTCATTGGCCAGCGCCTTAATCGGCTGCTTCAGCGTATCGCTGATGTTCTGCATAAATGCCGCGCGGCCCTGCTGGTTTTTCTCGTACAGGCGCTGCGCCTGCTTGAGTTTTTTATTCACCAGAATTTCACGATCCTGGTCGCGAATGATGAATATTTGAGTGCGCGGCGATACCTGGCTGCGGAACTGGCGAATTTCATACAGTTCGTTGTTGATGGTGGCCTGAATGACGCCTTGATGCTGGTCCGCCATGCTGGTGATGTTCTGCAAGTTGAGGTGCGGCAGCAGGTGGTCGGCAATTTTATTGCTGATTATTGTACGGTTAGACTCCTGGTCGTGCACCAGCAGCCCCAGCGGTAATAGTGAAACAATCTCTTCATTAATGGCCCTGAGCACCCGTAATTCGTTGTTGGTGCCGCTGGAGGGCATGCTGCTGGCGCTGCCGCGCGTCGGCAGGTTACGGAAGGTGGAGTAGCCAAACAACGCCAGCGCCAGCAGGCCGATATTCAGCAGCAGCGGCAGCATGATGTTCTGGAAGGTGTCCAGCAGCAGCGTGCCGAACGGCACCTGCCACACCAGGCGCATGCCGGTGGAGTTCAGCGCTGAGGTGATCTCAATGCGCGAGCTATTAAAGTTGATGGCCACGCTGTCGCTGGGATCTTTATCCTGGCTGCGCTGGGCGTTCTGTGCCGGGTCCGGCTCCAGTCGGAAGCTGTCCAGCGACATGGTTGGCGGCACCAGGTCGTTAATCGGCAGGTCGAAGGCGACGACGGTCGCCAGATGCCCCGGCTGGTTAAAGGTGGTGCGCAGGGTGAAGTAGCGGCCGTTCTGCCATGCCAGTCGGCGCAGGGTTGAGAAAGTCTCTCGTTCGTCCAGCGTGTTGGCCTGCTGGAGCATCTCGGCGCGTCGTGAATCGACGATACTGCCGACGGTCGACTCCTTAAAACCGGAGGAGAGATCTTTGAGTGGCAGCGTTGAAATCAGGATCAGGCTGTTGTCCTGGCCGTTAAGGTAGTACATGGACCACGGTACGTTTTCCGCGCCCCATAGGGTATCCAGATAGGTTGACATGCGCTGGGTGATATCGAGCGTTGCGCTGTCGTGAGAGCCGAAAATCAGCGCCTCGGTTTTACGTCTTGGCTTCTCAAGGTAATAGACGTCCTGCTTGAGGCGGGTCTCCTGTAAACCTTCGGCCGGCGTGGCGCTGGTGCTGGCGGCGGCGATATTGTCGTAGATTTGCCAGGTCGTGTAGCGCCAGGTCTCAATTCGTTTATGGACCGCATGCGTCATATCAACAATCTGATAGCTCTTATCTTTTAGCCACGCGTTGACCGCGCTTTGAATCATCACGCCCATCGTCACCAGCAGGACAATGATCATAAGAAGGAAGAAACGGGTGATGCTCCCTGGGAGCAGGGAAAATTTCGTCGGGCTCATCTTGTCGGACTGACTCATTGGCGTGTGTAACCCATCATAACGGCATCTGAATGAGGATATGCTCAAGCTTATAGCGCATTGAGGCGTGTAAACCCTGCTTTGTTCTGCTGGCAGTATATACAAAAAATCTGCCTGGATGCATCAACGCGGCAAAATCGTCGTGGGGAGAGGGGCCTGGCGCTGAGCCAGAAAAATATCAACGGTATTATTCCGCCGATGGGAAAATTCAATATTGTGCGGAATGTGTACAAATAGGCCGTTATTGTACAATTATTTACCAAACATTAAGAAAAATAGCACTAATTAACAAGATATTAATTTTCGTCGGTAGGCGATATTGTTTTTTTTGATGCGAATCGATTAGTTAATAGTCGTTACAATTTAGGCGAGGTAGCACAGTTTGATTCAGTTTATGTAAAGAAGGGTAAAAAAAACCGGATGCGAAGCATCCGGTTGAAATAGGGGTAAACAGACATTCAGAACTGAATGACGGTAATAAATAAAGTTAATGATGATAGCGCTGACTATTTTAGTTGTGGGTGAAGGTTTTGTTTTACCATTCAGTGCTATAACTTTGATGATTTTCAACTCATTGATTTAATGTATATTTCTGTTTGCTTTTTGATTTTTAGTGCTATTTTTCCTGGCTTTTTGTGCTTGTAAAAGTTCCGTAAGTTTTACATTTTGAAACATCTATATGGATAAATGAAACATTTCAAGGGTTTTCGTATCATATTCTTATTGGATTATTCCTGTTTTTACAGCACAATGGGTCTGCCGACTGATTAATGAGGGTTAATCAGTAAGCAGTGGCATATATAAAGGCATATATATATAACAGAGGGTTAATAACATGAAAGTTAAAGTACTGTCCCTCCTGGTACCGGCTCTGCTGGTAGCGGGCGCAGCAAATGCGGCTG
This sequence comes from Kluyvera genomosp. 2, assembly GCF_036759865.1. Taxonomy (NCBI): domain Bacteria; kingdom Pseudomonadati; phylum Pseudomonadota; class Gammaproteobacteria; order Enterobacterales; family Enterobacteriaceae; genus Kluyvera; species Kluyvera genomosp. 2. The sequence goes on from NZ_JAPKIA010000014.1 coordinate 53,925, forward strand.
AAATTTATAACAAAGATGGCAACAAATTAGATCTGTACGGTAAAGTCGATGGCCTGCACTACTTCTCCAGCGACAACGGTTCTGACGGCGACCAATCCTACGTTCGTCTGGGCTTCAAAGGCGAAACTCAGGTTAACGACCAACTGACCGGTTACGGCCAGTGGGAATACAACGTTCAGGCGAACAACACTGAAGGTTCTTCTGACCAGGCCTGGACCCGTGTAGGCTTCGCGGGTATCCGTGTTGCTGACGCTGGTTCTTTCGACTACGGTCGTAACTACGGCGTTGTTTACGACGTGACCTCCTGGACCGACGTTCTGCCGGAATTCGGCGGCGACACCTACGGTTCTGACAACTTCATGCAATCCCGTGCGAACGGCGTTGCAACCTACCGTAACACCGACTTCTTCGGTCTGGTTGACGGTCTGAACTTTGCTCTGCAGTATCAGGGTAAAAACGGCAGCGTATCAGGTGAAGGCGCAACGGCTAACGGTCGTCAGGCTCTGAAACAGAACGGCGACGGTTTCGGCGGTTCTATCACTTATGATATCGGTGCAGGCTTCAGCGTTGGTGGTGCAATCTCCTCCTCCAAACGTACTACTGAGCAGAACACCAGCACCTTCAACACCACCGATGCTGCTGGTAACGTGACTAGCACCAGCAAAATCTACGGTAGCGGCGATCGCGCTGAAACCTACTCTGCTGGCCTGAAATATGACGCGAACAACGTCTATCTGGCAACGCAGTACACCCAGACCTACAACGCAACTCGTTTCGGTGGTTCCCCGAACGCTGGCGTTTACGGTTTTGCTGACAAAGCACAGAACTTTGAAGTGGTTGCACAGTACCAGTTCGACTTCGGTCTGCGTCCGTCCATTGCTTACCTGCAGTCTAAAGGTAAAAACATCAATAACGGCGTAGTGAACTACGGTGACCAGGATCTGCTGAAATACATCGACCTGGGCGCGACTTACTACTTCAACAAAAACATGTCCACCTACGTTGACTACAAAATCAACCTGCTGGACAAAAACGACTTCACTCAGTCAGCCGGTATCTCTACCGACAACGTTGTTGCACTGGGTATGGTTTACCAGTTCTAATACTGATAACACCGTTGCATAAGGGGCCTTTGGCCCCTTTTTTTATGCCTGAACACCACAAATTAGTGTACTCTTGCGCCGATTGCAGGAGGGTAATAACGGATGGAAATGACTTTTTTACGCATGGCGCTATTGAGCGTCGCAATAGTACTGACGGGCTGCGATAACGCCAGCGAGCCGGCTGCGCCAAAAGCGACGGCGACCGTACTGGAAGGGAAAACCATGGGCACCTTCTGGCGGGTGAGCGTGGTGGGGATTGATAAAGACCGGGCCGAAGCGCTGCGCAACAAGGTGCAGACGCAGCTGGACGGCGATGACCGTCTGTTGTCGACCTGGAAGAACGACTCGGCGCTGATGCGCTTCAACCACTCGCAGAGCACGACGCCGTGGCCGGTGAGCGAAGCCATGGCCGATATCGTGACGGAATCACTGCGTATCGGGCGTAAAACCGCTGGCGCAATGGATATCACCGTTGGGCCGCTGGTCAACCTCTGGGGCTTTGGTCCGGATAAACAGCCGGTGAGTACGCCGACCCAGGCGCAGATTGACGCCGCTAAAGCGCGCACCGGGCTGGACAAACTGACGGTGATCAACCGCGCGGATCGGCAGTATTTACAAAAATCGATCCCGGATCTGTACGTCGATCTCTCTACCGTAGGCGAGGGTTACGCCGCCGATCATCTGGCGCGCCTGATGGCGGAAGAAGGCATCTCGCGTTATCTGGTCTCCGTTGGTGGGGCGCTGGTGAGCCGTGGGATGAACGGCGACGGTCAGCCGTGGCGCGTGGCTATTCAGAAACCGACCGACCGTGAGAACGCGGTCCAGGCGATCGTCGATATTAACGGCCACGGTATCAGCACCTCCGGAAGCTACCGCAACTATTACGAGCTTGACGGCCAGCGGATCTCACACGTAATCGACCCGCAAACCGGGCGGCCGATTACTCACAAGCTGGTGTCCGTCACCGTGATCGCGCCGACCGCGCTGGAAGCCGATGGCTGGGATACTGGCCTGATGGTGCTGGGTACCGAAAAGGCCCAGCAGGTGGTGCGCGAGCAGGGGCTGGCTGTGTATATGATTATGAAAGAAGGCGACGGTTTCACCACCTGGATGTCACCACAGTTCCGCGCTTTCCTGGTCAGCGGCAAAAATTAAAAAGCAAGATTGCGGGTTTTTTAATGCCTCCTTTCTGGCACGGTGACGATTACACTAAGAGGAGGAGCCCGCAATGACTATTCATTCTCTCTATACCGACGAGGCGCGCTGGCAGGCGGTTCTCGATCGCGATGTTCAGGCCGACGGTCAGTTCGTGTTTGCCGTACTGACCACCGGCATCTTTTGCCGTCCGTCCTGCCGCGCGCGCCATGCGCTGCGCCAGAACGTACGTTTCTATCGCGACGCCAGCGCCGCGCTGGCGGGCGGTTTCCGCCCCTGCAAACGCTGCCAGCCCGACCGCCTTTCTCCTGAACAGCAAAATATAGCCAAAGTGGCCCGCGCCTGTCGGCTGCTGGAGCAGGACAGCCCGGTCACGCTTGAGGCACTGGCACAGGCTGTGGCGGTTAGCCCATACCACTTTCATCGCTTATTTAAGTCCATAACCGGCCTGACGCCAAAAGCCTGGCAGCAGGCCTGGCGGGCGAACCGGCTGCGCGAGGCCCTGCGTGAGGGGGAGCCGGTCACGCAGGCGGTGCTGGCCGCAGGGTTTCCGTCAAGCAGCAGTTACTATCGCCATGCCGATGCACTGCTGGGAATGACGGCGCGCGCGCGACGTCAGGGTGGCAAAGCGGCGCAGATTCACTATACCGTCGGTGAGTGTTCACTGGGGCGCTGCCTGGTCGCGCTGAGCGAGCGCGGCGTGTGCGCCGTACTGCTTGGCGATGATGATGCCGGGCTGCTGGCCGAACTACAGCACAGTTTTCCTGCCGCCGAGCTGCTGGAGGGCGATGCGCTGGTCAGCGAGCAAACCCGTGCCGTGATTGCCAGCCTTGAGCCTCATGCTGCGGCGCTCAACCTGCCGCTGGATATTCGCGGCACCGCGTTTCAGCAGCAGGTCTGGCAGGCGCTGCGCGCGATTCCTGCCGGTGAAACCCGAAGCTACCAGCAGGTAGCGGCCGCTATCGGCAGGCCCAAAGCGGTGCGTGCGGTTGCCAGCGCCTGTGCGGCCAATCGGCTGGCCATTCTGGTGCCCTGTCACCGGGTCGTTCGCGGCGACGGCAGTCTGTCAGGCTACCGCTGGGGGGCGACGCGCAAAGCCCGGCTGTTGCAGCGGGAAAAAGCTGAGGAGGGGGAATGTTAGATTTATTTGCCGAAGAGACGCCGTGGTCAGAGCCGCTGGCACCCGGCGCGATGATTGTGCGTCGGCTGGCGCGCGAGCACAGCACGGTATTGTTAGCGGCGATTGAACAGGTGGCCGCCGTCTCGCCGTTTCGCCATATGGTGACGCCGGGCGGTTACACCATGTCGGTGGCGATGACTAACTGCGGGCCGCTAGGCTGGAGCACCGATCGCCATGGCTACTGTTATGCGTCGGTCGATCCGCTCAGCGGCCGATCCTGGCCGGCGATGCCCGCGTGCTTTCGCCAGCTGGCACAGGCGGCGGCGGAACGCGCCGGTTACCGAGGCTTTGACCCGGACGCTTGCCTGATTAACCGCTATCAGCCGGGGGCCAAATTGTCGCTGCACCAGGATAAAGACGAAGCGCGCCTGGATGCACCGATCGTCTCGGTCTCGCTTGGGCTGCCCGCCGTGTTTCAGTTTGGCGGCTTACGGCGCAGCGATCCGCTGCGGCGGGTGCTGCTCGAGCACGGTGACGTGGTGGTGTGGGGCGGTGAATCACGGCTGTTCTATCACGCGATTCTGCCGCTGAAAGAAGGTTGTCATCCGCAGGTTGGACCGTGGCGCTATAACCTGACCTTCCGCCGCGCCGCATGATAACGAATAAAAATAAGAATTATTCTTGATGTGGTAGCTCAGCAGTTTACACTGCTGGCTGTTTTGATTGCTCTGGTTGCTGTTATGGAACTTCTGTTACTTGTCTGGCGTCAGTATCGCTGGCCCTTTATCGGCGTTATCGCCCTGAGCCTGCTGAGCGCCGCACTCGGTATCGGGCTTATCGCCTTCATCAACGTACGTCTGATTGAGACGGTCGACACGACGCTCGCCGTACTGCCAGAATTTCTCGGCCTGCTGTTGCTGCTGATGGCGGTCACCCTGGGCTCGCAGCTCGCGCTGACGACCCTGGGCCACCATTTTGTCTATCGCCTGCGCCGCGAGTTTATCAAACGGATCCTCGACACGCAGGTCGAGCGCGTAGAGAAGCTCGGCAGCGCCTCGCTGCTGGCAGGCCTGACCAGCGATATCCGTGCCATCACCATTGCCTTTGTGCGCCTGCCGGAGCTGGTGCAGGGCATTATCCTGACCGGTGGCTCGGCGGCCTACCTGGCCATGCTGTCGACGAAAATGCTGCTGATCACCGCGCTGTGGATGGCGCTGACCATCTGGGGCGGCTTCATGCTGGTGGCGCGGGTGTATCGCCATATGGCGACGCTGCGCGAAACCGAAGACCGACTGTATAACGATTATCAGACGGTGCTGGAAGGGCGCAAAGAGCTGACCCTCAATCGTGAACGCGCGGAGTACGTGTTTGAGAAAAAATTCACGCCGAATGCTCAGGACTATCGTCATCATATTGTGCGCGCCGACACGTTCCACCTGAGCGCTGTTAACTGGTCGAACATTATGATGCTGGGCGCCATTGGCCTGGTGTTCTGGATGGCGAACAGTCTCGGCTGGGCCGATACCAACGTCGCTGCCACTTATTCACTGACGCTGCTGTTCCTGCGCACGCCGCTGTTGTCGGCGGTGGGGGCGTTGCCTACGCTGCTGAGCGCACAGGTGGCCTTTAACAAGCTGAATAAGTTCGCGCTGGCGCCGTTCAGGGAGTCCTTCCCGCAGCCCACGGCCCACCCGAACTGGCAGACGCTAGAACTGCGTGACGTCACTTTCCACTATGAAGACAACACGTTTGCGGTGGGTCCGCTGAATCTGACGCTCAAGCGCGGTGAGCTGGTGTTCTTGATTGGTGGTAACGGCAGCGGCAAGTCGACGCTGGCGATGCTGTTGACCGGACTTTATCAGCCGGTGTCCGGGCAGATCCTGCTGGACGGCCAGCCGCTGGCGGCCGATAAACCGGAAGACTACCGGAAGCTGTTCTCGGCGGTATTCACCGACGTCTGGCTGTTTGATCAACTGCTGGGGCCGGAAGGCCAGGTTGCCGATCCGGCGCTGGTCGATAAATGGCTGGCTCAGCTGCAGATGACACATAAAGTGGCGCTGGAAGGCGGGCGCATTCTTGACCTGAAGCTGTCCAAAGGACAGAAGAAACGCGTGGCGCTGCTGCTGGCGCTGGCGGAAGAGCGCGACATCATTATGCTTGATGAATGGGCCGCCGATCAGGATCCGCATTTCCGCCGCGAGTTCTATCAGGTATTGCTGCCGTTAATGCAGCAGATGGGGAAAACGATTTTCGCCATCAGCCACGACGACCATTACTTTATTCACGCCGACCGGTTGCTGGAAATGCGCAACGGTCAGCTCAGTGAGCTGGTCGGCGAGGAGCGCGAGCGGGCTTCCCGCGACGCGGTGGCTCGTACCGCCTGATTTTTTTAACCGTTCTGCCGCTTTTTTCAGCGTCCGAACGGCCCGTTTAAACTTTTTTACATCTCTGCGCGCTATGCTTAATTCGCCCGGCGATCCGTCCGGGCGATGTCCCACGAATAAGGATTATTCATGCCACTGTTGAAAAAGAACAGCGCCCGTTTGCGTGATGAAGAGCGTCAGCGCCTGATTTGGCTGTTAACCACCGATAAAGCCGTCACTTCCGCGCTGCTGGGCAAGCTGACGCTTGCAGAGCAGTACGATGAAGGCACGCTGGCTGACGACCTGGCGGAAGTCGGCACGCTGGTGGCGCATCTGCCGCCGCCGGATCTTGCCGATACGCTGGAAGCGCTGCCGTCCGAAGAACGCCATGCGCTGTGGAATATGGTCGAAGATGACCGCCGCGGGAAAGTGCTGCTGGAAGCATCGGAGAACGTCTGGGACGACCTCATTGAAGATATGAGCGACCGGGCGTTGCTCGATGCACTGCAAACGCTGGATATTGACGAACAAATCTACCTGGTGCAGCACCTGCCGCGTGACCTGACCGGACGTCTGCTGGCGTCGATGTCGCCAGCGGAACGCGCGCGTGTGCATCAGGTAATGAACTATGCCCACGACCAGGTGGGGTCAATTATGGAGTTCGAGGTGATCACTATTCGCCCGGACGTCACGTTGGCCTCGGTACAGCGCTTCCTGCGTCGGTTGGGCAAAATGCCGGAAAACACCGATAAACTGTTCGTCGTGCAGCGCGATCAGACCCTGATTGGCGAGCTGGAGCTGAAAACAATTTTGCTCAACTCGGCCGATAAACACGTTCACGAGGTGATGGAGCCCGATCCGGTGGCTTTTCACCCGGAAGAAAAATCGGAAATTGTTGCCCGTACCTTCGAACGTGACAACCTGATCAGCGCCGCGGTCATTGATACCCATGGCAAGCTGATGGGGCGTCTGACCATCGATGAGATCGTTGACGTCGTGTATGAGGAAACCGACAGCGACCTGCGTCGAATGGGCGGTCTGAGCAGCGAGGAAGACGTCTTTGCGCCGGTGACCAAAGCGGTAAAAACCCGCTGGGCGTGGCTGGCGATTAACCTGTGTACGGCGTTTATTGCCTCACGGGTGATTGACGGTTTTGAACACACCATTTCTCAGCTGGTGGCGCTGGCGTCGTTGATGCCGATTGTTGCCGGGATAGGCGGTAATACCGGTAACCAGACCATCACAATGATCGTTCGTGCATTGGCCCTTCAGCATATTCAGCCGGGGAACTTTTCGTTTCTGATCCTGCGTGAAATGGGAGTCGCGCTGATTAACGGTATCGTCTGGGGCGGCATTATGGGCACTGTCACCTGGCTGTTGTACGACGATCTGGCGCTCGGCGGCGTGATGACGCTGGCGATGATCCTTAACCTGCTGGTGGCCTCAATCATGGGGGTGTTGATCCCGATGATCATGGCGAAGCTCGGGCGCGACCCGGCGGTCGGCTCGAGCGTGATGATTACCGCCATCACCGATACCGGCGGGTTCTTTATTTTTCTGGGGCTGGCGACGGTGTTTCTGCTTTAAGCTTCGCCCGCTGTTTCAGGCGTGCGGGCACCAGCACCATCATTATAATACCGGCCAGCACGCCAATGGCCAGGTTTCCGGTACTGACCGTCGCTGCGACGGTCACCAGCATCACCAGCGTTTCCGGCCACGGCGTCCGCTTCAGCGACGCTGGCTGGAGGCTTGGCCAGTTGAACGTCTTAAATGCCACAATCACCATAATGCCAGCCAGCACCGACATCGGTATTTTTGCCATCACTTCGCTGAGCGCGGTGACCAGCAGCAACAGCACCAGCGCTGCAGCAACGGTGGAAATTCGGCTGCGGGCTCTCCCCATTTCAACGTTAACGATGGTCTGACCGATCATGGCGCAGCCGGCAATACCGCCGTAGCAGCCGGCCAGGATATTGGCGATGCCCAGACCGGCGCTTTCCCGCGTTTTGTTTGACGGTGTCGCGCTGAGCTCGTCCACCAGTTTAGCGGTCAGCAGCGATTCCATCAGCCCGACTAAGGCGATGCTCAGGGCGCAGGGCCAGATAATTTTCAGGGTGTTGAGGTCCAACGGTACCTGCCACTGAGTCAGACCCGGCAGGCCGCCGCTCATTGAGCCTTCATCACCGACGGTTGGCAGAATTTGCCCGCTGGTGACGGTAAACAGAGTCAGCAGCACGATGGCGACCAGTGGGGAAGGGATGCTTTTCATCACGCGCGGTAGCCACAGGACGATAAGCATCGTGGCGACAAACAGCGCAACGATAAGCGGATTCCGACTCCAGAAGTGCGGAACCTGAGCAAAAAAGATCAGAATGCCCAGCGCATTCACGAAGCCGGTCATCACCGCATGCGGGATAAAACGCATCAGCTTCGCCATACCGCAAAGGGCAAATAAAATTTGAATGATGCCAGCCAGCAGCACCGCCGGTAGAATGTACGCCACGCCGTGCGCATGCACCATCGGGCCGATCACCAGCGCCACTGAGCCCGCGGCAGCAGTGACCATCGCCGGGCGGCCGCCGAGAAACGACATACTCAGGCACAGGACGACCGAGGCGATCAGGCTGACCTTGGGGTCAACGCCGGCAATGACCGAAAACGAGATCACTTCAGGAATTAATGCCAGCGCGGTGATGACGCCAGCGAGCACTTCGCGCGTAAACAGCGACGGTGAGCGCAAAACGCTCAGGGATGAGGTGTTTGACATAGGGTGTTCGCAGGTTATCGATGGCCGGTTTTCTATAAGCCACAGCTTGCGTGCGTACCATCACAAAGGGGAGAATAATACCGCTTCCCGTCACATTCTACTAGTACCAAATCTCATTTTCTGTACACATTTATTAAACATTTTAATAACAGATCTCAAAACTCAACTTAAATTTTAAACAATATTTAAATTTACCCGCCCTGGTGGTAACGTAACCGTACGGATGTTTTTACCTGCGTGTAACAACTCGAAAGTCAAGTAAGGCCCCCTACGATGAAAAAAAACATAGCTGTACCCAACTCACAGAAATCGGGTACCGAGAAGACTTCTGTGGCGAATAAGGCGAAGACTCGTGCGGTGCATGAGACAGATGTATTGCTGATCGGTGGCGGAATTATGAGCGCTACGCTGGGTACATGGCTGGAGGAACTGGAGCCAGACTGGTCGATTACCATGGTTGAGCAGATGGAGAGCGTGGCGGAAGAGAGCTCAAACGGCTGGAACAACGCCGGAACCGGGCATTCGGCGCTGATGGAACTCAACTATACCCCACAAAAAGCGGACGGCTCCGTCAGCATCGAAAAAGCCATTGATATCAACGAAGCCTTCCAGATCTCGCGTCAATTCTGGGCCCACCAGGTGACGCGAGGCGTGCTGACGCAGCCGAAAAGTTTTATTAATACCGTGCCGCACATGAGCTTTGTGTGGGGCGATGACAACGTTAATTTCCTGCGCGCCCGCTATCGCGCGCTGCAGAAGAGCCCGCTGTTTAACGGCATGCGCTATTCCGAAGACCACGAGCAGATCAAAGCGTGGGCTCCGCTGGTGATGGAAGGACGCGATCCGCAGCAGAAAATTGCGGCGACTCGTACCGAAGCCGGCACTGACGTCAACTATGGCGAAATTACCCGCCAGCTGATCAACGCACTGAAAAAGCGCGATCGCTTTTCCCTACAGCTGAACACCGTGGTGCGTCGTTTCCGTCGTAACGCCGATAACAGCTGGAGCGTGACGGTATCTGATGCCAACAATAGCCATGAGAAACGCACCATTAAGGCGAAGTTTATCTTTATTGGTGCGGGCGGTGCTGCGTTGAAACTGCTGCAGCAGACCAAAATTCCACAGGCCAAAGAGTACGCGGGTTTCCCGGTTGGCGGCCAGTTCCTGGTGTGCGAAAACCCGGACGTGGTGAACCATCACCTGGCGAAAGTTTATGGTCAGGCTGATGTTGGTGCGCCGCCAATGTCGGTGCCGCACATTGATACCCGTATTATTGATGGTAAGCGCGTGGTGTTGTTTGGGCCATTCGCGACCTTCTCAACGCGTTTTCTGAAAAATGGATCGCTGTGGGACCTGCTGGCCTCGACCAATAAATCCAACATTCTGCCGATGCTTAACGTCGGGCTGGATAACTTCGATCTGGTTAAATATCTGGTCAGCCAGGTGCTACAGAAAGATAAGGACCGCCATGCGGCGCTGCGTGCCTACTATCCGATGGCGAAAAAACAGGACTGGCGCCTGTGGCAGGCGGGCCAGCGTGTGCAGATAATCAAACGTGACGCGCGGATTGGCGGCGTGCTGCGTCTGGGGACTGAAGTTGTCAGCGACGATGAAGGGACCGTTGCCGCACTGCTCGGCGCATCGCCGGGGGCGTCGACCGCTGCGCCGATAATGCTTGAGCTGATGGAAAAAGTGTTTAAGGATAAAATGCAGACCGCAGAGTGGCAGACGAAGATTCGCCAGGTTGTGCCAACCTATGGCTCAACGTTAACTGAGAATCCGCATCTGATTGATAAAACGCTGGCCTACACCAGTGAAGTGCTGGGCCTGCGTCATGAAGGCGTTCGCGAGGCGGATCCTGTCCCGGCCGTTCAGACCGCGCCGAAGGCGGTACCGGTGAAAGAGATTGCGGATATTGCGCTGTAAGGTATGAACGTGACCCGCGGCGTAATTTCTGGTCACGAGAGATAAAAAAACCGGCGAATGCCGGTTTTTTTATTGTCACCTCAAGCCCGTCAGGGGGAGATTAACGCACTTCGGCGTTATGCACCGTTTCCTGAGCCTGCCAGATGCGATATTTGACTTCGACATTCTCGGGCGCGTAGACCACGATCGGCAGCTTGCTGTTGTAGCGCAGCATAGCGTCATCGCCTAGCGAAGCGGTGATGAATTTCTTGGTTTTTTCCTGGTTCGGGCAGGCCATCATGGTTGACGCCGGGCCGCTGATTTTTTCAACTACGTAATAGTCGTAGCCCCAGCCTTCCAGCGTTTTGCTTTCCAGTTCGCCGCCCAGGCGATGTTGGTTGCAGTCGACTTCCAGCGTTTTACCAATCAACAGTTCTACCTTATAGGCAGACTCATCTTTCTGCGCCGGTAGCTGAATCACCTGGCGCTTCATGCCTTTCTCAGCCTGCGGGTAAGGGGCAATTTTTTCCAGCGGCTGTTCAGCAGCCCACGCGCTGCTGGAGACGCAGGCGATGGCGAGTAATGATGCGGCAAGCTTATGTGCGTTTTTCACTGTTCATCCTTTTTATCAGTTTGCAACCGGGAGAGAATATCATTCCTGCGATGAATGATAATCGTCTTTTACCAAATTTTGCATTAGGAATAGTTCTATATATCGATTTCTGCCTTATGCTTGGTTTTTTATCTCATTCGCGGGCAAGGGGCCTTACCTGTTGCGCACGCCGATGCCGCTGACGGTGAGCTGAGAAAATATCCATAAAATAAATTCCTCTGCATAAATCATCATAGTCGATGATATCCCCGATCAAAAAAAGAGATAGTTGCACCGTGAAAAAGTTTCATTGGTGTATCACAGCACATATTGCTACATTGCCGCGCCTACGTCATTTGCATTACCGAACATGAGCGCAATATTTATCTGCGCGGAATCGCCATGCTCGTTTTACGTATTAATGCGTTTGATGTTGATGTATGTGGGTTGTTAACGAGTTGGCCATATTTATTGTTTTTACATTGATATCTGACCAACGTTGTTAGTAAAAGGTAATCTGGTTTTAATCAGTAACCGATAAATATTAATAATTTTAAAAAAGCATTATCGCTATCCGAAAGGGTAGACGTTTTATTTGATATGGTTTGTTGTCATAGTTAAAGGTTAAATGGTGAAAAAGTTAATTGTTGTTCTCTCTTTTATTTCTGCGTCTGTTTCTGCGACGGTAGATTTTAGTCATAGTGAGGTCGTCAATGAGGCTCAGGATGGTTCTTATTCTGTAAAAATGTCGGATGGTAGCGTGTGGCGCGGCGTCACTGAAAGTGAATTGACCGCACAACAAATAAAAGGCTACCAAATGCAGCAGGCGCTGCTCCATGCTCAACAAGTTAATCACTATGGCGTGAAAGGTCATTTAAATCTGACGCCGCAGATAAACCCTGGGACTATCAACGTTGCCGTCTCCAGCCTGCATTCTGAGGCTTTAATTCAGACCCCAAACGGCATTGTGAAGGCGGGTTCGCTCCCCCCTGACGCTCAGGTTGCGGTACCCTTCAATGGCGCATTCAATCAGCCGTTAAGAAGAGGGGGCGACCATGGCGGGATGCATTCCGGCGTTGAACACGGTACGGGCAACGGTGGAAATAATGCGGCTAATTCTACTAGTGCGCATGGTTTAGGTGGTGATAATCATATCGGCGGCGGCGCTGCTCAATCAGGTTCCCGAGGTCATTGGTAATGAAAAAAATAATTTTAGCTGGTCTTATTCTCTCCGTCACATTCACCGCGCAGGCCATCAGCGAGGGATATCGCAAACAGCTGGATAAATCTGGCTGTACGCAAATGAATGATGGGCACGGCTGTGATATTCACAAAACCAAAGCGCAGAATCAGGCGGCTGCTGCAAAAGCTAAGCCAGTTGCCATTGGTGAAGTCCGGGGGGATGCCGAAACAATATTAGGAATGCGTGCTAACGTTGCTCTGGATTATTTATTAAACCATAAGTATCAGCCTTATGGCGAAAGCGATTATGTTAAAGGGAAATGGATGATTAGAGTCGTCATTGATAAAAATAAAGATTACCAGGTGGTGAATGCGCAGATTCTCCCTTTTAGTCAATAAAACAATGTTCAGAAAAATACTCTATATTTTAGCGCTGCTGTGTCTGGTATCGATATTTGCAATTGGCTGTATTGCGATTGCATGGTTAATGACGCATACACGTTAAGCCTGAAGAGCAGGCATAAAAAAACCAGCCATGATGGCTGGTTTTTTTTGACTTTTTGGTCGGCACGAGAGGATTTGAACCTCCGACCCCCGACACCCCATGACGGTGCGCTACCAGGCTGCGCTACGTGCCGACGCATGAAGGCCATACTACCGCTTTTATCGCTGATTGCAAGTCGTCGGCTTGCCGATTGATTCATAATTAATCAATCAGTTAGCGATAAAGCGTTTTTCCTCTGTTAACACCTGTAACAGCAGGCTGAGCTGCGCTTTCTGGTCACGCACGCGCTCGCCTTCGGCGGTCCAGGTTTTATAGTGACCGTTACGATCGAGCACCACGGTCATCGTCGGGGTCGTAATGGCCAGCGAGTCGTTATCCGCTGAGGTGACCCAGTTATGACGGCGAGCTGCGCTGAACAGGTCCTGCCCCTGCGAGTATTCGTTGGCCGACGTACTGACGTGCAGCAGGCGCTGCATCAGCGTCGTCATAATATCTTTATGGTTGGTCAGCAAACCAATGCGCTGCGCCGGTGTGCCCGGCCAGTGGATGACCAGCGGAACCTGAAGCTGCGCGCGTGACCACTCGAAGCTATTATTCTGCCCGTTCAGCGCGACGCCGTGGCCAGCGGTAATAATGACGACCGTATCCTTCAGCTTGCCTGAGTCACGCAGGGCGTCCAGCACGCGGCTAATTTGTTCATCAACCTGGGCGGCCGCGCGGCCGTACTGCTGATCGGTTGCCTGCGCGTTACTGACGCTGGTGCCGTTAAACGATACCCACGAGAACCAGCGGTTCTCATCCTGGGCATTGTTCTTCAGCCAGTTAATCCACTGGTTCGCCGTTTGCGTATCGTTCTGCGCTTTGCCCGGCGGCAGCGAGAAGTCGGACAGCAGCGCCTGACGATAAATCGGGCTTTCAAAACCGTCGGAAGAGAACAGCCCCAGCTGGTAGCCCTGCTGGTTCAGCGCGCTGATCAGCGCCGCGGGAATACGCGCGGCCAGGACGCCATCCATGTAGGTTGGTGAAATACCGTAGAACAGTCCGAAGAGACCGTTATCGGCGGTATTCCCGGCGCTCATATGTTGGGTAAAGTTGACGTTATCGTGGGCAAAATGCGCCAGCGATGGCATCTGTTTTTCGAACCGTGAGTAGTTCAGGCCATCGACGGTAATCAGCAGTACGTTCTGCCCGGCACCCATATCGCGGAAGCGCAGATCGCTAAGCGGATATTGTACGGTGACGGCTTCAGGATCGCCCTGTTCAACCAGACGGCGCTGGTAGTCCTGGGCGTCGAGCAGACCGTGTTTTTCCAGGAAGCGGCGGGCCGTCATCGGATAGGAAAGCGGCAGGTTAGCGCGCTGCATGGTAATCGGGCGATAGAAGTTCGCATCCGCCCAGATATACATCACGTGCGAGGCAATAAAGGACGCAAAGAAGAACCATGCCACCGGGCGCGCATAGTGGCGGCGGCGCGTCAGGCTGCGTAGCTTCTGCCAGCTCCAGGTTGCAAAGAGCATTTCTACGAGCAGGATAACCGGCACGCTGATAAACATGAGCTGCCAGTCGCGGGCCGTCTCGTTTTGATCGGGGTTGATCACCAGCTCCCACACCACCGGATTAAGGTGCAGGTGGAAGCGGGTAAAGACCTCGCTATCGATAAGCAGCAGCGTCATGCCCGCCGTCGCCAGAATGGCGGACAAGAAGCGCATCAGGCGCTGGGACATGACGACAAAGGTCAGGGGGAACAGTATCAGCAGGTAGGCAGAGAACACCAGAAAGCTGAAGTGCCCGACAAGGCTGATGTAGGAGAAAACGCGTCCGGCCAGCGTTGTCGGCCAGTCGGCAACAAACAGATAGCGGCTACCGAGCACCATGGCCAACAGCATGTTGAACAGGGCGAACCAGTGCCCCCAGCTAACCATCTGGGAGACTTTTTCTCGATAGGGCTGACGATGTGTCACCATAAACTGTTGCTTGTACCCTTAGTGCGCAGGATCGCTATCAATGGAAGATTGCAGCGCCTGGGCAAAAGAACGTGCGATAGCCTGGCGTTGAGCCGGAGCTACGCTGCTGTTAATCAGGTTGGTCACCATATTACCCAGAACCATCAGCGAAAGGTCGGTCGGGGTTTTATGTTGTTCCAGCACGTTAGCCAGCTCGCTCAGCAGCTGTTCTACGTGTTCATCACTATAGCGGGATTGTTGTGGCATAAATCGAAATCTGTCTGTTCATTAAAGGGCAGTATATTACCGTAGCAGCAGCATTTTTTCCGCTTTTTTTCGGCGTAACGCGTTATCCTTTGCGCATTATACTGCCGCGACCTCGGTAAAGTGCGTGTTGCACAGTGACATCGGGGGTGGTTGAATACACCCGATCATTAAGGAGAGTTTAACATGAGTCTGGATATCGACCAGATTGCTTTGCATCAGCTCGTCAAACGCGACGAGCAAAACCTTGACGTGGTGCTGCGCGACACGCTGCTGGAGCCAACCGCGCCGGTTGAAGAAATGATGGCAGAGTTGCATCGGGTGTACAGCGCAAAGAACAAGGCCTACGGCCTGTTTACTGAAGAAAGCGAGCTGGCGCAGGCGCTGAAACTGCAGCGTCAGGGCGAGGAAGACTTCCTGGCGTTCAGCCGTGCGGCCACCGGCCGTCTGCGTGACGAACTGGCGAAGTATCCGTTTGCCGACGGCGGCATCGTGCTGTTTTGCCACTATCGTTATCTGGCGGTGGAATACCTGCTGGTGGCGGTGCTCAATAACCTGAGCAGTATGCGCGTTAACGAACAGCTGGATATCAGCGCGACCCACTACCTGGACATTAACCACGCGGATATCGTGGCGCGTATTGATTTAACCGAGTGGGAAACTAATCCGGAGTCAACCCGCTATCTGACCTTCCTCAAAGGCCGCGTCGGCCGCAAAGTTGCCGACTTCTTTATGGACTTCCTCGGCGCCAGCGAGGGCCTTAACGCCAAGGTGCAGAACCGTGGCCTGCTGCAGGCGCTGGACGATTTTGCCGCTGAAGCGGAGCTGGATAAAAACGAACGTCAGAACGTGCGTCAGCAGGTTTACGCCTACTGCAACGAACAACTGCAGGCTGGGGAAGAAATCGAGCTGGAATCGCTGTCTAAAGAGCTGTCTGGCGTGAGTGAAGTGAGCTTCAGCGAGTTTACCGCCGAAAAAGGCTACGAGCTGGAAGAGAGCTTCCCGGCGGATCGCAGCACGCTGCGTCAGCTGACTAAATTTGCCGGCAGCGGCGGCGGCCTGACGATTAACTTCGACGCCATGCTGCTGGGTGAGCGTATTTTCTGGGACCCTGCGACCGACACGCTGACCATTAAAGGCACGCCTCCAAACCTGCGCGACCAGCTACAGCGCCGGACCTCAGGCAAGAGTTAACCCCTCAGAGCCCGCACGCACTGCTGCGGGCTCTGTCTATCCCCGCATTCGCGTATCTTGAGTGACCCCACTCGCAATTCTGCTATCACACCGCGCCTTAACGGGTTGAATTTTGACCTTACTCTCAGTTATTTCTTAACAAAATAAATAAAAATGCGTTTCATTTTATATGCAAAGTTATTTTGATTCGATAAAGGAGGGCCGTTTTAGCAAAGAACGGCCTATGGCCGCGGTATTTTTTGCCTGATGCCGCGGGTAACTGAGAGGATAATTAAACATGCACAATACCTTCAGACACTCCCGGATCGCGTTAGCCTTGGCGATCGTCTTCGCTGGTGCGCTCAGCGGCTGTGATAATAGCGCTGCGGCACAGCGCGAGGGATCTGCGGCCCCACAGAATGTCCAGTCGCCGGTACTCTCCGCCGATGATACGCACGCGGTGTTGGTATGGGAAAAGCCGCTCGCCGAGGCAGAAAAGGTGGTCGATTACCATATCTACCGCGACGGGACGTTTGTGGGCAGCGTGCGGGATAACCAGGACGTTTACTCGCCGGCTAAACCCTACATTGATAATTTTTACCAAACGCTGGATGACGGCTGGCAGCAAAAGGTGGATCTGCGCAGTTTCACCGCCGATGGCCTGAAGGCCGATACGCAGTATCGCTTCACGGTTCGCGCCGTCTATGCCGATGGAAAAGAGTCTGCTGACAGCCAGCCAATAACGCTGCGTACGACCAAAACACCGCACGTGATTGATGTGAAAAGCGTGGGGGCGATAGGCGATGGCAAAACGCTGAACACGACGGCGTTACAAAAGGCGATCGACAGCTGCACGCTTGCTGCTTATCCCCAGGGGTGTAAGGTGACGATTCGCGATGGCGTCTTTAAAACCGGCGCCCTGTTCCTGCACAGCGACATGACGCTGGAAATCGCCGAAGGGGCAACCCTGCTAGGCTCGGATAATCCGGCAGACTACCCGATGAGCAAAGGTTATTTCCTCTATCCCTACACCGATAATCCGTTGCCGAAGCGCCCACCGTCGCTGATTAACGCACTGGAAGCGAACGATCGCGGTAGCTCGCATGCGGGAACCTTCCAGAATATTCGTCTGGTCGGTAAGGGTACCGTTGATGGCAACGGCTGGACGCGCGGCGTGAAGGCGGGCGGGGCGGAATCGATAGTGGATGAACTGGGCAATACCCTGCCGCAGTATCGCGCCAGTAATGCGAAGAAAGTCGGGGAAGATGGCGTACTGGCAAAAAATCAGACCGAGCAGGCGGTAGCGGAAGGCATGGACCGCGATAGCGCGTATAAAAACCGTCGTTCTAGCCTGATGACGCTGCGCGGCGTGCGCAATCTTTATCTGGAAGGTCTTACCATCCTGAATCCGGCCTTCCACGGCATTATGGTGCTGGAGTCGGAGAATCTCGCCTTCAATGCGCTTAGCCATAAAACTTTCGACGGTAATAACGCCGACGGCATTGAGCTGGGCAACAGTCAGCATGGCCTGGTGTTTAACAACTTCTTTGATACCGGCGATGACGGCATGAATTTCGCCGCGGGCTACGGGAAAGGCGTGGAAACTTTTGCTCAGAAGGCGCAAAGCGGCGCGTGGATCTTTAACAACTATTTCCGCAAAGCGCACGGCGCAGTGGTAACCGGTAGTCATACCGGCGCGTGGATAGAAAAAATTATCGCCGAAGATAACGTGATGTACCTGACCGATATCGGCCTGCGCATGAAAAGTCGCCCTTATTACGGCGGCGGCGCACGTGAGGTGGTATTCCGTAATAACGCCATGAAAGACCTGGCGAAAGAACCCTTTATTTTCACTATTAAATACAGCGCGGATGTTAACGACACCACGCCAGCGGCCGAGCCTGCGCAGTTCCGCAACGTGACCGTGGAGAACGTCTCCGTGGACGGTACGGCAGCGAAGAAAAGTATTCTGGTTGACGGCATGACCGCGCAGGAAATGACGCAAGCGTACGGCATTACCTATGCGCGCGATGCTTATCATCAGGATATTGCGTTCCACAACGTGAAGTTTCGCCATACCCAGGCGAGCAATATTAGCTTCCTGCGAGACAGTCAGTTTACGCAGGTCACTTTCGATCCTGCCGGGAAAGCGTGGAACTTTGCGCAGGTGAGCGGAATTACGCTGAAAGACGGCGTGAATGATGCCGTGATATCGGCGACAGGTACGGAGAAGATTGTGCGGGATGCCGCATCGAAGTAAAAAAAAACGGCTCCCATAAGGAGCCGTTCTTTCATCACGTAGATTCGTTAGCGATTAAGCGCGTACGAAGTCGATGTGAGACAGTTTCGGCTTGAACGGGTGACGCTGCACCGCCTGAGCTTTAACTTTTTCTTCTTTACCATCAACAACGATGGTCAGAACTTCGCTGTAAAATTCAGCGTTGTTCTGCAGGTTCCACAGCTTGTCGTGGTCCAGTTCGATAGCAACCGGAGCTGCTTCGCCACCATAAATGATAGCCGGGAACTTGTTAGCTGCGCGCAGGCGGCGGCTCGCACCCTTACCCTGCTCTTTACGTGCTTGTGCTTCGATAGTAAACATTGAATAGCTCTCTTGATTAATCCTGCTACAGGCGACCCAGCAGCAGGCAAATGATCTGCTTCACGGATGTGAAAGCGGGCGGCATTATAGCTTCGATTCCCCGGGCGGGCAATGAAAACCTCACCGGGCAGAGGGCGTTACGCCAGGGCTCGCTCCCTTGTCTGAATTTGACCACGCGGCTTTTCTATCCTCTACACTTAAGGCGAGCCATTTTTGACAGGAGGAGACATGAGAATATGGCCCATCGTGACGGGGGTGGCTATTTCTTTGGCGCTGGTGGCCTGCCGCTCGCCGACGCCGCCGAAAGGCGTCACGCCCATTAATGATTTTGACGCGAGCCGTTATCTGGGCAAGTGGTATGAGATTGCTCGCCTGGAGAACCGCTTTGAACGGGGATTGGAGCAGGTTAATGCAACCTATGGCAAACGGGCCGACGGCGGGATTTCTGTCGCCAACCGCGGCTTCGACCCGCAGAAAGGCGAGTGGAAGCTGAGTGAAGGGAAGGCGTATTTTACCGGTGAGCCCACGACGGCAGCGCTGAAGGTTTCCTTCTTTGGTCCGTTCTACGGTGGCTACAACGTGATTGCGTTGGATGATGAATACCAATATGCGCTGGTCAGCGGGCCCAACCGCGACTATCTGTGGATTCTGTCGCGCACGCCGACGCTGCCGCCGCAGGTACGTCAGAATTACCTGAACATTGCCCGCGGCCTCGGTTTTGCTGTCGATCGCTTGGTGTGGGTGAAGCAAACGCACAGCTAGCGTAGTTCGTTGGCCCGGCGGTAGCGCCCTTCATAGTCGAAGATCTTTTCCCGCACCTGCCAGTAGGGGCCTTTTTTGCGGGCGACGATAAAATCCGGTGCCCGCAGCAGAGCCTGCTGGCTGAGGATATCGGCGGGCGTTATCCAGCGCAGCGGTACGCCGGGCGTACGGGTATGCGGGCGAATAAACAGCTGCTCAAACGCCGTTTTCTGTGCGGGTGTGTGCAGGCGGAAGCGTTCGCTGACGTCGGCACCATCTTCGTCGTAATAGGTGATTTTCAGCCAGCCACCTTTTTCGTCCATCCCGTCCTGTAACACCATGCCGCTACAGCGCAGCACCAGCGCGTCTTTTAGCTTCAGCGCCGCCTTCAGCATATCGTCCGGGTCCACCAGTACGGTGTCGCACTCGCGACAGCGGCGGGCGGCAATATCGTTCTCGGCGTTACACTGCGGGCAGTTTTTAAAGCGGAAGCGGTAGTCGCACTGCTCGCGGTGGCCTTCATCATCCTCAAGCCAGCCCTGGCAGCGGCGGCCAAAATGCTCAATGAGCGTGCCGTCGGCGGTCATTTTGCCCCAGAAGGTATTGGCAAAGCCGCAGCCAGGGCAGAATACCTGTACCGGCACGTTATCGCTTTTACCTTTGGGTGCCCCCACTTCCGGGGCGTACAGGTCGTGTGGGTTGCCGGCGTAATCCAGAATCAGACAGTCCGTTTTCCCCGGCGCCAGCCGCAGGCCGCGGCCGACAATCTGTTGATACAGACTGATCGATTCCGTTGGGCGCAGGATAGCAATCAGATCGACGTGCGGCGCATCAAAGCCGGTCGTCAGGACCGCGACGTTCACCAGGTAGCGGAACCGCTGGTTTTTAAACGCCTCAATCAGGCTGTCGCGCTGCGGCCCCGGCGTTTCGCCGGTGATCAGCGCGGCATCATCGGCGGGCAGCAGGCCGGTGATTTCCCGGGCGTGTTCAACGGTGGCGGCGAAGATCATCACCCCTTTGCGCGTCTGTGCGAACTCTTCTATCTGGCTAATAATGTGCGGCGTGATGCGCTGCTGCTGTTTGAGTTCACGGTTGAGATCCGCCTCGCTAAACAGGCCATTGCTGTTGGCCTGCAGGCGGCTGAAATCGTACTGCACGACCGGCATGTCCAGCCGTTCCGGCGGCGTCAGGTAGCCGTGCTTTATCATGTAGCGCAGCGGCAGCTCGTAGATACAGTCGCGGAACAGGGCATTTTTATCGCCGCGCACCATACCATGATAGTGGAACTGATAAATCCAGCCTTTGCCGAGGCGGAAGGGCGTTGCCGTGAGTCCGAGCAGGCGGATCTGCGGATTGACCTTTTGCAGGTGGCCGAGGATTTGCTGGTACTGACTATCGTCGTCGTCGCTGATGCGGTGGCATTCGTCGACGATCAGCAGCGAAAACTCCCCCTGAAAATGGTCAAGATTTCGCGCTACGGACTGTACGCTGCCAAAAACCACCTTACCGTGACTCTCTTTGCGTTTCAGCCCGGCGGCATAAATATCGGCTTCCAGCCCGAGCGCGCAGTATTTGGCATGGTTCTGTGCGACCAGCTCTTTCACGTGAGCCAGCACCAGAACGCGGCCGCGCGCCAGCCGCGCCAGCTCGGCGATGACCAGACTTTTGCCTGCGCCGGTGGGGAGCACGATAACCGCAGGTTCGGTATGGCGGCGAAAGTAGGCCAGGGTGGCGTCAACCGCTTCCTGTTGATAGGGACGTAGTGTAAAAGTCATTGCCGTGATGTTAGTCCTTAATAGCCAAATAGTATGCCATGAATCTTTTCGCTTGAGTGGGATAACAAGCCCGTTATACTTAACGATTGTTACTACTCCTTTTGCGGACGTTTCGTCCGGCACCCGGCACTATTACAGGCTAAAAATACTTCATGCGACTTGATAAGTTTATCGCTCAGCAACTCGGCGTCAGCCGTGCTATTGCCGGGCGTTTGATCCGCGGGCACCACGTGACCGTTGATGACGAAGTGGTACGCGATACCGCCTTCAAACTGCAACCCGAACATAGCGTGGCCTATGAAGGCAATTCGCTGACGCAGCAGAGCGGCCCGCGCTATTTTATGCTCAACAAGCCTCAGGGCTATGTCTGCTCAACCGAAGATCCGGATCACCCGACGGTGCTGTATTTCCTTGATGAACCGGTAGCGCACAAGCTGCATGCTGCGGGGCGTCTGGATATCGACACGACCGGGCTGGTGCTGATGACCGACGACGGTCAATGGTCTCATCGCATCACCTCGCCGCGTCACCACTGCGAAAAAACCTATCTGGTGACGCTGGAAAACCCGGTAAGCGATGATACCGCCGCGCAGTTTGCCAAAGGTGTGCAGCTGCACAATGAAAAAGATCTCACCAAACCCGCCGTGCTGGAAGTGGTGACGCCTACTGAAGTGCGTCTGACCATCAGCGAAGGCCGTTACCACCAGGTAAAACGGATGTTTGCCGCCGTGGGCAACCACGTCGTAGGGCTGCATCGTGAACGCATCGGCGAGATAGCCCTCGACCCCACGCTGGAGCCAGGGGAATACCGCCCATTAACCGCAGAAGAAATCGCCAGCGTTGGCGCCCCAATGCGCTAACCCACTCATTAGAGGTAGATTGTGACGTCCAGGCCGCGCTCGTCGTTAAAGATTGTTTTTATTCTTGGCCTTCTGGCCATGTTAATGCCGCTGTCGATCGACATGTACCTTCCGGCGCTGCCGGTCATTTCCGCGCAGTTTGGCGTTCCGGCCGGCAGCGCGCAGATGACCCTCAGCACCTATATTCTCGGCTTTGCGCTTGGCCAGTTGCTGTATGGCCCGATGGCCGATAGCCTGGGACGCAAGCCGGTGATCCTCGGCGGCACGCTGATCTTTGCCGCGGCGGCGGTGGCCTGTGCGCTAGCACCGACAATCGACTACCTCATCACCACGCGTTTCTTCCACGGTCTGGCGGCGGCAGCGGCAAGCGTGGTGATAAACGCCCTGATGCGCGATATTTATCCAAAAGAAGAGTTCTCGCGCATGATGTCGTTTGTCATGCTGGTGACCACCATCGCGCCGCTGGTGGCGCCGATGGTCGGCGGTGCGGTACTGGTGTGGTTTAGCTGGCATGCAATCTTCTGGATTCTGGCGTTAGCGGCGCTGCTGGCGTCGGCGATGATCTACTTCTTTATCGATGAAACGCTGCCGGTTGAGCGGCGTCAGCCGTTTCGCCTAAGCACCACGCTCGGCAACTTTGCTTCGCTGTTCCGCCACAAGCGGGTGCTGGCGTACATGCTGGCTAGCGGCTTTAGCTTTGCGGCAATGTTCTCGTTCCTGAGCGCCGGGCCGTTTGTTTACATCGAGTTGAACCACGTTTCGCCGCAGCACTTTGGCTATTATTTCGCGCTGAACATCGTTTTCCTCTTTATTACTACCACGATCAACAGCCGCTTCGTCCGCCGGGTGGGGGCGCTATGGATGTTCCGCGCCGGGCTGCTGATTCAGTTTGCGATGGCTATCTGGATGGTGGTCACCGCGCTGCTGGACGTCGGCTTCTGGTCGCTGGTGCTGGGGATTGCGGCGTTTATCGGCTGCGTGTCGATGGTTTCTTCTAACGCCATGGCGGTCATTCTTGATGAGTTTCCGCATATGGCCGGTACGGCCTCTTCGCTGGCTGGCACCTTCCGCTTCGGTATCGGCGCCATTGTGGGTGCGCTGCTGTCGATGGCCACCTTTACCACCGCCTGGCCGATGCTCATTTCCATTGCGCTCTGCGCCTCCTGTTCCATCCTCTTCTATCTCTACGCCAGTCGACCGCGCAAAGCGTCGCACTAGTCAGCTTTTTGCAGGGGCGAAATACGCCCCTTTGTTGATACATATCAACAGAAATTGCATTGCCGCTGGGGTGTAATGTTTCTTTTATGTAAAATCCATTAATGTAAAAAGTCACATTGTTGTAGATAAAAAGATTGCGTTAGATCACAGATACGGGTACATATAGCGCGCAAATGCATCAGTACACCGAATGATGTCGTAAGAAGAATGTTGAATGCAGGCGTTTTTTTGCTGGATGCAGGACGATTTGTCAACAATGTGTTAATATGGATGTGAAATAATTGTGAAGCACTGTTGCTTCCGGGGAAAGAACGTAATGACATTACAGCTATCAATCGTACATCGACTGCCGCAGGACTATCGCTGGTCTGCGGGTTTTGCAGGTTCCAAAGTTGAACCGATTCCGCAAAATGGCACGGCGGGCGAAAACGCGCTGGTGGCGCTCAAGCTTTTAAGTCCGGACGGCGACAGCGCCTGGCCGGTGATGCACTCGCTTAGCCAGGCGCTCACGGATATCTCCGTCGACTGCTCCGTGCTGGAGTGCGAAGGCGAGCCGTGCCTGTTTGTGAAGCGCCAGGACGAATTTGCCGCGACCTGCCGTCTGAAAAACTTTGGCGTCGCCATTGCTGAGCCGTTTTCCGGTAACAATCCGTTTTAACCGTCAGCTCAGCGCGATGAGCTGACGCGTATACGCCTGCCTGGGTTCGGTAAAAACGCGCCGACATTCACCCTGCTCGACAACCTCTCCCTGCCGCAACACGATGACCTGGTGGCACAGCGATCGGACAACCTGCAAATCGTGGCTGATAAAGATATAGGCCAGACCATGCTTTTCCTGTAACGCCTTGAGCAGCGCCAGGATCTGTGACTGAACGGTGCGATCGAGCGATGAGGTGGGTTCGTCCAGCACGATCAGCTGCGGTTTGAGGATTAGCGCCCGCGCGATGGCGATGCGCTGCCGTTGCCCGCCGGAAAAAGCCGCCGGGTAGCGCTGGCGGGTGTCGGGATCTAACCCCACTTCCTGCATGACGTGGATAACCTGCTGTTCGCGTTCGGCCGACGACAGCGACGGCTGGTGCACCCGCAGACCTTCCTCAATAATCTGTAGCGCGGTCAGCCGCGGGTTGAGCGACGAATTGGGGTCCTGAAATACCACCTGAATACGATGGCGTAGCGGTAGCATCTGCTGGCGATTGCGCCCCTGAAGGGCTTCACCGGTGAAGCGAATCTCACCCTGAGAAGCAATCAGCCGCAGCAGCGCCAGCCCGGTCGTACTTTTACCTGAACCCGATTCCCCTACCAGACCCAGCGTTTCACCGGCTCGCAGAGTAAAGCTCAGGTTTTTCACCACCTGATTCTGGTCAACGATCCGCCGTAGAATGCCTTTACGCACAGGAAATGCCACGCTGAGCTGATTCACTTCGAGTAGCGGCACGGCGTCCGGGGGAAGGGCGCAGGGCTCGCCGGTGGGCTCGCTGTCGAGCAGCCTGCGGGTGTACGGATGCTGGGGGGCTGCGAACAGCGCCGTTGATGCGTTTTGTTCAACGCAGCGTCCGTGCTGCATCACCGCCACCCGGTCGGCCAATTTGCGCACGATGCTCAGGTTATGCGTAATGAACAATAGCCCCATATTGAGCTCCGCGCGCAGCTCGCGCAGCAGCTGAAGAATTTGCGCCTGTACCGAAACGTCCAGCGCGGTGGTGGGCTCATCGGCAATCAGCAGCTCCGGGCGGGTGAGAAGGGCCATGGCAATCATTACCCGCTGACGTTCGCCGCCGGAAAGCTGGTGCGGGTAGTCCGCCAGCCGTTTTAAAGCATGACGGATGCCAACGCGCTCCAGGCAGTCGAGAATTTCGCCGCGCGCTGCCTCTTTACGCATCCCTCGGTGCAGCGACAGCACCTCGCCGAGCTGTTTTTCCAGCGTGTGCAGCGGATTTAACGACACCATCGGTTCCTGGAAGATCATGGCGATGCGGTTTCCGCGCACCCCGCGCAGGGTTTGCGGGCTGGCATGGAGCAGCGACTCGCCGGCAAAGCGGATATCACCGGTCGGATAGCTGACCGGTGGCTCCGGTAGCAGGCGCAGAATGGACAGCGCCGAGACGCTTTTCCCTGAACCCGATTCACCGACCAGCGCCAGCGTTTCACCGGCGTTCAGCGACAGCGAGAGCTGCTCGACGACGGTGGTGGTCACACCCTGCTGGCGAAAGGCGATAGAAAGGTTGTCGATTTCCAGAAGTGGCTGCTGCATCTTATACCGCCTTAGAAGGATCGCAGGCATCGCGCACCGCTTCACCGATAAAAATCAGCAGCGACAGCAGGACGGCGACGCAAAGAAAACCGGCGATCCCAAGCCAGGGGGCCTGTAGATTATTTTTGCCCTGTAACAGCAGTTCACCCAATGAAGGCGAGCCGAGCGGCAGCCCAAAGCCGAGAAAATCCAGCGAGGTGAGGGTGGTAATGGAGCTACAGAGAATAAACGGAATAAAGGTCAGGGTGGCGACCATCGCATTGGGCAGCATATGGCGCAGGATAATACTGCGGTCGCCCACGCCCAGCGCCTGGGCCGCGCGGATATAGTCGAAGTTACGGGTACGCAAAAACTCCGCCCGCACTACCCCAACCAGCGACATCCAGCCGAACAGCACGGTGATGGCCAACAGCCACCAGAAGTTGGGCTGTACGACGCTTGATAGCAGGATTATCAGAAACAGCGTCGGCATTCCCGACCATACCTCAATAAAACGCTGGCCCCAGAGGTCGACGCGCCCGCCATAGTAGCCCTGAATCGCGCCGACGAGCACGCCCATGACGCTGGAGCAGACGGTCAGAATCAGACCAAACAGCAGCGAGATACGGGTTCCGTAAAGAATGCGCGCCAGCACGTCGCGACCATTGGCGTCGGTGCCCAGCCAGTTCTGCCGCGACGGCGGCGACGGGAAGGGGGTCGTGGTGGCGTAGTTAATGCTGCTGGCGCCAAAACGCACCGGGGCCCACAGCACCCAGCCGTTTTGCGCCAGACGCTGCTGGAGCCACGGATCCTGGTAGTCGGCGGCAGTGGCAAACGCGCCGCCGAAGGTTTTTTCACTGTAGGTTTTCAATACCGGTGTATACAGGCTGCCCTGATAGCTCACCAGCAGCGGCCGATCGTTGGCGATCAGCTCTGCACACAGGCTGCAGATAAAGAGTGCCAGAAAAATCCACAGCGACCAGTAGCCACGGCGGTTGTGGCAAAAGCGCGCCCAGCGTGCCTGATTAACGGAGCTTAGGGTCATGACTAGCGGCCCTCAAAATCAATACGGGGATCGACCAGCGTATAGCTGATGTCACTGACGATATTCAGCAGCAGGCCTATCAGAGTAAAGATATACAGCGTGCCGAACATGACCGGATAATCGCGTGAGACGGTCGCCTCATAGCCCAGCAGACCCAGGCCGTTCAGCGAGAACATCACCTCAATCAGCAACGAACCGGTGAAGAACATGCTGATAAAGGTCGCGGGGAAGCCAGCGATCACCAGCAGCATGGCGTTGCGAAAGATGTGCTTCCACAGAATTTGCCGCTCGCTGACGCCTTTCGCCCGTGCCGTGACCACGTACTGCTTGCGGATTTCATCAAGAAAAGCGTTCTTGGTCAGCATGGTCAGCGCGGCAAAGCCGCCGATGACCGTTGCCAGCACCGGTAGCGTAATGTGCCAAAGATAGTCGGTGATTTTCTGATACCACGGCAGGGCAGCGAAATTCGCCGACACCAGCCCACGCAGCGGGAAAATATCGTAGTAGCTGCCGCCAGCGAACAACACGATCAGGACGATGGCGAACAGAAACGCCGGAATGGCGTAGCCGATAATAATCCCGGTACTGCTCCAGATATCGAAGCGGCTACCGTTATACACCGCTTTGCGGATGCCGAGCGGTATCGAGACCAGGTAGATGATCAAGGTGCTCCAGAGCCCCAGCGTCACCGATACCGGCAGGCTCTCTTTCATCAGTTGCATCACTGAGGCATTGCGGAACAGGCTGTTGCCAAAATCGAAGCGCAGATAGTCACCGAGCATCTTGAAGTAACGCTCGTGCAGCGGTTTATCAAAGCCGTAGCGCTGGGTGATTTCAGCAATCACTTCAGGGTCGAGGCCGCGGCCGCCACGATACTGGCTTTCGGCAATATTGCTGACCCCCGCGCGCGACTGGCCGCCGCCCATACCGCCTCCGCCGCCGGGCAGGCTGCCCTGCTGACCAAACTCTACTGCGGCAATGGCCTGATCGACCGGGCCGCCGGGGGCGATTTGCACAATAAAGAAGTTCAGCGTGATGATGGCCCACAGGGTTGGGATAATCAGCAGCAGTCGACGTACCAAATAGGCGGCCATGTTCTCTCCTTAGCGTCGGGAGGCGGGCAGACGCGCCGCTTTATTGACGTCATACCACCAGGTGTCGAAGCCGGGGGCATCGATGCCGGCGTTATACAGCGGATGTACGGCCGGGTAGGCGAACTTATCCCAGTAGGCGGTGCGGCTGCCCGACATATACCACATCGGCAGCATGTAATAGTTCCAGGTTAACACTCGGTCAAGCGCGCGGCCAAGCGGCACCAGCTTTTGCTTGTTACCCTGCCAGCGGATGATCTGGTCAATCAGGCTGTCGATCGCCGGGCTGGCGACGCCGGGGGCGTTGTAGGACGAGTTGATATAGGCTGATGACCACGAAATCTGTAAATCCCCACTGGGCCACGGCATCGCTCGCCATAGCCGTGGCATCATGTCGTAGTCGCGGCTACGCATGCGGTTAGTGACCTGCGAGATATCGGTCTGGCGGACATCCATCGTAATGCCCAGGCGCTGTAAATTATGCTGGAATGGCATCACCCACTGGTCGTTACCGCCGGACGGCAGCAGCAGCTCAAAACGCAGGGGCTGGCCGGTTTTTTCGTTGACCCGCTGTTGGCCTTTCAGCACCCAGCCCGCCTCGTTCAACAACTGTCCTGCTTGCAGCAGGTTTTGGCGATCGAAACCGTCGCCGCGTGAGGTGGGTGGCTGATAAATAGCGCTGAATACCTCCGGCGGCAGCGCGTCTTTAAGCGGCCCCAGCAGGATTAACTCGTCGGCGGTCGGGTAGCCGCGGGCGGCGTATTCGGTGTTCTGAAAATAGCTATTGGGGCGGCTGTAGGCGTTGTAGAACAACGCTTTGTTCATCCACTCAAAATCAAACGCCATGCTTACCGCCTGACGCACTCGCCGGTCGGCGAATACGGGACGCTGGATATTAAATGCCAGCCAGCGGGTATCCTGTGCAGCATCGTTTTTCTGTTCATTCTTGACGATATAGCCGCTGGCGAAGTTTTTGCCGATATAGCGGGTTGCCCAGTTTTTGGCGCTGCTTTCGGTGCGTACATCGTAGGCACCTGCCTTAAAGGCTTCGAACGCGACGTTATCGTCGAGATAATAATCGTAGCGCAGCGAGTCAAAATTCCAGCGCCCGCGGTTTACCGCTAAATCGGCACCCCAATAGTCTTTCACGCGGGAGTAAATAATATACTGCCCCATTTTCCAACCGCTGATGCGGTAGGGACCGCTGGCCAGCGGCGGTGTGCTTAAGGGATCGCTCAGTTTATGATCTTTCCAGAACGCTTCCGGTAGGATGGGCAGGGTAAACAGCCCCAGCATGTCCTCTTTGCCGGGTTTGGCCAGCACAATGCGTACGGTGAGCGGGGCAATCGCTTTAACGGTGGTGCCTTTATAGATCAGCCGAAACTGCGGTACGCCTTCCGTCATGAATTTCTGGAAGGTGAACGCGACATCGCGGGCGGTTATCGGGCTGCCGTCATGAAAACGTGCGCGCGGGTTAAGCGTCAGCTCCACCCACGAAAAATCATCGGCATAGCGTGCATGCTCGGCAACCAGCGGGTAGTAGCTACCCGGCTCGTCGTCAGAGGTGGTGTATAGCGCATCGTACAGCGATTCGGTACGGACGGCGGCATTGCCGCGCAGAGCGTAACGGTTAAAGTTATCGAAGGTGCCGATGGCCGCCAGCGTGACGTTTCCCCCCTTCGGTGCCGCGGGATTGACGTAATCGAAATGATGGAAGTCGATAGGGTATTTCGGCTCGCCGATCACCGCAAACGCGAAGCTTTCTTTTATCGCCTGCGCCTGCGTCGAGAAAGCGCACAGCAGCAGGGCAAAACAGATACGCGCTACGATCACAATAGGGGCACCCCGCGATGAAACAGCTTGATTGAACACACCTTTTATCACGAAATCTTAATAGACCGTCAATCTTGTGTGAAATACTTTGCGGGCTTACGGTATTCCGCCATCAGGTCGTTGAGCGCCAGCGGGCGGCTTATCAGGTAGCCCTGGAGGTAATTGACGCCGTGGTCCCGCAGCCACGCGGCCTGTTCTTCGGTTTCAACCCCTTCGGCCACGGTGACAATATTCAGCCTCCGGGTTAGCGTCAGCACGGCATCGAGTACCGGGGACGTAATGGTCTCGCGACCAATTGCGCTCACAAAACCGCGGTCGATTTTCAGGTAATCGAGGGTAAAGCGCTCAAGGTAGATGAGGGCGCTGTGGCCGGTGCCGAAATCATCAATTGCCACTTCAATGCCTTCACTGCGCAGCCAGGAAAACAGGCTCATCGCCTTTTCCTGGTGCAGCATGTCGCGTTCGGTAATCTCCAGTACCAGCTGGAAGTAGTTATCCGGCAGGCTGGCCGACAGCTTGCGTATATCCTGCTGGAAGCTCTCGGCGTGCAGATGCCCCGGCGCGATGTTGATACCAAGTTTGGCTCCCGGCGGCAGAATGTCTTTTAGCGTCTGCGCATCGGCGGCAATCAGCTCGAACAGATGCTGTGTCAGGGGCACAATCAGGTTCTGCGCTTCGGCAAAGCTGATAAAAGCATCCGGCGGAATATTGCCCGCCGTTGGGTGTGACCAGCGCATCAGCGCCTCGACGCCGCCAATCTGCTGATTTTTAGCATTCACGACCGGCTGATAAACCACGTAAAACTGGCGATGCTTAATGGCGGAAAGAATCTCTTTTCCCGGCCGCGAGCGGATGGTCAGGATATAGAAGCACAGCATGCCGCCAATCAGCCCACAGGCCAGACCTAATAGCAGGGCATACAGCGAGTTATCGGTGCTGGAGGCGTTGCTGTACAGATACACTTCCAGCGGGACGCCCTTGATTTTCACGTGCCGAACCGGGGTATCGGTAATTTCGCTCAACGCGATAGGTTTGCTGCTAAACGTGGAAATGGCCGTCTTACCGTTCACCACCAGTGCCACGCCGTTGTAGGGCGTTTGTTTCGATGAGTAGAGCACCCACGGCATTAAGTTGGCGTTAATTGAGGCGAAAACGCCGCGATTTTCCAGCAGCGGGCTTTTGACCCACAGCACAAAGGCCGGAGTGGTCGGCATCATCGGCGTGCCGGAGAGGATCCCCATCACGTGGTTTTTGCTCAGGTCGAGATCCGGAACCAGATCCTTAAGCGGCATCGACATCGGCCCGGTCGCAGAGGAACAGTAGGCGACGTGGTTTTTTACCAGCAGAAAGGCGCGCACGTTCATACTAAAGGCGGCCCGGGCGGTCAGTTCTGAAGAGACCTCTTCACAGGCGTTCACCGTGAGCGGCTGGAGCGAATCGATGGTGACGAGGATTTGGCTGAAATAGCTGTTCAGGTAGTTTTGCAGGCTTGAGATGGTAGTATCAAACTGCTCGGAACGGCGATGATGAAAAATAGAAAACTGCGCCACCCCGGCAACCAGGGCAATCAGTAGCCCAGCAATAATGCTGGTGAATACAATTCGGCGGTTAATTGATGAGTAACGGGTAAACATGCAACTTCTCTATGCTACGGAACTCTAAAGAAAAGAATACTGATGAAGCATAAAAAAAGCACTGCCAGAGCAGTGCTTTTTTTATGCTTACCGCCAGCCAAGGGAAACCGGCGGTAA
The DNA here is from genome assembly GCF_036759865.1 of Kluyvera genomosp. 2. Lineage (NCBI taxonomy): Bacteria > Pseudomonadati > Pseudomonadota > Gammaproteobacteria > Enterobacterales > Enterobacteriaceae > Kluyvera > Kluyvera genomosp. 2. The sequence goes on from NZ_JAPKIA010000014.1 coordinate 85,140, forward strand.
GGGCCATTACGAACGGCTCAACACGCGGCGAGCTTCGTTGTAACGCTTGTTCCAGTATGGCTCATTCATGCTGGAAATGGTCACACCGCTGCTGGTGGATGCATGAACGAACTGGTTGTTACCAATATAAATGCCAACGTGACGGCCGGTTGAGCCTGCGCGGAACAGTACTAAGTCACCGGTACGAAGCTGACTGCGCGAAACGGATTTGCCCGTTTCCTGCTGCTCCCAGGTGGAGCGCGGCAGCTCTAAACCAAACTGTTCGCGGAAGGTGCGCTGGACGAAGCTGGAGCAGTCGATGCCGCGTTTGGTGTCGCCACCCAGACGGTAACGGACGCCTTTCCAGCCTGCGTATTGCTCCATCAGACGTGATTTCACGTCGAGGTTACGCACCATACTTTCAAATTCATCCTGAGAGGCTTGCAGTGAAGAGGTATCACCGCTACCCACACCAAGCGTCTCAGAATGCATATTCTTTGCGGTATTACCGGTTGAACTACAGGCAGAAAGCAGAACCGCAACTGCTACTGCTGGAATCGCTCGCAAGATATATCTCAAAATCGGCTGAGATTTGACCATTTTCGTTGTTTTCCCTTGAAGTCCTTAACGACCGTAGCCGTTATAAAAAATGCCAAACGCGTCTGAGACTAAATACACGCAATCAATGAGACAATTCTTTGAATTCAGTTTTGTGGCGCAGCGCACAAACTTTAATTTAAGAACGCAATAATTGCCCTTCGAAGCGACAAACGCGAATGAGATTACCTTAACGAAAGCGGCATTGCGAGCGCTTTTGCCCTATTTTTTATAAGAAATAGTGATACACAAAGTTAAAATTTGTGAATGGGTAAAAAAACGCCTGCAGTGGACAGAAAATGGGCAACTCATTCATTATTCTGGTGAATATTGTGACCGGAAGATTACATTGATAAAAAATATATAAGAAATGAAAAAGAGGGCCGTGGCCCTCTCTTTGCTGTGTCAGACACAATGGTTATTTAGTGACCTAATTTCAGTTTGGCGAAATTGGGTAAATTTCGCTCAAATAGCGAAATGAGGGTATCGCTTAATGGCGTCATTAACACCCACGGTACGCCAATCAGTACGGCGGTGAGCGAGCCGACGGCGATATCGGTAAACCAGTGGGCGCCGATCATTACGCGCGGGAAAGCGAAAACCACAAAAATAACCAGTGAAATAGCGAACGCTTTACGACCAAAATAGCGCCACATGAAGGTGGCAAATATCAGCAGCATCATTCCGTGGTCGCCGGGGAAACTGTCGCGTGAACCGTCTTTGGTGGAGAAGGCAATAAAATCGCTGACGCGGTGTACGCCGGGGACGGAAACCGATGGGCTGCTACGGGTGACCGGCATCAGATGCTGGGCCAGCTGATTAATGATGACCGCCGCCAGCAGCATGACCAGGCCAATAATGACGATACGTCGACGGCCTTCGCCGTTTTCTTTAACCCAGAAGCTCAGCATCAGGCAGCCCATTGCCAGCAGCGAACAGCCGTCGAACGCGCGGTTGTTAATAATGGCTAAAAACCACGCATAGCCGAGGTTATCCGGCGTTAACCCTTGATTAAATAATTGAAAAATAGCCAGGTCCGCGGTCGACCACAACCCGTGATTGGCAGGCAGATACCAGGACATAAATAACGCCACGCCGGCGGCGTTCAGTAACAAAATCAAGGGAAAACGTGTTCGCATTATCAAATTCACCGCAGTTAATCTCGCAGGAAACCTTAGCGGCATTACCCTAAACGAAGTTTCAACAGCGCGGATTGTAGTGCATTCCAGTCGCACTGCGCGTCGTGAATGAGCTCGATTCGGCTGTCGGGCGGAGCGACATTCTGCGTTTCAATATGCAGATCGGCCCCCTGGCGGTTAATACGCACCAGGCCCTCAGGAATACGCATCACCGCTTTCAGCCTGGCGACCGGAGCCAGCCGCGCCCATTCGAGCAGGCCGATGGTATCAAAAGTGGTGTCGGCATCAAAAATCCAGCCGCAGGCATAGTAGCCCTGGCCCTCATTGACGCTGCGACGCCAGCGCTGGTGCGCCGGCAGGCTTAAGGCGGCCAGACCTTTGTTCGAGGGATGTGAATGCGCATGGGCGGCGCTGGCGCGCAGCTCGCTCAGGTTGTGGCGCGGGGTATCAAGCAGAGCAACATCAATATTGCCCTGCGTCGCTTCCACGTGCAGGCGCGTGCTGCCGTTATGCTGCCACCAGTCGGCCATTGCCCGCTGGCTTTCTGCCGTTGCGCGGTCGGCTTTGTTGCTGACGATGATGTCAGCCGCCGCCAGCTGATCGCGGAAGTTTTCGTTATGCAGGATTTTTTCATCCAGAAGCTGGCGCGGGTCTACCACACACAGCGTGGCGCGCAGGTCGATCCATGGCTCGTACACCGGGGCGGTCAGCAGATCGAGGATCTGCTTCGGGTGACCCAGACCCGTGGGCTCAATCAGCAGACGATCCGGTTTGCCCTGGCGCAGCAGCGTGTTTAATCCTACATGCATCGGCAGGCCGTTGACGCAGCACATGCAGCCACCGGGGATCTCTTTTAGCAATGCGCCGCTGTCGGCCAGCAGTGCGCCGTCGATACCGACTTCGCCAAATTCATTGACCAGCACGGCCCATTTTTCATCGGCGGGTTTATGTGCCAGCAGATGCAGAATCGAGGTGGTTTTACCGCTGCCGAGAAAGCCGGTGATCAGATTGGTTTTCGTCACGAGAGCTCCGGGATAAGAAAAAGTGTTAACGAGATCACTCTATCCTGACGAAAACGGGATGAAAAGAGAAGGGGAGAAGCGGGCCACGTGAAAATCGGCCCGCGTTATGGCAGGAAATGTTAACGGTTCAGCGCCGTCAGCACTGCCTGGCGTGCACCTTCGTGGACCAGGCTTTGCCATGCTTGTTCAACGGCTTGCACAAACAGTGGGTTGGCCGGCAGGTCGCTGCCGAAAACTTCCTGGAGCGTCAGCAGTGCGGTAACCCGGCTTTCGTCATCGCTGTTGGCAACGATGCCGCGAATTTTTTCCGCCAGCGGATCGCGCACATCTATTGGCTCGCCCGCATCGTCAATACCGCTGACGTAGCGCATCCAGCCAGCAACGCCCAGCGCCAGCAGCGGCCAACGGCTGCCGTTTTTCAGGTGAATACGAATACCGTCAAGCAGACGCTGCGGCAGTTTTTGGCTACCGTCCATGGCTATCTGCCAGGTGCGATGCTGCAACGCCGGGTTACTGAAGCGGTCGATCAGGCTATCGGCGTAGGCACCGAGATCGACGCCGGAAATGCTCAGCGTGGGGGCCTGTTCGGCCATCATCAGGTGGCGTGCGGCGCGGCGATAGGACGCGTCCTGCATACAGTCGCTGATGTGCGCGTAACCCGCCAGATAGCCCAGATAGGCAAGGAAGGAGTGGCTGCCGTTGAGCATACGCAGCTTCATCTCTTCCCACGGCAGCACGTTGTCGACCATTTGCGCGCCGACGCTACCCCAGTCGGGGCGACCGGCGACGAAGTTGTCTTCAATTACCCACTGAATAAACGGTTCGCAGCTGATAGCGCAGGGATCTTCAACGCCAAGTTCGCGGGTGATTTCAGCCAGTGAGGCGTCGGTGGCCGCCGGGACGATACGATCGACCATGGTGCCGGGGAAGCTGACGTGTTCAGCAATCCAGCTCGCCAGCTGCGGATCGCGGCGGGTCGCCATATCCAGCACGGCGTTTTTGACGACGTGGCCGTTATCCGGAATGTTGTCGCAGGAAAGCACGGTAAACGCCGGCAGGCCGCGCGCGCGGCGACGGTGCAGCGCTTCAACGAGGATCCCCGGCGCGGAATGCGGTTCGTCCGGCGATTGCAGATCGTGCACGATGCGCGGCTGGGTGAAATCGAGATGGCCGGTGGCCGGATCGAGGCAATACCCTTTTTCGGTAATGGTCAGCGAGACGATTGCCACCTGGGGTTCGCAGAATTTTTCGATAATGGCGGCGAGTGAATCCAGCTTTGCGTTCAGGCACTCATGGACCGCGCCGATAATAATCGGCTGGTTACCCGCCGCGCTTTTTTCCATCACGGTAAACAAATGATCCTGCTGACGCAGCTGACTCATCAGGACATCGCCGCTAAACAGGCTGATTTCGCAGATGCCCCAATCGCCGCCGTGCTGGTTGAGCACCCGGTCGGTTAACAGCGCCTGGTGCGCGCGGTGAAAGGCGCCAAAACCAAAGTGCACAATCCGCGAACGCAGCCTTTGTCTATCATATTGTGGGCGCTGCACGCTGTCAGGGAGGGGGCACGAGGCGATAGTCTTCATTGTTTACACATCCAATTAACGATTAATTAACCTGCGCAGTGTAAAGTTATATGACAACAAATTGAATTGGTGTGCCGTATTTATCCCGTTACTGTGAGCTGGATCAATCAATCCAGGCGGATTATTTGACGGTTTAGAATAAACATGTATGGTAGTCGTCATTAACGGTGATTTTATTGGTATAACAACTTTAGAGGTAGAGGCAATGGAACAAACCTGGCGTTGGTACGGCCCGAACGATCCGGTATCTCTTGATGATGTGCGTCAGGCTGGCGCAACCGGTGTAGTGACCGCATTGCACCACATTCCGAACGGTCAGGTATGGCCGGTTGAAGAAATTAAACAGCGTCAGGCGATGCTGGCTGAAAAAGGGCTGACCTGGTCCGTTGTTGAAAGTATCCCGGTTCACGAAGACATCAAAACCGGTTCTGGTCAGTACCAGACCTGGATTGCTAACTATCAGCAGAGCATCCGTAACCTGGCGGAATGCGGTATTGATACCGTGTGCTACAACTTTATGCCCATTCTCGACTGGACGCGTACCGACCTTGAGTACACGCTGGAAGACGGTTCGAAAGCGCTGCGTTTCGACCAGATTGCCTTCGCGGCCTTTGAACTGCACATCCTCAAGCGCGAAGGCGCTGAAGCGGACTACTCTGCGGAAGAGCAGCGTCAGGCGCTGGAATACTTCAACGCCATGAGCGAAGCGGACGTCACCAAGCTGACCCGCAACATCATCGCCGGTCTGCCGGGAGCGGAAGAGGGCTATACCCTTGACCAGTTCCGCGCGCGTCTGGCGGAGTATGACCACATCAGCAAAGATCAGCTGCGTGAAAATATGGCTGTCTTCCTGCGGGCGATCGTGCCGGTTGCGGAAGAAGTGGGCGTGCGCCTGGCGGTTCACCCTGACGATCCGCCGCGTCCGATCCTCGGCCTGCCGCGCATTGTGTCTACCATTGAAGATATGCAGTGGCTGAAAGAAACCGTTAACAGCATCAACAACGGTTTCACCATGTGCACCGGTTCTTACGGCGTGCGCGCGGATAACGACCTGGTGAAAATGATCGAAACCTTCGGCGACCGTATTCACTTCACGCACCTGCGCTCCACCTGCCGTGAAGATAACCCGAAAACCTTCCACGAAGCGGCCCACCTGCAGGGCGACGTGAACATGGTGGCGGTGGTTGACGCGATCCTCACCGAAGAGCAGCGTCGTAAGAAAGCCGGCGATCTGCGTCCGATTCCGATGCGTCCTGACCACGGTCACCAGATGCTGGACGATCTGAAGAAGAAAACCAACCCGGGCTACTCGGCGATTGGTCGCCTGAAAGGTCTGGCGGAAGTGCGCGGCGTTGAGCTGGCGCTGAAAATGACCAAGTTCCGCGACCTGCTGTAAACGCGATTTCCCTGTCCTGATTCTCTCCCTCTGAGGGGAGTGAATCGCCGCTGTGTCCTTGGGCCTCGAGGCGCGCAGCGTGCGATTTTCTTCCTCGCCCATCGGGGGAGGATCGGGGTGAGGGGAAATACGACACGCATAAAAAAGGACAGCCTGCCAGGCTGTCCTTTTTCTTTATTGTGCAAGAATCAGCGGTTAGTCCGCGCGGCCCATATAGCGTTTTTCTTCGATATGGATGCGGATTTTCTCACCGGAAGTCAGGTATTCAGGTACCTGGACAACCAGACCGGTGGTCAGGGTAGCCGGTTTTGTACGGGAACTGGCGGAAGCGCCTTTAATGCCCGGTGCGGTCTCGACAATTTCCAGGTCTACGGTCTGCGGCAGCTCAAGCGCCAGCACCTGGCCATCCCACAGCAGCACCTGCATGTCCGGCATTCCGCCTTCCGGGATAAACTGCAGTTCTTCCGCAATCTGGTCGTGGGAGAAAATGTACGGGGTATAGTCTTCTTTATCCATGAACACGTATTCGTTACCGTCGATATAAGAGAAATCGACGAAACGACGGTTCAGGGTGACGGTATCGACCATATCATCGCCTTTAAAGCGCTCTTCTACCTTCAGGCCGGTGCTGACATCGGAAAAACGCATTTTGTACAGCGTTGCGGCGCCGCGGGCGCTCGGTGACTGAATATCAATATTTTTTACAATCAGCAGCTTGCCGTTGTAATTCAGCACCATTCCTTTCTTAATTTCGTTCGCTCTTGGCATTGCAATTATCCTGTGAATAAGGGGTCTAAAATATCGCGTAAAAGTACTCGTGCCGGGCGTTTCAGGCAAGCGGAATTAAAGGCTTTTGCTATCTCTGACTAAAAGGTGGTACTGTGCGCCGCATCCACCTCTACACCAGAACAGAGAGCCTTGATGGAGTGTCGTCCGGACTGCGGGGCTTGCTGCACTGCTCCTTCTATTACCAGCCCTATTCCCGGCATGCCCAACGGCAAACCGGCCAATACGCCCTGCGTGCAGTTGGACGAACGCCAGCGCTGCAAAATCTTTGGCTCGCCTCTGCGCCCGAAGGTCTGTGCCGGGCTGCAGCCCGCGCGCGATATGTGCGGCGCAAACCGTGAAGAGGCGATGACCTGGTTACTGCATCTTGAGGCGCTGACCGCGCCTTAGACGTCTTTAATCCGCATCAGACAGACGATTGTTGCGGCACACAGGACCAGCGCAATCCAGAACACGGTGTGATAGTTCCAGATTTCGGCCACGATGCCCGCGAGTGAACCGGCAATAATCCAGCCGACGCGTGAGGTGTTGGCGTACAGCGTGGTAGCAGAGCCCGCCTGGCCTGGCATCAGATCCTGGAAATAGAGCATACCAATCCCGCCGAGAATACCGATATACACCGCGTTTAATAGCTGCATAGCGAGCAGCAGCGTCGGGCTGTTGAAGGTCAGCATACCGACATAGAAGAAGAGGCCCGCCACGGCGGCAACGCGCATCAGAAAGCGCTTGCCCAATCGCTTAGCAAAGTAGCCAGCAATCAACATCGTCGGAATTTCCAGCCCTGCGGCGGTGCCCATCATGATTCCTGCTAACTTCTCCGGCAGGTGCAGTTCGTTGATGATGTACAGCGGCATATTAATAATATACAGGCTGTTAGTCCCCCACATCAGGGTACAAATGACAAACAGCAGCAGCGCGTCTTTACGATTGGTGCGCGGAGCCTGAATAGCGCCGCCGATGGCGGTTGTTTCTTTGCGCATGGTGGGGAGAAACAGCCAGACCATGGCGCCGCAAACCACAAACGCTGCCGCCGCCGACAGATACATCACCGTGAAGCCGAACCCCATCGCCAGCGCATAGGCCAGCGGGGGCCCGATCACCCACGCCAGCGACACCTGCGCACGCATAATGGAGCTGAACATGACCGCTTCGCGACCGGTTTTATCGGCGTGCTCACGCGCCAGTGCAAACATCTGTGGGTTAGCGGTAGAGCCGAAGCTGCTCAGGAACACGCCGACAAACAGCAGAATAAAGTAGTTGCGGTTCCAGGCGAACAGCGCGCAGGCCAGCACCCCAAGCAGGCAGCAGAACACAATCAAATTTTTGCGATCGCCGCGCTTGTCGGACCATGAGGCGAGAAACTGGCTGACAAAAATACCAATAACCGCGCTGCCGGTAAAAAAGAAGCCGACCATCGCCGGACGAACGTGGACTTCGTTGCTGAGAAACAGGCTCAGCGTGGGCGTTTGCAGCGCACCGGCGATACCGGTCAAAAATGCGACAATCAGGAAGGATGAGGACGTGAAATCAAACGATCGCCGTGGGGCGGCGGCGGTACTGTTTTGCATGTTGTTTTATCGGTCACTGTAGGAGAGGCGGCGAGTTTACGCCGCGGCTCAGAAGATGAACAGTCACCTGAATCAAATTTGGCACGAAAAATTAAAAAAGCATTTCAAAAAACCAGCTTACATCATGCTGAAGTGGTTGATGGGAGCATCATCTCGCTTCAGCAAATGTGGCGTGAATGCTAATGAAATGTGCTGTAGATCTAATTTATGCAATCAAAATGTCAGCAGAACTTGCAGGCTGATTAAGAAAGGCACAAAATTATTGAAACGTTTCAGCGTCGTCTTCAGCATCTGTCCCGCGGAGTACGGCGATTTTGTCTCACAAAAGCTGAATCGATTCAATTCAGCGAGCGAGGGGAACCATGTTCCAGTTAACTGTTCAGGATATTCATCCCGGCCAGCAGGCCGCGAATAAAGAAGAGGCTATTCGGCAGGTTGCCGCTGCGCTGGTCAGCGCAGGCAACGTCGCTGACGGTTACGTCGCCGGCATGCTGGCGCGTGAGCAACAAACCTCCACGTTCTTGGGTAACGGCATCGCCATTCCGCACGGCACGACCGATACTCGCGATCAGGTGTTGAAAACCGGCGTTCAGGTTTATCAGTTCCCGCAGGGCGTTACCTGGGGGGAAGGGCAGACCGCCTATGTCGCCATTGGTATTGCCGCCAGCTCCGACGAGCATCTTGGCCTGCTGCGTCAGCTGACGCATGTGCTGAGCGATGACGCGGTGGCTGAACAGCTGAAAACCGCGACGACCGCCGAAGAGCTGCGTGCCCTGCTGATGGGGGAAAAACAGAGCGAAGCGCTGAAGCTGGACAACGACATGCTGTCGCTGGACGTCGCGGCAAGCGATCTGGTCACGCTGCAGGCGCTGAACGCAGCACGTTTAAAAGAAGCCGGCGCCGTCGATGCGAATTTTGTCGCGAAGGTGATCAACGATCGCCCGCTGAACCTGGGTCAGGGCATCTGGCTGAGCGACAGCGCTGAAGGCAACCTGCGCAGCGCTATCGCAGTCAGCCGTGCGGCCGAGCCGTTTACCGTTGGTGAAGCAGCGGCATCTGTGCTGATTACCGTCGCCATGACCGATGCGCAGCCAACGGCCGTGCTGAACCGTCTGGTCAACCTGCTGCTGGACAACAAAGCTGAACGTCTGCTGAAGGCTGACGCGGCCACGCTGTTAGCGTTGCTGACCAGCGATGATGCGGCGGCTGACGACGTGCTGAGCGAAGAATTTGTTATTCGTAACGAACACGGCCTGCACGCCCGCCCGGGCACCATGCTGGTCAATACCATTAAACAATTTAGCAGCGACATCACCGTCACCAACCTGGACGGCAGCGGTAAACCGGCTAACGGCCGCAGCCTGATGAAAGTGGTGGCGCTGGGTGTTAAGAAAGGTCATCGCCTGCGGTTTACCGCGCAGGGTGATGATGCTCGTCAGGCGCTGGACGCCATCGGCGAAGCCATCGCTTCAGGCCTCGGGGAGGGCGCATAAATGAGCAGAAGAGTAGCCACAATTACCTTAAACCCGGCCTATGATTTGGTAGGGTTCACGCCAGAAATCGAGCGTGGCGAAGTGAACCTGGTTCGCACCACCGGGCTGCACGCGGCGGGTAAAGGCATCAACGTGGCCAAAGTGCTGAAAGATTTGGGCATCGACGTGACCGTTGGCGGCTTCCTGGGTAAAGATAACCAGGACGGTTTTCAGCAGCTGTTCAGCGAACTGGGCATTGCCAACCGCTTCCAGGTGGTGCAGGGCCGTACGCGTATTAACGTGAAGCTGACCGAGAAAGACGGTGAGGTGACCGACTTTAACTTCTCTGGCTTTGAAGTGACGCCGGCGGACTGGGAGCGTTTCGTTAACGATTCCCTGAGCTGGCTGGGTCAGTTCGATATGGTCTGCGTCAGCGGCAGCCTGCCGGCGGGCGTTAGCCCGGAAGCGTTCACCGATTGGATGACGCGTCTGCGCAGTCAGTGCCCGTGCATCATTTTCGACAGCAGCCGTGAAGCGCTGGTGGCGGGCCTGAAAGCCGCGCCGTGGCTGGTGAAGCCAAACCGTCGCGAGCTGGAAATCTGGGCTGGCCGCAAGCTGCCTGAAATGAAAGACGTGATTGAAGCTGCCCACGCGCTGCGTGAGCAGGGCATCGCCCACGTGGTGATTTCGCTCGGCGCGGAAGGTGCGCTGTGGGTGAACGCTTCCGGCGAGTGGATTGCTAAGCCGCCTTCAATGGAAGTGGTCAGCACCGTAGGGGCGGGGGATTCGATGGTTGGCGGTCTGATTTACGGCCTGCTGATGCGCGAGTCCAGCGAGCATACCCTGCGCCTGGCGACGGCGGTTGCCGCGCTGGCGGTAAGCCAGAGCAACGTCGGGATTACCGATCGTACCCAGTTGGCCGCGATGATGGCGCGCGTCGACCTGAAACCCTTTAACTAACAGCAGGAGAGGCGTATGAAAACGCTGCTGATTATCGATGCCAAACTCGGACAGGCTCGTGCTTATATGGCGAAGACCCTGCTGGGCGCGGCGGCGCAAAAAGCGCGCCTGGAGTTAATTGATAACCCGAACGATGCTGAACTGGCGATCGTGCTGGGCTCCGCTCTGCCGGCCGACACGGCGCTGGCGGGCAAACAGGTTTATCTTGGCGACATCAACCGCGCGGTCTCTCATCCGGAGCTGTTCCTGAGCGAAGCCAAAGCCCACGCGCTGCCGTACGAAGCGCCGACGCAGGCTGAGCCGACGGCGACCGGGGCGGTCAAACGCATCGTGGCGGTAACGGCATGTCCAACCGGCGTTGCGCACACCTTTATGGCAGCAGAAGCCATTGAAACCGAAGCTAAAAAACGCGGTCTGTGGGTGAAAGTAGAAACCCGTGGCTCCGTGGGCGCGGGCAATGCTATCACGCCGGAAGAAGTTGAGCAGGCTGACCTGGTTATCGTGGCGGCGGATATCGAAGTGGATCTGGCGAAGTTTGCCGGTAAACCGATGTACCGTACAACAACCGGCCTGGCGCTGAAGAAAACGGCGCAGGAGCTGGATAAAGCGATAGTCGAGGCCAAGCCGTACCAGCCTTCAGGCCAGAGCAAAACGCCGGCCGATTCGGCGAAAAAAGAGAGCGGCGGCGGCGCTTATCGCCACCTGCTGACCGGCGTATCCTACATGCTGCCGATGGTGGTTGCGGGCGGCCTGTGTATTGCGCTGTCCTTCGCATTCGGGATCAAAGCATTTGAAGTGAAAGGGACGCTGGCCGCTGCGCTGATGCAGATTGGCGGCGGTTCAGCCTTTGCGCTGATGGTGCCGGTGCTGGCGGGCTTTATTGCCTTCTCCATTGCTGACCGTCCGGGGCTGACCCCAGGTCTCATCGGCGGTATGCTGGCGGTAAGCGGCGGCTCCGGTTTTATCGGCGGTATCATTGCCGGTTTCCTGGCCGGTTACGTGGCGAAGCTGATTAGCACCAAGCTGAAGCTGCCGCCGAGCATGGAAGCGCTGAAGCCGATCCTGATCATTCCGCTGGTTTCCAGCCTGATCGTGGGTCTGGCGATGATCTACCTGATCGGCACACCGGTCGCCGCGCTGCTGAACTGGCTGACCCACTGGTTGCAGACCATGGGCACCGCGAACGCGGTCCTGCTGGGCGCAATCCTGGGGGCGATGATGTGTACCGATATGGGTGGTCCGGTTAACAAAGCGGCATACGCTTTCGGCGTTGGCCTGCTGTCTACGCAAACCTATGCGCCGATGGCAGCCATCATGGCGGCCGGTATGGTTCCGCCGCTGGCAATGGGGATTGCAACGCTGGTTGCGCGTAACAAATTCGATAAAGGTCAACGTGAAGGGGGCAAAGCGGCGCTGGTTCTGGGTCTGTGCTTTATCTCTGAAGGGGCGATTCCGTTCGCCGCTCGTGACCCGATGCGCGTTCTGCCTTGCTGCATCGTTGGCGGCGCGGTAACCGGCGCTATCTCGATGCTGGTTGGCGCGAAACTGATGGCACCGCACGGTGGTCTGTTTGTGCTGCTGATTCCTGGCGCGATCACGCCGGTGCTGGGCTATCTGGTGGCGATTGTCGTCGGTACGCTGGTGGCGGGCCTGTCTTACGCGGTGCTGAAGCGCCCGGAAGGTGAGGTCGCGGCGAAAGCGTAAGCGTTCGAAAAACGTGAAAAAGGGCCGAGGATTCGGCCCTTTTTTTATACCTGATGGCGGCTGCGACTACCCGTAGGCCCGGTAAATGTGACGCCACCGGGCAATCAGGCGGCGGCAGACTCGGTCTGCTGTGCCTTCAGCCAGGCAATCTCTTCTGCCCAGATATCCGGGTTGATGGTTTCCAGAATCAGCGGGATACCGTCAAAACGGTTGTCCTGCATGATAAAGCGGAACGCATCGTGGCCGATGTTACCTTCACCCAGGCTATGGTGGCGGTCAACGCGGCTACCAAATTCACTTTTGGCATCATTCAGGTGCATACCGCGCAGATAGTTAAAACCGACAGTGCGCTCGAACTCAGCGAATGTTTCCGCGCAGGCCTCGGGGGTGCGCAGGTCGTAACCGGCGGCAAATGCGTGGCAGGTGTCGATGCAGACGCCAACGCGGGATTTATCCTCTACGCCATCGATGATGGCGGCCAGATGTTCAAACTTAAAGCCGAGGTTGCTGCCCTGACCGGCGGTGTTCTCAATGACTGCCGTCACGCCTTCGGTCTGCGCCAGCGCGATATTGATAGATTCGGCAATGCGCGCCAGACATTTATCTTCATCAATTTGCAGCAGATGGCTGCCGGGATGGAAGTTCAGCAACGTCAGCCCCAGCTGCTGACAGCGCGTCAGCTCATCAATGAAGGCCTCGCGTGATTTCTCCAGCGCCTCTTCAACCGGGTGGCCAAGGTTAATCAGATAGCTGTCGTGTGGCAAAATTTGCGCCGGGGCGTAGTGGTATTTTTCACAGGCGGCTTTGAAGTCGTCGATAACCTCGGGGGTCAGCGGCGCGGCGCGCCACTGGCGCTGATTTTTGGTGAACAGGGCGAAGGCGGTGGCTTCGATTTCAGCGGCCCGAATTGCGGCGTTTGCCAGGCCGCCAGCGGCGCTGACGTGCGCTCCGATGTATTTCATCATGGGTTCCCTAAAGAGTTCGAGTTGCAGGAAGGTGGCAAGAGACAACGACGCGTCTGCAACTTGAAATATGACGAGAAAAACCCGCCATACTCAAAAGGGGTGAGTATAGCGGGTTAAGCGGGGAGCGTCGTGTTCGATTATGCCATCACGCTATGGATAGCGAGGTTAATCGCGCCGCCGCCAACAATCAGCCAGATAAACAGCACCAACGCCATCAGCAGCGGTTTTGCACCGGCTTTTTTCAGCGCGCTGACGTGGGTGGTGACACCCAGAGCCGCCATCGCCATCGCCAGCATGACGGTGTCGAGCGTAATCAGCATTTGCACCAGGCTTTCCGGCAGCAGGTGGAACGAGTTGAAAATCGCCACCACGATAAACAGAATGGCAAACCACGGAATGGTGATTTTACTTTTCTGCTCGGCGTTCGCCGGGGCCAGCTGTTTAACGCGTGCGGCCATAAACAGCAGGAACGGAGCCAGCATCATGACGCGCAGCATTTTGGCGATAACTGCCGCATTTTCAGCGTCCGGGTTGATAGCATGACCGGCCGCGACCACCTGAGCAACTTCGTGCATGGTGGAGCCAATATAAATGCCGTAGGTTTCCGGGCTAAACCAGTGCGCCAGCAGCGGATACATCGCCGGGTAGAGGAAAATCGCCAGCGTACCAAAAATGACTACCGTCGCGACGGCGACCGTGACTTTGCTGGCCTCGGCTTTGACGACCGGCTCGGTCGCCAGCACCGCGGCGGCACCACAGATACTGCTCCCTGCGCCGATAAGCCAGCTGGTCTGTTTATCCAGGCCAAAGACCTTCTGCCCTAACCAACAGGCGATAAAGAAAGTGCTGGAAAGCGTCAGTACGTCAATGATGATGCCGCTGACGCCGACGTCAGCAATCTGCGAGAACGTCAGGCGAAAGCCGTACAAAATAATCCCCAGACGCAGCAGGTGCTGCTTGGCAAAGAGCACGCCCCCGTCGCAGGACTGCCAGATTTTTGGGTAGACGGTGTTACCTATGACCATCCCAAACAGAATAGCCAGCGTCAGGGCGCTCATCCCCGCACCGGCGATAGCCGGCACGCTGCCTGCCCAGATTGCCGCGCCGGTGATGACGGCGCTGAGCGCAAGCCCAGGGATAAAGTGTGTGATACTACGATGATGGTGTGTCTGTAAGGTGACTTGTGTCATAACCCTCTCCTTTGTCTGGTAAAAAGGTTACGCCCGAGTGGTTTAAAAATAAAATTGATTATATATTTATAATTAATCGTAATAACTGGTAAGGGCGGCTCTGACGGGCCGGGAAACTATGCATATCACGCTACGACAGCTCGAAGTTTTTGCAGAAGTGCTGAAAAGCGGGTCCACCACCCAGGCTTCGCAGATGCTGGCGCTGTCACAATCGGCAGTCAGCGCGGCCTTGACTGACCTGGAAGGTCAGCTCGGGGTTCAGCTTTTCGATCGGGTTGGTAAACGACTGGTGGTGAATGAGCACGGGCGTCTGCTGTATCCGCGTGCGCTGGCGCTGCTGGAGCAGGCGGGCGAAATTGAACAGCTGTTTCGCGAAGATAACGGGGCGATTCGCGTCTATGCCAGCAGTACGATCGGCAATTACATCCTGCCGGGGGTGATTGCCCGCTACCGCAAAGATTTTCCCACGCTGCCGTTGGAGCTGAGCGTCGGTAATAGTCAGGACGTGATCAACGCGGTGGCCGATTTCCGCGTCGATATCGGTTTGATTGAAGGGCCTTGCCATTCGGCGGATATCATCGCCGAGCCGTGGCTGGAAGATGAACTGGTAGTATTTTCAGCGCCGCACAGCGCCTGGCTGCTGGGCGAAATCACGCTCGATAAGCTGGCGATGGCGCCGTGGATCCTGCGTGAGAAGGGTTCCGGTACGCGCGAAATTGTCGACTACCTGCTGCTTTCGCATCTGCCGCAGTTCCAGATGGGGATGGAGCTGGGGAATTCCGAAGCTATCAAGCACGCGGTGCGTCACGACCTAGGCATTAGCTGCCTTTCACGCCGGGTGATTGCCGAGCAGCTGGCGGCAGGTACGCTGGTCGAGGTGCCCGTTCCGCTGCCGACGTTGAGCCGCACGCTGTGGCGTATTCATCATCGGCAGAAGCACCTGTCGAATGCCCTGCGGCGTTTTCTGCACTACTGCGATAGTTAAAAACACCATCGGATGCTTTACTTATAATAAGAGAGCAATCATGAAGGTCTCTTATAACAGCGCATTTCTACCGTGATCTGCCGGCTTCGTCTGCTACAATCGCGCCTCATTTTTTGGATGGATAGCATTTTCACATGGGTTCCGAAACAAAAACCACACAAGCGCCCGCGCTACGCCGCGAACTCAAGGCGCGTCACCTGACGATGATCGCCATTGGCGGATCTATCGGTACAGGCCTGTTTGTTGCGTCCGGCGCAACCATTTCTCAGGCGGGCCCGGGCGGCGCGCTGTTTTCCTATATTCTGATTGGCCTGATGGTGTACTTCCTGATGACCAGTCTGGGCGAGCTGGCGGCGTATATGCCGGTATCCGGCTCCTTCGCGACCTACGGTCAGAACTATGTGGAAGAGGGCTTCGGCTTCGCGCTGGGCTGGAACTACTGGTACAACTGGGCGGTGACCATTGCCGTCGACCTTGTGGCCGCACAGCTGGTCATGAGCTGGTGGTTCCCGGACACGCCGGGCTGGATCTGGAGCGCGATGTTCCTGTGCGTCATCTTCCTGCTGAACTACATCTCGGTGAAAGGCTTCGGTGAAGCGGAATACTGGTTCTCGCTGATTAAAGTTGCCACCGTTATCATCTTCATCATCGTCGGTATCATGATGATCCTCGGCATCTTCAAGGGCGCGCAGCCGGTCGGCTGGAGCAACTGGACAACCGGCGATGCGCCGTTTGCCGGTGGTTTGTCGGCAATGATTGGCGTGGCGATGATCGTCGGTTTCTCCTTCCAGGGAACCGAGCTGATTGGTATCGCGGCGGGTGAATCTGAAGATCCGGAGAAGAACATTCCGCGCGCGGTGCGTCAGGTGTTCTGGCGTATCCTGCTGTTCTACGTGTTTGCGATTCTGATTATCAGCCTGATTATTCCGTACACCGATCCCAGCCTGCTGCGTAACGACGTGAAAGATATTTCCGTCAGCCCGTTCACCCTGGTGTTCGAGCACGCGGGCCTGCTGTCTGCGGCGGCTATTATGAACGCGGTTATTCTGACGGCGGTGCTCTCGGCGGGTAACTCCGGGATGTATGCCTCTACCCGTATGCTGTACACCCTGGCCTGCGATGGCAAAGCGCCGCGTATCTTCGCTAAGCTGTCCCGTGGCGGTGTGCCGCGCAACGCGCTGTATGCCACTACCGTGATTGCCGGGCTTTGCTTCCTGACCTCAATGTTTGGTAACCAGACCGTGTACCTGTGGCTGCTGAACACCTCCGGGATGACCGGCTTTATTGCCTGGCTGGGGATTGCGATTAGCCATTATCGCTTCCGTCGCGGTTACGTGATGCAGGGGCACGATATTAATAACCTGCCGTACCGTTCCGGGTTCTTCCCGCTGGGGCCGATCTTTGCCTTCGTGCTGTGCCTGATCATTACCCTGGGTCAGAACTATGAAGCGTTCCTCGCCGACACCATCGACTGGGGCGGCGTGGCGGCAACCTATATCGGTATCCCGCTGTTCCTGGTCATCTGGTTTGGTTATAAGCTGAGCCGCGGGACGCACTTTGTCCGCTACAGCGAAATGCACTTCCCGGAACGCTTTAAGCAGTAACGCGAGTGAGCGACCTGATTGCCAATAAAGCCTCTCTTCGGAGAGGCTTTTTTATGCCTGAATGTTTATTAATTGTTACTTCTTGACATAACTTTAAATAACCTTAATTGATAATCGTTATCATTACCTTTATCATCACAACCCATACAAAAAGATGAAGCCACTTCCTTTTCTCGGTGAGATAAATGCCGAAGGACCAGCCACATCTGCATAAAAAAACAGGCCGCCGGTCAGCGGCATTAAGCAGCATTTGTGAGCAAGACCCTTTGTTTTAATTGAGTATTCACCTCATGGAGAATGGAAATGTTTAGGTTAAACCCCATCGTTCGGGGCGGGCTGTGCGCGTCCGTCATGTCCCTGGCGCTGCCGGTGTGCGCGGCAGAGGATAATGAAATCATGGTCGTGACGGCGGCCGCCACCGAGCAAAGCGTAAAGGATGCCCCCGCCAGTATCAGCGTTATTACCCAGCAGGATTTGCAGCGTAAACCGGTGCAGAACCTGAAAGATGTGCTGAAAGAAGTGCCGGGCGTTCAGCTTACCAATGAGGGGGATAACCGTAAGGGCGTCAGCATTCGTGGGCTGAGCAGCAGCTATACCCTGATCCTGATTGACGGCAAGCGCGTGAATTCACGTAACGCCGTCTTCCGCCATAACGACTTTGACCTGAACTGGATCCCGGTTGACGCCATTGAACGCATTGAAGTGGTGCGCGGGCCGATGTCCTCGCTGTACGGCTCCGACGCCTTGGGCGGGGTGGTCAATATCATCACGAAAAAGATCGGTACGAAGTGGACGGGAACGCTCACTGCCGATACGACAATTCAGGAACATCGCGACCGCGGCGATACCTGGAATGGTCAGTTCTTTACCTCCGGCCCGCTGGTGGACGGCGTACTGGGCGTGAAGGCGTTCGGCAGCCTGTCAAAACGTGAGAAGGACGATCAGCAGGCTTCTCGCTCCAGCACCACCGGCGAAACGCCGCGTATTGAGGGCTACACCAGCCGCGACGGCAACGTCGAATTCGCCTGGACGCCGAATGAAAACAACGATATTACCGCCGGGTATGGTTTTGATCGCCAGGATCGTGAGTCTGACTCGCTCGACCGTAACCGTCTGGAACGTCAGAACTACTCGTTGAGCCACAACGGCCGCTGGGATATCGGCAACAGCGAGCTGAAGTACTACGGCGAGAAAGTCGTTAATAAGAACCCGGGCAACACCAGTGAAATTACCTCAGAAAGCAATGCCATCGACGGCAAATACGTGCTGCCGCTGGGCGTGATTAACCAACTGGTCACCTTCGGCGGCGAATGGCGCTACGATAAGCTGACCGATCCGGTCAATCTGACGGGAAGCACCAGTACGAAAACTTCTGCTAGCCAGTACGCGCTGTTCCTTGAGGATGAATGGCGGATTTTTGAACCGCTGGCGCTGACGACCGGGATCCGTATGGATGACCATGAAACCTATGGCGATCACTGGAGCCCGCGCGCGTATCTGGTGTATAACGCCACCGATACGCTGACGGTAAAAGGGGGCTGGGCGACCGCGTTTAAAGCGCCATCGTTGCTTCAGCTAAGCCCGGACTGGACCTCTAATTCCTGCCGCGGCAGCTGCCGTATTGTCGGCAGCCCGGACCTGAAGCCGGAAACCAGCGAAAGCTTTGAAATCGGTCTTTACTACCAGGGGGATGAAGGCTGGCTGGACGGCGTGCAGGGAAGTGTGACCACTTTCCAGAATGATATCGACGATATGATAAGCGTTAACCGTACAAGTGATAAAAACGCTGCGCCGGGTTATCCGAACTTTGTCGGTTTTAAAAATGGCGTACCGGTGTTTGCGTACTACAACGTGAATAAAGCGCGTATTCGTGGGGTGGAAACCGAGCTGAAAGTGCCGTTTGGCGAGCAGTGGAAAATGACGCTGAACTACACCTACAACGACGGTCGCGATCTGAGCAACGGTGACGATAAACCGCTACAGGAGCTGCCGTTCCACACGGGTAACGGGCGCGTTGACTGGACGCCGCTACAGGACTGGTCGTTCTATCTGGCGGCGAGCTACACCGGCAAGCAGCGTGCGGTAAGCAGTACGTCGAAAACGCCGGGCGGCTATACCACCTGGGATCTCGGCGGAGCATGGCAGGCGACGAAAAACGTGAAGCTGCGTGCGGGCGTGCTTAACCTTGGGGATAAGGATCTGTCGCGTGACGACTACAGCTATAACGAGGACGGACGCCGGTACTTTATGGCGGTAGATTACCGCTTCTAAAGCGTCATCATAGTGGTGCCGGGTGGCGCAGGCGCTTACCCGGCCGACAATGTTACGCAAACGCGTAGGCCCGATGTGCGTAGCGCCATCGGGCTGTTTGATTACCAGTAGCTGCGCCAGTTCTGTACCGCGCGCGTTATCGCTTCCATCAGGAAGTAATCCCCCCAACTACAGCACTCGTTCACCCCAATGCCGCCTTTGAAGTAGTACACCGAATGCTTCAGCAGACCCTGACCTGGGGTATGTTCACGGTTAACGTATTCATCGATCATGCGATTAATCATGCGCAGCGCCAGGGTTTCGTAGCTCTCTTTATCCGGATGCGTGGCCGGCAGATGTTTCACCAGCTCAAGCAGCGCGCAGGCGACAATCGCTGCCGCCGAGCTATCGCGTTCGCTGGCGGGATCGGTGAGCGCCAGATCCCAGTAGCAGATCAGATCCTCCGGCAGGCGATTCAGGTAGTAATTTGCCAGCGTCTGGCTGAGCGCCAGCAGGCGATCGTCGCCGGTGTGCAGATAGTTCAGCAGAAAACCGTACACGCCCCACGCCTGGCCGCGTGCCCAGCATGAATCGTCGGAGAAGCCCTGATGCGTATTGCCAAAGCGCGGCTCGCCGGTTTCGACATCCATATACCAGGTATGGAAGGTAGAACCATCTTCACGCACGATGTAGCGGCGCGCGCGATCGATATGCTGTTTGGCTGCGTTGGCATAGCGCGGATCGCCGCTGGCGCGCGTGGCTTCATACAGCAACGGTAGGTTCATATTGCAGTCGATGATCATGCGCCCCTGTTGTTCAGGATTGTTCAGCTCGCCCCATGCCTGAATGATCCCGGCCTTTTCGTTATAGCGCTCCATCAGCGCATCGGCGGCCAGCAGCGCGATATAACCCGCTTCGCGGTTGCCGGTCACCCGTTGCCCCGCCACGCATGAAAGGCTGTAGAGAAAGCCCAGATCGTGGTGGTTAGTATGATCGCGGTTGATGATCCGCTGGCCGAACGAGTGAATATGCTGTTCTGCCAGCGAGCGGTAGCGCGGCTGTCCGGTCCACTCGTAGGCCAGCCACAGCTGCCCGGTCCAGAAGCTGGTGGTCCACTCAATATTGTCGATGATGGGGTAGACCCCTTTTTCACAGGCTGCATCGGGGAAGCGCTGGCCAAAATAGTGCGCGTTGCTGTCAATTGCCGCCAGCAGTGTGGGCATTATCCCGCGAATTTTTTGGCTTAGTGCGTCGCGTTCACCAGGCTGAAGCCGACAGCGGGTAAGCGGTTCTTTATTGATCATTTCAGACGTCATGCGGTCATTTTCCCGTATTAATTAAGTGCTTGATGTTTGATTTCCTGACCTACAGCGCTCTTTTTGTGGCTGTAGCAGGCTGAAAGGGTGAGGGCCGAAACGCCGGTAAAGACCAGGGCGATAATGCCCATAATCAGATAGGTATGCTCAAAGCCGATGGTCTGGTAGGCGTAGCCCGCCGGTGGCGCAACGACGATGGAACCGACGTAAATCATCGCCTGGTAGCCCAGCAGGTACATGGTGGCGTTCACGCGTTTATCGAAATGCTCGGCGATATACTTAAAGACCGACACCAGAATCAGCGCGATTTCAATACCGTACAGCGGTTTCACCAGGCAGATAATCAGCGGATCGTTGGTCAGGCCGGAGATAATAAGACGCACGCTGATGACCAGCCCGGTGAGCAGCATTCCCTGTTTAGCGCCAATGCGGTTAACTATCGCCGGCACCAGCATCATGCCGAAGAATTCGGCGGCGGACTGGGCGGTACTCATGTAGCCGAACATCGCGTTGCCTTCTTCTTTGGTGGCAAAGAAGGTGACGAAGTAGCGCGAGAACTGCTGCTCGGCGATGAACATCATCCACGCCACGCCCGCGATATAGAGTGCAAACATCCAGAACTTACGGTTCGCCAACAGGTGCAGTACATCCGTAATCACAATCTTGTCTTTTGACAGGACGCTGTTCTCTTCCTGGCCGAAGTGGTCCACCTTCAGCGTCAGCAGCACGGCAAACATACACAGCGCCGATACGCTGCTGATGGCAAAGTTGATTTTCGGCGAAATGTTATACAGGAAGCCGGAAAATGACGACGCGGTGGCCCAGCCGAGCGCCGCCCACATGCGGATGCGGCCGAACTCCATATTGTAGAGGCGGCTGAAGCGGTCAACGTAGGACTCTTCTGCCGCGACCCCCGCGTACCAGCCGAGGCTGAAGAACAGCGCGCCGACGATCATCCCGCTAATAAAATGACTTTGCAGCAGCGGCAGGTAGATCCAGATGTAAAAGGGCGCCATCAGCGCAGAGACGATGCAGACAAAATAGAGCAGGTGCTTCTTCATGCCGATTTTGTCCATGATGAAGCCGTATACCGGCTTGATGACCACCGCGAAGACGCCGTTCACCGCAAAAACGGTGCCAATGTCTACGGCGTCCAGCCCGGCCTTGTCGCCGAGCCAGATGGCGTACAGGCCGAAGCTGGCCGCCCAGGTAAAGGTAAAAAGAAAAACAAACAGACTTAGCTTGATGTATGCCGAACGAGTCGACTGAATGGGTGTAGTCATAACGGTCTCCGCCGCGAATCAGAGGTCAGGGTTATTTCAACGTGAGCGTTTTGCCGTTCACGGTTAACTGCGAGGTAGCAAGGTCAAAAGTCAGATCATCGGGCATGGGGCGTACCGCGCCTGGGTCGGCGCTGACGTAGCAGGCCAGCCAGCCGGTGCCCGCTTCCAGCTGTGTGGTCAAGCAGGGAATATCGGCCGGTGCCGCAAACAGCAGGTTGCTGTTGGGTGGGGTCGTTACGGTACTTGCACGGCGATTGCCGCACAGATTGACCAGCCGGCTGTAGTCATGGCGCGTTTCCAGCGTTACCGCATCGCCGTAGCAAAGACGGCTGCGCAGGTGGTGGTGATTGACGGCGAATCCCCCCTCAACGCATTGCAGATTTCGAGGTGTCGTGATGCGGTGAACGCGAATGTGACCGTTTTCCTGCGCCATCAGCCAACTGGTGACGATAACGTCAGGCCATGGTCGCCATTCGCTGCGCACCCAGTCCCCGGTGACTTCCGCGCTGTCGCATGCGCGGCGGCCGCGATAGTAGTCGTCTCCTGCGCTGAACAGCAGCATCGAATCCACCGCGGCGTGGTTGAGCCCGTAGCGTCCGCGCTCCAGAGTGAAGCCGAAGTGGCTGGAATAGGCGAATTTGCTGTACTTCTGCTCGAAGTTCACAAAGTTATTTTTGTCGAACTGACCGGACATGAGCATCCACGCGTGGCGGCCGCCGTCGCTGTGCACCACAATTTGCCCGGCCTCCGGGATAGGGTGGTGCACGTCAAGTGCGGGCATCGGCTCACATTCCGCGCGCCAGAATCGACTCTCCTCCGGCAGAGCCAGAATCAGCATGGCTTTCAGCGCCCAGTAGGGGGAACCGGGGCTGTTATAATCTTCGGCCATAATCAGATTCGGGTAGGCGTAGCCAATCGAAAACAGCCCGTCGGCGCCGATAAACGGCTGCGTCTGCCAGTAATCCAGGTGACGTAGAATCAATCCCTTGACCACGCCGGGCGTAAAAACATCCAGTTCGGTAAAGGCGACGGCGCTCCAGAAGGCGACCTGGACAAACCGATAGGTCAAGCTGCGACCGAAGGGAATGGCCGCACCGTCGGTGGTGAAGTAGTAACGGTAGTCCTGCGCAAAGCGCTGGGCGCGCTGACGATAGCGCAGGCAGCGCTCCGGGTCGACATCCTGCATAAAGTGGCTGTAGATGAGGCCGTAGAAGTGAAACGCGCTGGAAATGTAGTAGTCGCGCGGCTTACCGTGGCCGTCGCAGTACCAGCCGTTGCCGAGCCAGAAGGGTTCGATGGCGTCGAGATGACGGTTGATCACCGCCATATCATAGCCGCGCCCGACGCATTTGAGTCCCAGTTGAATCAATACCGGGAAAAAGTGCCAGTTGTTATCCGGCACGGCGACCTCGGCGCTTTGGCTCAGCCAGCGAACCAGATTGTCCTGTTCTGTGGCAGACAGCGCCTGCCATAGCCCGCTGTCCGGCAGCGCCAGCCCGAGACCGAATGCCGCCATCTCGACGCAGCGCTGGTCGTTGTCACCAACATCGCCCCAGTATCCGGGGTGCTGCGGATCGCAGCCGTGACGGACGCCGGTCACCAATTGCGCATACCATGGCGGCGTCGTACCGCCGCTAACCAGCGGAAATGCTCCCCACAGCAGACGAATAACTCCCTCCATACCGGCCACCGTGTCCGGATACTGGGCGGCGGTGTCGCCGGCATGAAGGCGCGTGCAGTCGGCCGACAGATGGGGAACTGCCGCCGCAATCCAACCCTGTAGTAACGCACTGTATTCTTGTTTCGTCCGCATAGTGAAATCCCGTTTCAGTCTGTTGATGGCGGACGAATAATAGGAATTTGCGACGGGCAACAAATGTGATAGTGCTCGTACTTTTGCGTACGTCAGGTAATTTAAAATAATTTTTGGCGTATTTTGCCGTGGAAGTTTTATTCCGATGATGAAAGTTTAAGTTTATTAACATACGAGGCGGACGCGGTGGCACATTCCCGGCAAACGGAAGACACAACCTGGCTTGAACAGATACATCTCAACGATAAGTCTATTTATTTCAATCGTATGCAGAATATGCCCGCCAACTACTACCATTGGCACCAGTGTGCGGAAATTCTCTGCGTATCGCGCGGGGTGGGGATCGCGCTATTGGAACATCAGCAGTACACGGTGAAACCGGGGCGTTTATTTATTTTCCCGCCCGGTAAGCTACATAAGGTGTACGTCGAGCAGGACGAGCGCAACGTCTACCATCGGACGACCCTTCACTTTAACCCGCTGCTGCTGGAGCCGTGGTTGCGCGATTTTCCCCGCCAGCAGATGCTGTTGCGCCAGCTGTGCGGGCGAGGTGAGAAGGCGCGGGTGTTCGATGTCGGCGACCTGCACCCGGTGATTGAAACGCTGCTACAGCGCTTTGAAACGTTGACTCAGGATGCCAGCTGGAGCACCAGCGACAGCGCCTTTCTGATCATGCAGCTGATTAGCCTGTTGCCACAGCAGGAGCAAGCGGCCGGGCATAATACCTTCTCGTCGACAATCATCCGCTGGTTGGAAAACCACTACCACGAGCGCTGTTCGCTGGAGGACATCGCAGCGGTGATGGGGTGCTCACGCGGGCACACTTCCCGGCGTTTTCACGATGAAACCGGCGGAACTATCCAGGCGTATTTAATGATGCGGCGTATTCGCCAGGCCTGCGAGTTATTGCTGCATTCACAGCATTCGGTGCGGGATATTGCCGAACGGGTCGGTTTCACCGAGTACGCGTGGTTTATTACCTGCTTTCGCAAGAATATGGGCAAAACGCCGTTGCAGTACCGCAAGGCGTATCCGTATACGTTGCCGGAAATGGAAGCGATGTGATTGGGGGATGATCTGTAGGCCTGATAAGCGCAGCGCCATCAGGCAGGCATTGCCGGATGGCGGCGCGAGCACCTTATCCGGCCTACTTGAAGAGGTGTTCGGCGTGGAAGCGCAGGTGATCTTCAATAAACGAAGCAATAAAGTAATAGCTGTGGTCGTAACCCGGCTGAATGCGTAGGGTCAGCGGCCAGTCTTTCTGCCGCGCGGCTTCGGCAAAGACCGCAGGCTGCAGTTGATCGGCGAGGAATTGATCGTTATCGCCCTGATCAATCAACATCGGGATGGCATGTTCTACCTGGCTTGCCAGCAGCAGCTCGGTGCTGTCCCATTCTTTCCAGCGAGTAACGTCATCCCCCAGATAGGCATTAAACGCTTTCTGCCCCCACGGTACCCGGCACGGGTTGACGATCGGCGCAAAGGCCGACGCGCTACAGTATTTACCTGGGTTCTTCAGCGCCAGCATGAGCGCACCGTGGCCGCCCATGGAATGGCCGCTGATGGCGCAGCGATCGCTGACGTTAAACTGCGCCTGAATCAGCGCCGGCAGCTCGTCGCGCAGGTAATCGTACATGCGGAAGTGGGCCGCCCAGGGGGCTTCGCTGGCGTTGAGATAAAAACCGGCGCCCTGGCCCAGATCGTAGCCCGGATCGTTGGCTACGCCTTCGCCGCGTGGGCTGGTATCCGGCATCACCAGAACAATACCCAGCTCGGCGGCGATGCGCTGCGCGCCCGCTTTGGTGGTGAAGTTCTCATCGTTGCAGGTCAGGCCGGACAGCCAGTACAGCACCGGCGGCGGCGTCTTTTTTCCTTCTGGCGGCAAAAACAGACTCAACGTCATCGGGCAGTTCAGCGTGGTGGAATGGTGCTGCCAGCGCTGCTGCCAGCCGCCATAACAGCGGTGCTCTTCAAGCATTTCCATGCGGGCTCCTCGCGGTTTTGGTCAGAATTAATAATGTCATCATACAGATAATTCATCGTCGGTGAGTAACTTTCACTTCCGCACATGCTTCACATGTTGCATCATAAAGATAACTTTAATTTTACATTTGAGGCGTTCATGCCGGTACGAATTGCGCTCAGCGGCTTTCTGGTGCTGGTGACGACGGTGGGGATAGGGCGTTTTGCCTTTACGCCTCAGGTGCCGCTGATGATTGCCGAAGGCCAGCTGACGCTGACCAGCGCCGGGCTGGTGGCGGCGTTGAACTATCTGGGCTATCTGGTCGGGGCCTGGGATGCGATGCGCGCCGGTCGCGGCGTTGAAGCGCGGCTGTATCTGGGCATTATTGGCGCTGTCGCGCTGACCTTTTTCTCCGCGCTGGCGGATAACGCCTGGTTACACGGTGCGCTGCGCTTTGTCATCGGCTGCATGAGCGGCTGGGGGATGGTGCTAACGGCAGCGTGGGTCAATGAACGGCTGGCGCATTACGCCCGGCCGGGGCTCAGCGCGGCGGTGTTTGCCGGGCCGGGGGCCGGGATCGCCATCAGCGGGCTGCTCGGCGTCTTTATTCACGCCCAGTCGCTGAGCGCCGCTGCGGGCTGGCAGCTCTATGGCGTGCTGGCGCTGCTGCTGGTGGTCATGGTCGCGCGCTGGCTTCCGCGTCCCGGTGAGCTGCATCGCAGCGGCGAGCAGCCGCCACCCCTGACGCTCACGACGCCTTTACGGCGGCTGGTCTGGAGCTACAGCCTGGCCGGTTTCGGCTATATTTTACCTGCAACGTTCTTGTCACAACTGGCCAGCCAGCGTTTTCCAGACAGTCTGTTTGCCCAGTTTATCTGGCCGGTTTTTGGGCTGGCGGGGGCGACGGGAATTGCGCTGAGCATTGCGATGCGCCGCTTTGGCCACAGCCATCAGCGGTTGGCCATCGTCTTGTGGCTACAGGGGGCGGGTGTGCTCGCTGCCTGGCTGCTGCCGGGAATGAGCGGCCTGGTCGTCGGCGCGCTGCTGGTTGGCGGCGGCTTCCTGGCGGCGGTTCAGCTGTCGCTGCTGTTCGGGCGGGAGCTGGCTCCGCATCATACGCGTTATATGGCCGGGCTCTTAACCACCGGCTACGCCATTGGTCAACTGGTGGGGCCGATGACGTCGGCGCTCTCAACCTGGCTGACGCAGCGCCTGGAACCGGC
Source organism: Kluyvera genomosp. 2 (assembly GCF_036759865.1). NCBI lineage: Bacteria > Pseudomonadati > Pseudomonadota > Gammaproteobacteria > Enterobacterales > Enterobacteriaceae > Kluyvera > Kluyvera genomosp. 2. The sequence goes on from NZ_JAPKIA010000014.1 coordinate 111,941, forward strand.
GCTGGGCATCGCCGCCGTGGCCCTGCTGATTGGCGGGATGCTGGTCTGGCGTCCGCAGCCCGAAAGATAAGAACGATTGCAATAATTATCGCGCCGAAGACTGGATTCTGTGCGTCGCCTCACGCACAATGAGTGCAAACTTTGCACCAATAAAAGCAAAGCGCCACACCTGCAGGAGAAACACTATGTCATCACTAAGTAAAGAAGCGGTCCTGGTCCACGAAGCGCTGGTCGCCCGTGGTCTGGAAACCCCGCTGCGCCCACCGGTGCGCGAAATGGATAATGAAACCCGTAAGCGCCTGATTGCTGGACATATGACTGAGATCATGCAGCTGCTGAATCTCGATCTGAGTGATGACAGCCTGATGGAAACGCCGCATCGCATAGCAAAAATGTATGTAAACGAAATTTTCTCGGGCCTCGATTACGCGAATTTCCCGAAAATTACCGTCATTGAGAACAAAATGAAGGTCGATGAAATGGTGACGGTGCGCGATATCACCCTGACCAGTACCTGCGAACACCATTTTGTCACCATTGACGGTAAAGCGACCGTGGCCTATATCCCGAAAGATTCGGTGATCGGTTTGTCGAAAATCAACCGCATTGTGCAGTTCTTTGCCCAGCGCCCTCAGGTGCAGGAGCGTTTGACGCAGCAAATTCTGACCGCGCTGCAAACGCTGCTTGGCACCAACAACGTGGCGGTGTCCATCGATGCGGTGCACTACTGCGTGAAGGCGCGCGGTATTCGTGATGCGACCAGTGCCACCACCACGACATCACTCGGCGGCCTGTTCAAGTCCAGCCAGAATACCCGCCAGGAGTTCTTGCGCGCGGTGCGTCACCACAACTAATCGGTAAACGGAGTCGGTAGATGGAGCGTAACGTCACGCTGGATTTTATTCGTGGCGTTGCCATACTCGGAATTCTGCTGCTCAATATCAGCGCCTTCGGTTTACCGAAGGCGGCTTACCTTAACCCGGCCTGGTACGGTGAGGTCACCTCGCGCGATGCCTGGACGTGGGCTGTTCTTGACCTTTTCGCGCAGGTTAAATTCCTCACGCTGTTTGCGCTGCTATTTGGCGCAGGACTACAGCTTCTGCTGCCGCGCGGTTCGCGTTGGATCCAAAGTCGTTTAACGCTGCTGGCTCTACTTGGGTTTATACACGCGCTGCTATTCTGGGACGGCGACATTCTGCTGGCCTATGCGCTGGTGGGGCTGATTTGCTGGCGTCTGGTGCGCGATGCCGGTGAAGTGAAGGCGCTGTTTAATACCGGCGTGATGCTGTACGCCGTGGGCGTTGCGGTGCTTATCCTGCTGGGGCTGATTGCCGATAACGGGCAAAGCCGCTCGTGGCTGCCGGATGCGTCAAGCCTGCTTTACGAACACTACTGGAAGCTGAACGGTGGCGTTGAAGCCTTCCGAAACCGCGCCGATATGCTATCGGCAAACCTGCTGGCGCTGGGTGCACAGTACGGTTGGCAGCTGGCGGGGATGATGCTGATGGGCGCCGCGCTGATGCGCTGCGGCTGGCTGAAAGGGCAGTTCAGCCCGCGCCACTATCGCCGCTGCGCGGCGGTGTGCATTACGCTCGGCGTGCTGATTAATCTGCCGTCCATTGCGTTACAGTGGCATCTTGGCTGGGACTACCGCTGGTGCGCTTTCCTGCTGCAGGCCCCGCGTGAAATCAGCGCGCCGCTTCAGACGCTCGGCTATGCGGCGTTGGCCTACGGTTATTGGCCACAAATTAGCCGATTTAAGCTGACTGCCGCAGTGACCTGCGTAGGGCGTATGGCGCTCACTAACTATCTGCTACAAACCCTTATCTGCACCACGTTGTTCTACCATTTCGGCCTGTTTATGGACTTTGACCGCCTGATGCTGCTGGCGTTTGTGGTTCCGGTCTGGCTGGTCAACCTTACCTTTTCGCTGCTGTGGCTGCGCCGTTTCCGTCAGGGGCCGGTGGAGTGGCTGTGGCGACAGCTGACGGCAAAAGCCGCAGGCGTTTCCTTCCGCAACACATTTAGATAACGATCAAGATCACAACCATTAACAAAATGGATGTAACCGTTTCCAGACGTGTGAACTCCCTCACGTAGTTGCCGCAAACTCGCTGCCAGAATAGCGCTTCTTGATGGACCCAGGAGGTGTCACGTGTACAGCAGCAAGAGTCTACCGGGCGGTGAGTATGGTCACCATTCGTGATGTCGCCCGCCAGGCGGGGGTATCCGTCGCCACCGTTTCGCGGGTGCTGAACAATAGCGCGCTGGTGAGTCAGGACACCCGGGATACGGTGATGAAAGCGGTTGCCGCGCTGGGCTATCGGCCTAATGCCAACGCCCAGGCGCTGGCGACCCAGGTGAGCGACACCATCGGTGTGGTGGTTATGGATGTCTCCGACGCCTTCTTCGGTGCGCTGGTCAAAGCCGTTGATACGGTGGCCCAGCAGCATCACAAAAATGTGCTGATTGGTAACAGCTACCATGAGGCAGATAAAGAGCGTAATGCCATTGAGGTGCTCATCCGCCAGCGCTGTAGCGCGCTGATCGTGCATTCGAAAGCGCTGAGCGACCGTGAAATCAGTGAATTCATGGCGCAGATGCCCGGCATGGTGCTTATCAACCGTCTTGTTCCCGGCTACGCGCATCGCTGCGTGTGCCTGGATAACGTGAGTGGCGCGCTGATGGGCACGCGGATGTTGCTCAATCATGGCCATCAACGTATCGGGTACCTGGCGTCCAGCCACCATATCGAAGATGACGACCTGCGGCGGGAAGGCTGGTCGCGGGCGCTGCTGGAGCAGGGCATTGTTGGGCCCGAGAGCTGGGTGGGTACCGGCACGCCGGATATGCAGGGCGGTGAAGCGGCAATGGTTGAACTGCTGGGACGCAACGCCGGGTTAACGGCGGTGTTTGCTTACAACGATAGCATGGCTGCCGGTGCGCTAAGCGCGCTTAAAGACAACGGCATTGCGGTGCCGCAGCAGGTTTCAGTGATTGGTTTTGACGACATTCCCATCGCGCGTTACACCGATCCACAGTTAACTACCGTGCGCTATCCCATTGTTTCAATGGCGAAACAGGCCACAGAACTGGCATTGCTGGGGGCGGCGGGTAAGCTCGATGCCGATGCGACGCACTGCTTTATGCCGACCCTGGTACGCCGTCATTCGGTCGCTCAGCGGCAATTTGTGCATCCCATCACGAACTAAAGTGTTAAACCGATGTAACCGTTTTCAATCTGTGAGTAAATTCACAGATTGTTAACATCGCCGTGGCTATAGTGGCAGCGTTTACCAGACTGAAACATGATGTAACGGTGATTAATCACTTTTAATCGCGTTGAACGGCTGCAAAAACAGTTTTAATCGTAACCTGGATTGTTACTCAACACGGAAGAACAAATTTTTATCAGTGAATTTCGTCGGGTGGTAACATTCCATTAACCATGCCCGCCGACTATTTTCACCCGTACTACCCTGCATAATAAAACCGGAGATACCATGAATAAGAAGGTGTTAACCCTGTCTGCTCTGATGGCCAGCATGTTTTTCGGTGCCGCAGCGCACGCTGCCGATACGCGTATCGGTGTGACGATTTATAAATACGACGACAACTTCATGTCCGTTGTGCGCAAGGCGATTGAGAAAGACGGCAAGTCCGCCCCGGACGTTCAGCTGCTGATGAACGACTCCCAGAACGACCAGTCCAAACAGAACGATCAGATTGACGTTCTGCTGGCAAAAGGCGTGAAAGCGCTGGCGATTAACCTGGTTGACCCGGCGGCTGCGGGTACGGTCATTGAAAAAGCGCGCGGCCAGAACGTGCCGATCGTTTTCTTCAACAAAGAACCTTCTCGTAAAGCGCTGGATAGCTATGACAAAGCGTTTTATGTGGGCACCGACTCCAAAGAATCCGGCATTATCCAGGGCGACCTGATTGCTAAACACTGGGCGGCAAACCCGAACTGGGACCTGAACAAAGACGGTCAGATTCAGTTCGTGCTGCTGAAAGGCGAACCGGGCCATCCGGATGCTGAAGCGCGTACCACCTATGTTATCAAAGAGCTGAATGACAAAGGTCTGAAAACCCAACAGCTGCAGCTGGATACCGCCATGTGGGATACCGCTCAGGCTAAAGATAAAATGGACGCCTGGCTGTCCGGCCCGAACGCCAACAAAATTGAAGTGGTTATCGCCAACAACGATGCGATGGCAATGGGTGCAGTAGAAGCGCTGAAGGCGCACAACAAATCTTCCATCCCGGTATTCGGCGTGGATGCCCTGCCAGAAGCGCTGGCGCTGGTGAAATCCGGTGCGATGGCCGGTACCGTGCTGAACGATGCTAACAACCAGGCGAAAGCCACCTTCGATCTGGCGAAAAACCTGGCTGAAGGCAAAGGTGCCGCTGACGGTACTAACTGGAAAATCGAAAACAAAATCGTCCGCGTACCTTACGTTGGCGTAGATAAAGACAACCTTAGCCAATTCACCGGTAAGTAATCTTTAAATATATGGGGCGTACGTCCGTGCGCCCCAAAAATACTGACGCAGAATTATCGCAGCCAGGTATATATATGGACAACAATAATAGAGAGCCGTCTGGCGAATTCTTGTTGGAAATGAGCCAGATCAACAAGTCATTTCCGGGCGTAAAAGCACTCGATAATGTTAACCTGAAAGTTCGCCCACACTCTATCCATGCATTAATGGGTGAGAACGGTGCGGGCAAATCAACGTTATTAAAATGCCTATTTGGGATCTACCAAAAAGATTCCGGCAGTATTCTCTTCCAGGGTAAAGAAATTGATTTCCATTCTGCCAAAGAGGCGCTGGAAAACGGCATTTCGATGGTGCACCAGGAGCTTAACCTGGTATTACAGCGTTCCGTGATGGATAACATGTGGCTGGGGCGTTACCCCACCAAAGGCGTGTTTGTCGATCAGGACAAAATGTACCGTGATACCAAAGCCATCTTTGATGAGCTGGATATTGATATTGACCCGCGCGCCCGCGTGGGCACGTTATCTGTCTCACAGATGCAGATGATTGAAATCGCCAAGGCCTTCTCCTATAACGCGAAAATCGTGATTATGGATGAGCCAACCTCATCGCTGACGGAGAAAGAGGTGAACCATCTGTTCACCATTATCCGTAAGCTGAAAGATCGCGGTTGTGGCATTGTCTATATCTCCCACAAGATGGAAGAAATCTTCCAGCTGTGTGATGAAATTACCGTTCTGCGCGACGGGCAGTGGATCGCCACCCAGCCGCTGGAAGGGCTGGATATGGACAAGATTATCGCCATGATGGTGGGCCGTTCGCTGAACCAGCGCTTCCCCGATCGCCAGAATAAGCCGGGTGAGGTGATTCTCGATGTTCAGCACCTGACCTCGCTGCGTCAGCCGTCGATTCGCGACGTCTCGTTCCAGCTGCGCAAAGGCGAGATTCTCGGGATTGCCGGGCTGGTGGGCGCCAAGCGTACCGATATCGTGGAAACGCTGTTTGGCGTCCGTGAGAAATCTTCCGGCACCATTACGCTGCACGGGAAGAAAATCAACAACCATAACGCTAATGAAGCCATTAATAACGGTTTCGCCCTGGTGACCGAAGAACGTCGTTCAACCGGGATTTACGCTTATCTTGATATCGGTTTTAACTCATTAATTTCAAATATTAAGAGCTATAAAAACAAAATTGGCCTGCTGGATAATTCGCGCATGAAGAGCGACACCCAGTGGGTTATTGACTCTATGCGCGTGAAAACGCCGGGGCACCATACTCAGATTGGTTCACTATCGGGCGGTAACCAGCAGAAGGTTATTATTGGCCGCTGGTTATTGACTCAACCTGAAATTCTGATGCTCGATGAACCCACCCGCGGTATTGACGTTGGCGCGAAATTTGAAATTTATCAACTGATCGCTGAGCTGGCGAAGAAAGATAAAGGGATCATTATTATTTCTTCAGAAATGCCTGAGCTACTGGGTATTACTGACCGCATCCTTGTCATGAGTAATGGCCTGGTTGCCGGTATTGTAGAAACAAAAACAACAACGCAAAACGAAATTCTCCGTCTTGCGTCATTGCACCTTTAATCGCAGGGGCTCGACATGAGTGCGTTAAATAAAAAAAGCTTTCTGACCTATCTCAAAGATGGCGGTATTTACGTCGTTCTTTTGGTTCTGTTGGCCATTATTATTATCCAGGACCCAACGTTCCTGAGTTTGCTGAACCTCAGTAACATTCTGACCCAGTCTTCGGTACGTATTATCATTGCGCTGGGCGTGGCGGGGCTGATTGTGACCCAGGGTACCGACCTGTCGGCGGGTCGCCAGGTGGGTCTGGCGGCGGTTATTGCGGCGACGCTGTTACAGTCGATGGAGAATGCCAATAAGGTATTCCCGGAGATGGCGACCATGCCTATCTTCGTGGTTATCCTGATCGTTTGCGCCATTGGCGCGGTGATTGGTCTGATTAACGGTATTATCATTGCTTATCTGAACGTGACGCCGTTTATCACCACGTTGGGTACCATGATCATCGTGTACGGTATTAACTCCCTGTACTATGACTTCGTGGGCGCATCGCCAATTTCCGGCTTTGACAGCGGCTTCTCCACCTTCACGCAGGGCTTTATTGCGTTGGGGAGCTTCCGCTTATCCTACATCACCTTCTACGCGCTGATCGCCGTTGGCTTTGTGTGGATCCTGTGGAACAAAACCCGCTTTGGTAAAAATATTTTCGCCATCGGCGGCAACCCGGAAGCAGCGAAAGTTTCCGGCGTTAACGTGGCGCTGAACCTGCTGGTGATTTATGCGCTGTCCGGCGTGTTCTATGCCTTCGGCGGGATGCTGGAAGCGGGCCGTATCGGCTCGGCGACCAACAACCTTGGCTTTATGTATGAACTGGATGCGATTGCGGCCTGCGTGGTCGGCGGGGTATCGTTCAGCGGCGGCGTAGGTACCGTGCTGGGCGTAGTGACCGGTGTCATTATCTTCACCGTTATCAACTACGGCCTCACCTATATCGGCGTGAACCCTTACTGGCAGTACATCATCAAGGGCGGGATCATTATCTTCGCCGTGGCGCTGGACTCCCTGAAATACGCACGTAAGAAATAAGCGTAGCAAGAGAAACATAAGAAAAGCCCGGTGAAAAAAGCCGGGCTTTTGATTTTGCAGACCAGGTCGAAGGGATTAAAGCGCGACGGCGTGCGCTTTTTCACCCGGTTTAAAGGCTATCTCCCCAAGGCTAATGCAGGCCACCGGGCAGACGTGTCCACAGAGCAGGCAGCCGACGCATTTTTCGGTATTGCAATGTGGTGTGCGGGTCTCCTCATTCCACTCCATCGCCTGATGCCCACCGTCGTAGCAGGAGATATAGCAGCGGCCGCAGCCGACGCATTTTTCCTGATGAATATGCGGGTAGACGATATAGCTGCGGTCAAGGTCTTCGGCCGGTACGATGTTGTGGTTGGCAAGGCCAATCATCTCATCAAGCGAATGGAAGCCCTGATCGTGAAGGTAGTGGGAGAGGCCGCTTATCATATCTTCGACGATACGATAGCCGTACTGCATGATGCCGGTCGTGACCTGCAGCGTCGCTGCGCCCAACAGTAAAAACTCGGCGGCGTCTTCCCAGGTTTCAATCCCGCCGATCCCGCTGATAGGGAAGTCCTTCAGTTCGGGGTGAGTGCGTAGCTGCTGAATGAAGCGCAGCGCAATCGGCTTCACGGCCTTGCCGGAATACCCGGAGATGCTGGATTTGCCGTTGACCACCGGCATACCTATTTTTCGATTGAGGTCGATATTGGTAATCGATTTAACGGTGTTGATGGTCGCAATACCGTCGGCACCGCCGCGTTTGGCCGCCAGCGCCACTTCGCACATATCGCCGATGTTTGGCGTCATTTTGGCCAGCATGGGCAGAGAAGAGCCGCGCTTCACCGCCCGGCAGTATTTCTCTACCAGCTCCGGGCTTTGCCCGACGTCGCTGCCCATCGCGTGGGAGGTCATCTGCGGGCATGAGAAGTTACATTCGATCATGTCGGCACCGGCTTCTTCGACGAGTTTCGCCAGATCCTGCCACTGCTGTTCATTTTCGCCCATGATCGAGGCGATCAGCACTTTATCGGGATAGTCCTGCTTGAGCTGGCGGATCGCCGCCAGGTTTTCCGCCAGCGGGTGTTCGGCAATCTGCTCCATGTTTTTAAAGCCGATAAACCCGGTGTCTTCTTTGGTTAAATGATCGAAGCGTGGGGAGACTTCATTGGCAATAAAGAAGCCGATAGTTTTAAACACGATACCGCCCCAGCCGCTGTCATAGGCCTTGGCGCACATGTCGTAGCAGTTGCCTACCGGTGAAGACGAGAGACAGAACGGGTTAGGGAATTTGACGCCACAGAAGGTGACCGACAGATCTTTAGTTAACATGTTCATGCCTCCTCTAAATAGTGATGAATGGCCTGAGCGGCTTCTTTCCCGGTCTTCACGGCGTAGACGACGGTTTTATCTCCCTTGACGATATCGCCCGCGGCAAACAGCTGAGGATCGCGGGTCTGGTAGTTGCGCGTTTCCACGATATTGCGCTGCGCCTGAATCCCCGCAAAGGCCTCTAATTCGGCGCGTTGGCCCACGGCGAGATAAATACGCTCTGCCGTCAGCGTCAGCTCGCCGGGCAGGCGAACGTGCTGGAAAGTGACGTTGTTGCCCGTCACGGCGACAGGCGTAAAGCCATCAATAATTGACACGCCTAGTGCCTGGGTGGTAGTGAACTCTTTATCACTTGCCGGGAATTCGGCCATCTCTTCGCGCGCTACGCAGGTGACGGACGGGCAGCCGAGTATTTTCAACGTGCTGGCCACGTCCATCGCCACGTCGCCGCCGCCGACAATCAGCGCGCTTTGCGGTACGCTGATGTTGCCGCCAGAGGTACGAGCATGCTGGAGAAAGTCGACGGCAATTTCGACCTGGCTGGCGTCGTTAAACAGCGGCAGCGTCGAGCCTTTGGACATCCCAACGGTCAGCAGTACGGCGCGGTAGTCGGTTTTTAGCTCGGCGAGCGTCAGGTTTTTGCCAACCTCGCAGCCACAGCGAATCGTCACGCCCATTTCGCTGATGCGCGCAATTTCAGTATCCAGGACCTTTTGCGGCAGGCGAAATTCCGGAATGCCGTGCCGTAGCCAGCCGCCGGGCTGGGCCTCTTTTTCGAACAGGGTAACGTCATAACCCAGGTTGGTGAGCGTGACGCTGGCCTGTAATCCGGCAGGGCCCGCGCCAATAATGGCGACTTTGCCTTTATCCTTACGGCCCGGCTGGTAAATCTGCATTGCCGTTTGCTGCTCAAAATCGGTGACAAAACGCTGCAGGCGGCCGATATCAATCGGTGTATCGATTCCCGAGCGCGAGCAGCCCTGCTGGCACAGCTTTTCCGTTGGGCAGACTCGTGCACACACGGCCCCTAACGCATTATTTTCCCGAATGGTTTCGGCTGCGCCCTTAATGTTGCGGAAATAGACTGAACGAATGAACTTGCCCGGGTCAGTTTCCGCCGGACAAGACTGACTGCACGGCGCGTCGTGGCACAGCAGGCAGCGGGAAGCTTCTTTGATCGCCAATAGCGGCGTAAAGGCGGGAATCAGCTCAGCCTGATATTCGTGTTGTGACATGATGGCTCCCTTAATGATTAGTTTAATTAAGGCAAATAAAGTGAAACAACTACTGGCAGGCTAAGCGGATGAAGGGGAGGGGTCTGTGAAAGCATTCACAAATAGCCCTATTTATACTGTGTTTTTTCGGAGATAGCAGGAATACATAAGATGCAAATAGGAACTGTTTGCGCAATGAGAATCCATTAGAGCAATTTATCTGAAGCGGAGGTTTACTCTGTTTTATTTTGCGCATTCATAGCTGTCCCACCGTGCCAGTTTGTCTGTCATCAATTTAAAGCCAATCGACGGCATCATCAGAATGGCCTCCGGCAGCAAACACGATAAAGACAAGCTAAGTACCTGAGATCGCGCGTTATTCGCATTTTACGTGATGTGTGACAGCGATATCACTCATCAACCTTAGCGGCGGATTTCTTCTTCTGTAGCTCCAGCATTTGATCCGGCGTCACCGCCGGGTAGCCCTGCGCATCTTCGGGGACTTCCTGCTGGGCCGGAATGGGAATCAGCGGGCCTAAGAAGCGCGGTTCGCGTTTGAAAAGATACAGATCGGCCAGCGCGCCGAAGCGGGCGCCAAATTCGCGCAGACGTACGCTCCACATATCCTTCGGCGACGGCACGGCGTAGCACTGCGCCTGAATCCCCATATGCAGTGCAATAAACAGCGCGCGCTCGCAGTGGAAACGTTGGGTGATGATAATGAAATCGTTGGTATCGAACACCTTACGCGTGCGCACAATGGAATCGAGCGTGCGGAAACCGGCGTAATCCAGCACGATATCTTCCGGCGCAACGCCGGCTTTAATCAGGTCGCGGCGCATGGTCATCGGCTCGTTGTAGCTTTGCAGCGCGTTGTCACCGCTCAGCAGCAGATAGTTAACCTTGCCGCTGTTATAGGCGTTGAGCGCGCCCTGAATGCGGTAGCGGTAGTACTGATTGATAACGCCGGTGCGATAATACTTCGCGGTGCCGAGCACCACGCCCACCTGGCGGTAGGGAAGATCCTGAAGCTCGTCGTAAATATAGGGTGCGGTTTTCCAGCTCATCCAACGGTCAAGACCCAGCACGGTCAACAGCAGCAGGCCGCACAGGACTAACAGGCTGTATAACACACGCTTTAACATTCACTTGGCTCAATAGTCGACGAGGGAGACATCAGGCTACTGTACCCGTCGGGCAAGAGCAAGAAACCATCGTTTAATTGCGGGGAAATTAGACAACGGAGACGGATTGCCGTTTGTAGGCCGGATAAGGCAAAGCCGCCATCCGGCAATCTGCTCCAGTTCGCCTGATAGCGCTACGCTTATCAGGCCTACATCGTTAACCTAACAGCACGCGATCGATATTGTGGCAGCCCAGCGCTTTCAGCGTCGCGGCGGTGGCATCCCACTGAATCAGCGGCGCATCGGCGCGTTCGGCCAGAACGGCACGCTGGATATCCGGGTAGTCGTAGCCGTTCAGGCTCAGCAGGTTTAGTGCGCCCTGCAGCGGCGGCAGCGTTGGGTTAAACGCCGCGTTTTCTGCATAGCTGCCGCTGAAAATCGTACCATCACGCAGCGCCAGCGCTACGCCGGAAGGCGCTTGACTGTACGGGGTGTGGCTGTGGTTAGCGGCCTGAATAGCAGCCTGTGCCAGCGCATCGCCTTCAAGCGGATAGCCGTGATCCTGCTCATCCATCAGCAGCGTTTTGATATCGAGATCTTTTGGCCCGAACGCATCCGGCAGGTAGTCTTTCAGCGTATGCGGCTGACGGCCTGGCAGGTTAATACGCAACGACAGCCCGCTGTTCAGCTCGTTCATAAACTGACGGCAGTGGCCGCACGGCGTGTAGTTAACGGTAATGGCCTGCAGCGCTTTTTCGCCGCGCAGCCAGGCGTGGCTGATGGCGCTTTGTTCAGCGTGAACCGTTTGTTGCATGGTGGCACCGAGAAACTCCATGTTGCCGCCGAAGTACCAGGTGCCGCTGACGCCGCGGGCAATCGCGCCGACGTTAAAATGGGAGAGGTCCGCGCGGGCGCAGGCTGCAGACAGCGGCAGGAGCGCGAAAGCGAGCGCGTCTTCGTCCAGCCCCGTCGCCTTTTGCAGCGAAGAGACCTGCTCGGCGGTCAGCAGAGCAGGAAAGTGCGGATCGGCTAACAGCGGGGCGATAGCGGTCTGCAGATCTGCCGCCAGTTGCGTAAAAGCAGATTGAAAACGTGGGTGCATGGCGTTGTGCCTCGTAACGTTGTAATGGAATGGTAGTGTACGGGGCACGAACGCTTCAATTAGTGATCAATATCTCATTGTTAATGCAACGTATGTAATTGCATTTGAAAATGTGTGATTTGTCTCGTTTTATCCCACCACCGACAGAATGATCGGGAACAGGAACGGGGCAATCAGCGAGGTGATAATCCCGCAGATAACCAGCGCCAGCGAACTGAATGCGCCTTCCTGATAGTCCATCTCTGCACAGCGTGCGGTCCCCAGCGCGTGCGATGCGGTACCCATTGACAGTCCGCGCGAGGCTTTCGTGGTGATACGCATCAGGTTGAGCAGGGTATGGCCAAATACTGCGCCGAGGATCCCGACGTAAATCACGCACACGGCGCTGATGGCGGGGATCCCGCCGATGCTGCCGCTGACCGCCATTGCAATCGGCGTGGTGACGGATTTTGGCAGAATAGACGCCGCGATTTGCGGTGATGCGCCCATCATCAGCGCGACCGAAGTCCCGGTAATCATGGCCACCGCGCTACCGATAAAGCAGATGGTGATGATAGATTTCCAGCGGGCGCGAATCTGGTGCAGCTGTTCATAGAGCGGATAGGCGAGGGCCACCACCGCCGGTTGCAGCAGGTCGTTCAGCACTTCGCTGCCTTTAAAGTAGCGATCGTACGGAATGCCGGTCAGCATCAGGAACGGAATGATCACCACCATCGACACCAGCAGCGGGTTGAGCAGCGGCATTTTAAAGCGTGCGCCCAGCCGGCGAGCGGCAAAGAACACGACCAGGGTTAGCGGCAGGGACCACCAGATATAATGCAACATTATTTATCCGCCTCTTCTTGCCCAACGACTTTACGTTCACCGTGCACCAGATGTGAGCTCCAGCTCACCACCACCAGCACCACCAGCGTACTGATGGTGCAGGAGATTACGACCGGGCCAAACTGAGCTTTTAGCAGGGTAAAGTACTGCATGACGCCTACGCCAATCGGGACAAACAGCAGCGCCATGTAGCGAATTAACACATAGCAGCCGGGGTTAACCCATTTGGCGGGCAGAACCTGGAGCGCCAGCAGGACGAAAAGAATAAGCATGCCGATTATGCTGCCGGGAATGGTAATCGGCAGCAGCGATGAAACGAAAATTCCGGCATAAAGACAGGCGTAAATCAGCACGAATGCACGCAGGTATTGCCAGATAAGATTCAGTGATTTGAGCATGGGATTCACCTTTGGTGGAATGCATTCATCATACAATTAAACCCTAAAATGTGCTACCGATCACATCATGAAATCTGAGCATACCTGATATAGACACGCGGAACATCAGGCCCAGTGCAAGGGGCTAGCTCTCGCTTTGTACCGGGTGCGATAAATAGTGGAGAAAACGGCTCAGCGCCAGCGACGGTAGATCCTTCTTACGCCAGAATACGCCAACGCTGCCTTTCTGCTCAATGCGCGGCAGCGCCAGAATCGACAGCTGCCCCTGACTTTGGTAGCGCTCGGCGAGACGCAAAGACAGAATAGAGATCATATCGCTGCTTTGCAGCAGGTTGACGCTCACGTTCATCGATGCCGATTCAATCGTATTTTCCGGCAGCATGACGCCGTTTTCTACCAGCGCGTTGTCAATACTTTGGCGGATAGGCGTTCCGTTCGGCCAGACAATCCAGCGCCACGGCGCCAGGTCGTTCCAACCCAGACGAGGAAGGCGCGCCAGCGGATGGTCGGGACGTGAGACAAAACATACCGGCTCGGTGTACAGCACTTCGTAGTTTAACGGCAGCTCCAGCGCCCGGCCGCCGATGCGCCCGACCACCACGTCCACCACGCCCGACTGCAAATCGTGCAGCAGCGGGGTCATGACTTTCTCTTCGATATTGAGATGCAGCGTCGGCATTTCGGCCAGCAGCGGGAAAATGGCGTGGGAGACGCAGTCGGTTGCCACCGGCGAGCAGCCAATTTTCAGGCTGCCGACCAGCCCTCCTTGCTTAAATCGCTCCATCTCAAACTGTGAACGCTCGATATCGTTGATCAACCGCTGGGCGTGCTGAAGCAGCAGTTTACCGCCTTCCGATGGACGCAGCCCTTTGCTGTGCCGTTCGAACAGCGTCAGACCCAGCTCCTCTTCAAATTGGGTGAGCCATTTCGACAGCGCAGGCTGGGTGATGTGCATCATCTTCGCCACCTGGGTCAGATTTCCCTGCTCGCCGAGCGCCACCAGAATATGCAAATGATGTAGCTTCAGTTTCTGCGTCCAGTCTGCCATCAGATATAACCTCCAGGTTATGGTTAGGCATGAAATGCCATTGTACAACTCATTTCTCTTATCACAAAATAGCAACATAAAAGCAAAAAAAGAAACATCTTACCCTGTGCCGTTCGGGCCAGACGCGCGAACGGCGAATAAATGGATAACCTGCATTTTCGAGGCCTTCCCTATGACGCAACGACGTGAACTTCAGGCGCTAATCGACGCCGCCCCTATCGGCGCGATGCAGTGGCGCGTCATCATTTGCTGTTTTCTGGTGGTGATGATGGACGGTTTTGACACCGCCGCCATCGGCTTTATCGCTCCAGCAATACGCGACCACTGGCAGTTGACTGCCGCTGACCTGGCACCGCTCTTTGGCGCAGGTCTGCTGGGCTTAACCGCTGGCGCGCTGCTGTGCGGGCCGATGTCCGACCGCTTCGGGCGCAAACGCGTTATCGAATGCTGCGTGGCGCTGTTTGGCCTCTTTAGCCTGCTGTCAGCCTTCTCGCCGAATCTGGAAGCGTTGATTGTCCTGCGCTTCTTAACCGGTCTCGGCCTTGGCGGTGCGATGCCGAATACCATCACCATGACCTCTGAATACCTGCCTACACGCCGTCGCGGCGCGTTGGTTACCCTGATGTTCTGCGGTTTTACTCTCGGCTCGGCGTTGGGCGGTATCGTCAGCGCGCAGCTGGTGGCGGTGATTGGCTGGCACGGCATTCTGGTGCTGGGCGGCGTGCTGCCGCTGGTCTTGTTCTTCGGGCTGTTGGCCGCATTGCCGGAATCGCCGCGCTGGCTGGTTCGCCGCCAGCGTCCACAGGCGCAGATTACCCGCACCGTGAGCGCAATGACCGGCGAGCGTTATGAAGAGACTGAATTCTGGCTCGACGAACCGGCAGCTACCCAGAAAGGCAGCATCAGCCAGCTGTTTGCCGGGCGTCAGCTCACCATTACGCTGATGCTGTGGGTGGTGTTCTTTATGAGTCTGCTGATCATCTATCTGCTTTCAAGCTGGATGCCGACGCTGCTGAACCATCGCGGCATCGATTTGCAGCATGCCTCCTGGGTTACCGCAGCCTTCCAGGTTGGCGGTACGCTAGGGGCGCTGATGCTGGGTGTGCTGATGGATAAATTCAATCCCTTCTGGGTGCTGGCCGTCAGCTATGCGCTGGGCGCGGCGTGTATCGTCATGATTGGCCTGAGTGAAAACGGCCTGTGGATGATGGCGCTGGCGATATTTGGCACCGGTATCGGTATCAGCGGATCGCAGGTCGGGCTTAATGCGCTGACCGCCACGCTGTACCCCACACAAAGTCGCGCCACCGGCGTGAGCTGGTCTAACGCCGTCGGCCGCTGCGGCGCCATCGTCGGCTCCGTCTCCGGCGGCATGATGATGGCGATGAACTTCTCATTCGACACCCTGTTTTTTGTTATCGCCGTACCGGCCGCCGTTAGCGCCGTCATGCTTACGCTGCTGACGCTGGTCGTACGCCGACCTTCCCGAGTACCCGAATCGCAGCCTGTGATGGGCGCGGTGAAAAGTTAAGGAGAATAATAATGACCTCGGACGTAAAACACGATCGCCAGCAGTTCTATCAGCACATTTCAGGGCAAAACCTGACGCCGCTGTGGGAGTCGCTGCATCACCTGGTGCCTAAAACGCCAAATGCTAACTGCGCGCCGGCCTACTGGAACTATCAGGAAATTCGCCCGCTGCTGCTGGAAAGCGGCAACCTGATTGGCGCAAAAGAGGCGGTGCGCCGCGTGCTGGTGCTGGAAAACCCCGGCCTGCGCGGCCAGTCATCCATTACCTCGTCGCTGTACGCGGGTTTACAGCTGATCATGCCGGGTGAAGTCGCCCCGAGTCACCGCCATAACCAGTCGGCGCTGCGCTTTGTGGTTGAAGGCCACGGCGCGTTTACCGCCGTCGACGGCGAACGCACTCAGATGAGCCCGGGCGACTTTATCCTGACCCCGCAGTGGCGCTGGCACGATCACGGCAACCCGGGTTCAGAACCGGTTATCTGGCTGGATGGCCTGGATCTGCCGCTGGTGAACTACCTTGGCTGCGGCTTCGCCGAAGACTACCCGGAGGATCAGCAGCCGGTCACGCGTAAAGAAGGCGACTATCTGCCGCGCTACGCGGCCAACATGCTGCCGCTGCGCCACCAGGTTGGCAACTCATCGCCTATTTTCAACTATCGCTATGACCGTAGCCGCGATGCCCTGCATGACCTGACCCGTATGGGCGAGGCCGATGAATGGGACGGTTATAAGATGCGCTACGTCAACCCGGTTACCGGCGGCTATCCGATGCCGTCGATGGGGGCCTTCCTGCAGCTGCTGCCGAAAGGCTTCCAGTCGCGTCAGGCGCGCACCACCGACAGCACCATTTATCACGTGGTGGAGGGCAGCGGTGAGGTGACCATTGGCGAGCAGACCTTCAGCTTTAAAGCGAAAGATATTTTTGTCGTGCCGACCTGGCACAGCGTGTCGTTCAACACGCCAGAAGAGACCGTGTTATTCAGTTTCTCGGATAGACCTGTCCAGGAAGCCCTGGGACTGTTCCGCGAAGCGCGTTATTAATTCAGGAGAAGAAAGATGAGCAAATACGTATTTGAACCTCAGGCGCCGGTGGCGATTCCGGTTGTGGGCAGCGATGAGCAGTTCCCGGTACGCCGCGTTTACTGCGTGGGCCGTAACTATGCTGCGCACGCTCGTGAAATGGGCTTTGATCCGGATCGCGAGCCGCCGTTCTTCTTCTGTAAACCGGCAGATGCCGTGGTGCCGGTTGCGGCGGGTGAAACGCTGAACCTGGCCTACCCGGCGCAGACCGACAACTATCACTATGAAATTGAACTGGTCGTCGCGATTGGTAAAAAAGGCAGCGATATCCCGCTGGAGAAAGCGGAAGAGTACATCTGGGGCTACGCCACCGGTCTGGATATGACCCGCCGCGATCGCCAGATGGAAATGCGCCAGATGGGCCGCCCGTGGGAAATCGGCAAAGCCTTTGACCTCTCTGCCCCGATTGCACCGCTGCACAAAGTAGCCGATGCGCCGTCTCTGGAAAAAGCGCCAATCTGGCTGCAGGTTGATGGCGAAGACCGTCAGCGCAGCGATATTGAGCATCTGATCTGGGACGTCAAAGAAACCATCAGCTACCTGTCTGGCTTCTTCGAACTGCAGCCGGGCGATCTGATCTTCACCGGTACGCCGGAAGGCGTTGGCGCCGTGGTGAAGGGCGAAACCATCACCGGTAACGTGGAAGGTTTAACGCCAATCACGGTGAAAATTGTTTGAGGTGAGCGATGAAGCTGTACAGTTTTTTTAATAGTTCGGCCTCTTACCGCGTGCGCATTGCGCTGGCGCTGAAGGGCATTGACCATCAGACGGTGGGCGTCAACATTCGTATTGGCCAGCAGAACGCGCTGGAGTACCGACGCCTCAACCCGGTGGGGCTGGTACCGGCGCTTGTCACCGACGACGGTGAATCGCTGGGGCAATCGCTGGCGATTATTGACTGGCTGGACAGACATTTCCCGCAGACGCCGCTGCTACCGGCGAACGATCCACAGCGCATGCGCGTGTTGGAAGTGGTGTACGCCATTTGCTGCGACATCCATCCCATCAACAACATGCGCGTATTGCGCTACCTCAGCGATGAGCTGAAGGTCAGTGAAGAAGAGAAAAAACGCTGGTATGCACACTGGATCCAGCAGGGGCTAAGCGCAGTGGAACAGCTGCTGCGCCGTAGCCATTCAGGGGCGTTTTGCGTGGGCGATTCGCCGACGCTAGCCGACTGCTGCCTGGTGCCGCAGTGGGCTAACGCTGAGCGTATGGGCTGCGATCTGAGCGGGTTCCCGCGCTGTAAAGCGGTCTATGATGCCTGTACCGCGCTGCCGGCGTTTATCGCCGCGGCCCCTGAAAACCAGCAGGACAAAATCCCGGCGTAGTCTGAGAAGGAGAATTATGATGGCTAAAGTAACGCGTGCAATTATTGTCGGCGGCGGTATCGGCGGTGCGGCTACCGCGCTGTCGCTGGCGCGCCAGGGCATTCAGGTGATGCTGCTGGAGCAGGCGCATGAAATCGGCGAAATCGGTGCCGGGATCCAGTTAGGGCCAAATGCGTTTTCGGCGCTCGACAGCCTGGGGGTCGGTGAGGTCGCCCGTCAACGAGCGGTCTTTACCGATCACATCACCATGATGGATGCGGTCAACGGTGAAGAAGTGATTAGTATCGAAACGGGTCAGGCATTCCGTGACCATTTCGGCGGCCCGTATGCGGTTATTCACCGCGTGGATATTCATGCCACCGTTTGGGAAGCGGCGCTACAGCACCCTGGCGTGAAATATCGCACCTCGACCCATGTGACGGATATCCGCCAGACGGCGGACGATGTCACCGTGTTTGATGATAAAGGCAACAGCTGGACGGCTGATATTCTGATCGGCTGCGACGGCGTGAAGTCGGTGGTGCGTCAGAGTCTGCTCAGCGACACGCCGCGCGTGACCGGGCACGTGGTCTATCGCGCGGTGGTTGAGCGTGAGGATATGCCGGAAGACCTGCGCATCAACGCGCCGGTGCTGTGGGCTGGCCCGCACTGCCATCTGGTTCATTACCCGCTGCGCGGGGGTAAGCAGTACAACCTCGTGGTGACCTTCCACAGCCGTGAAACGGAAGAGTGGGGCGTACGCGACGGGAGCAAAGAAGAGGTGTTGTCGTACTTTAAAGGCATTCACCCGCGTCCTCGTCAGATGCTGGATAAACCGACCACCTGGCGCCGTTGGTCTACCGCCGATCGTGAGCCGGTAGAGAAATGGGGCAACGATCGCATCACGCTGGTGGGCGACTCCGCGCATCCGGTAGCGCAGTATATGGCGCAGGGTGCCTGTATGGCGCTGGAAGATGCGGTGACCTTAGGCAAAGCGCTGACCGAATGCGACGGCGATGCCGCCCGCGCGTTTGCGCTGTATGAGTCGGTACGTATTCCGCGTACGGCGCGCATCGTGTGGTCTACGCGTGAAATGGGGCGTCTGTACCACGCGGCAGGGGTTGAACGCCAGGTGCGTAACCTGCTGTGGAAAGGTAAAACCCAGGACGAGTTCTATCGCGGCATCGAGTGGCTGTACGGCTGGAAAGAGGATAACTGCCTGCAACCGCGTTAATTTAGCGTAGTGAAGACAGATCCTGTTGGCCTGATAAGCTGCGCACATTGCCGGATGACGGCGTTGCCTTATCCGGCCGGCATGGCCCCGTGCGGCCGGATATCCCGTAGGCCTGATAAGCGCAGCGCCATCAGGCTCCACTAGCGCAGATTGCCGGATGACGGCATTGCCTTATCCGGCCTGCATCACCAGCGCTTTATCTTTGGCCAGCATAAAGGGTCGTAAATATCCCACCGCATTCGACAACGGCAGGACGTCATCGCTTAATGCAATATTCAGCGTCTCGCGAATATAGCCCCGCCGCGCCTCGATGCGTGCCCACAGTGCTGGATACTCCTGTGCTATCTGCTGGCGTAGCGTTGCGTCGGCCAGCGCCACGCTCTCTTCCGCGCTGGTTCCGGTATACCCCGGCACCGAGGGAATAATATCAATCTGCATCACCATGCCGCTTTTCAGCGTCTCGCTCGAGCCAGGGTAGATTGGCGATGACATCCACTCCTCATCCGCGCTCAGGTGCCCCGGATTCAGGTGCCAGCCGTATTGAGCTTTTGGCAGCGCGCGCTCGACTAAATCGTACAGCTCGCCGCCCGGCATCCCAACGCTGATATTTTCGAGCCACGTCGCCACGGCGCCAAAATAGGGCTTCACCACGCGCGCCAGATAATCACGCTGGTTTTCCGGCAGTTCGTTCTCATCGGCAATCACGAACCCGGTACGGCTGGAGAGCCCGCCCTTAAACCCGGTAGTCATCGACAACGGCTGTCCTCGTTCGACCTTTTTCCACGAAGGATAAAGGTTGGCTTTCTCGAAACGCTGCCCGGCTGCGGCGATGGTGACCACCGATGGCGCTTGCCCTTCGGCGGCGAGCAGGGCGCCCAGTTCGACCTCACGCACGCCCGGTTCAACGGCATCCAGCGCCGCCAGCATGCAGCGGGAGGCGAGGTTAGCGCCGTACTCATAATGGGCGATTTCGTTGGCGTTATTGACCGTTCTTGCCCCTTTATCACCGCGAATAAACAGATGCGCGGCGTTGACCAGATCCGCGTGCGTGCTTTGTTTTATCGCCTCGACGATAAACCACGGCAGATCGAAGAGCTTAGCGTTATCGCTGCCGGTGGCGGTAAACATCTTCCAGCCCGCCAGCCCCACTTTTGACATCGCGCTCAGCCCCGTTTCGCTGAACAGCTGCGCCAGCGGTTTTTCGTTGTCCATTGGTTGATTGGGCAGCGAGAACAGCGGGCAGTGCTTCAACGTGACCGGAATGCGCGAATGGGCGGCCATCTTCAGGTTTTCATTGCCGAGGATGGCGGTGGCGTGCCCGGACTTATGCAGCACCAGCAGCCCTTCCTCAAAGCGCGGAATAAACCCGGTCAGGTACTCAAAGTTACCGCCGTGTTCTTTATCAGCGTAAATCACCAGCGCATCGAAGCGTTCTTCCTGCATCCGTTCGAGCAGCTTATTTTTGCGCTCAAGCAGGGTGGCATCGGTCAGCATAACCGGCGGTACATCGCTGAATCCTCGCGGCGGCTGGATGGTCTTTAGCTGGATATCCCTGGACTTCATGATTCACCTCCTGATGTGTCAATAATTGGCGCATTCCTGGCAGTGGAAAGCTGGATGCAGAGACGTTACCATAGCGCCTCTTTTTTTTCCGGATAACAATATGCGTGTTTTACTGGCGCCGATGGAAGGCGTGCTCGACTCATTAGTGCGCGAGCTGCTGACTGAAGTGAATGATTACGATCTGTGCATCACCGAATTCCTGCGCGTGGTGGATCAGCTATTGCCGGTAAAATCGTTTTATAAGCTGTGCCCCGAGCTGCATAACGCCAGCCGTACTCCTTCCGGCACCCGCGTACGCATTCAGCTTTTAGGGCAATACCCTGAGTGGCTGGCGGAGAACGCCGCGCGCGCCGTGGAGCTGGGATCGTGGGGCGTGGATCTCAACTGTGGCTGCCCGTCGAAAACGGTTAACGGCAGCGGCGGCGGGGCGACGTTGCTCAAAGACCCGGAGCTTATCTACCAGGGGGCGAAGGCGATGCGCGCGGCGGTGCCTGCGCACCTGCCGGTGACGGTGAAAGTGCGCCTCGGCTGGGACAGCGGCGCCCGGCAGTTTGAAATTGCCGATGCGGTACAGCAGGCGGGGGCCACTGAACTGGCGGTGCACGGGCGCACCAAAGAAGACGGCTATAAGGCCGAGCGCATTAACTGGCAGGCGATCGCAGACATCCGTCAGCGACTGTCGATTCCGGTGATTGCTAACGGCGAAATCTGGGATTATGACAGCGCGCAGGCGTGCATGGCCGTGACCGGCTGCGACGCGGTGATGATTGGCCGCGGTGCGCTAAACGTGCCGAATTTAAGCCGGGTCATCAAATATAACGCGCCGCGTCTACCGTGGCCGCAGGTGGTAGAACTGCTGCAAAAGTACACTCGCCTGGAAAAACAGGGCGACACCGGGCTGTATCACGTGGCGCGCATCAAACAGTGGTTGGGCTACCTGCGCAAAGAGTACGCCGAGGCCTCCGAGCTGTTTACCGCCGTGCGCGCGCTGCAGGAATCGCGGCTGATTGCTCGGGTTATCAACGATTGGCGCGGATAAACTATCCGATCGGCATCACAATTTTCTCTCTGCGCTATTGAGTCAATCCACTTTTAAATGAAATGCTCGTAGCCGATTGTTACTGCTACGGCAGGCAAAACCTGATTATCTGACCTTTGTCAGAAGTCAGGTTTTTTTGTTTCTGGGGTTCGTAAATGCAGATCGCCAAAGTACTTAATAATAATGTGGTGGTGGTTCTGGATGAACACCGGCGTGAGCAGGTGGTGATGGGGCGAGGGCTGGCCTTTCAGAAACGCGTCGGCGATTCACTGGATGAGTCGAAAATCGAGAAAATTTTTGCCCTGCAGAGCGATGAGCTGGTGGGGCGTTTAAGTGAACTACTCAGTCAGATACCGCTTGAGGTGATGACCACCTGCGACCGGATTATCGAACGGGCGCGCGAACGGCTCGGCAAGCTGCAGGAAAGCGTGTATATCACGCTGACCGACCATTGCCACTTCGCCATTGAGCGGCAGAAAAAGGGCGTAGCCTTGCGTAACGTGCTGCTGTGGGAGATCCGACGGCTATACCCGAAAGAGTTTGCGCTCGGCCAGGAAGCGCGTGCGCTGATTGCGCAGCGCCTGGGCGTGTCGCTGGCGGAGGATGAAGCCGGTTTTATTGCCCTGCATCTGGTGACCGCGCAGCTTAATAGCGAAATGCCTGAGGTGATGCACGTCACCCGAGTGATGCAGGAGATTCTCCAGCTGGTGAAGTATCAGCTGCATCTTGAGTACAACGAAGAGTCATTAAGCTACCAGCGCTTTGTGACTCATCTTAAGTTTTTCGCCCAGCGAATGCTGACGCGCACGGTAGTAGAGGATGACGACGCGGAGCTGCATAGCGCGGTGAAAGACAATTATCCCAAGGCGTGGAAGTGCGCGGAAACGGTGGCGCTGCATTTGCAAAACGGCTATCAGCGTGCGCTGACGACGGAAGAGATTATGTTTCTCGCCATTCATATTGAACGGGTGAGAAAAGAGGGGCGTTAACCCCTTTAAAACTGGATTGTTACTGCATTACGCAGGCAAAACCTGAGCGCGACGCTACCCGGCGGCGTGCTCGGGTTTTTTTGTTTTTTATACCCGGTCAAGGAATACAGCATGAAATACAAAGCACTCGCGCAGGATATTCTCCGCCACGTCGGCGGCAAAGAGAATATTGTGAGTCTGGTTCACTGTGCCACACGGCTGCGTTTTAAATTGAAAGAGAGCGGCAGAGCCGATGCCGAGGCCCTGAAGGCGCACCCTGGGGTGATCATGGTGGTCGAGAGCGGCGGCCAGTTTCAGGTGGTGATTGGTAATCACGTTCATGATGTCTGGCAGGCGGTGCGCCATGAGGCTGGAATCACCGATGACAGCGAACCGGTTGCGGAAAAGGGGGAGAAAACGTCGCTGCTGGGCCAGCTTATCGACATCGTCTCCGGTATTTTTGCACCGTTTATCGGTGTGATGGCGGCCACCGGTCTGCTGAAAGGGCTGCTGGCGCTGGCGCTGGCGTGCGGCTGGCTAAGCCCGGAGCAGGCGACGTATAAAATCTGGTTTGCCGCCAGCGACGCGCTGTTCTTCTTCTTCCCGCTGTTTCTCGGTTATACCGCGGGGAAAAAATTTGGCGGCAACCCGTTTATTACCATGGTTATTGGCGGCGCGCTAACGCATCCGCTGATGATACAGGCCTTTGAAGCGGCCCAGGCCCCGGGGGCGACGGCGGAGTATTTCCTCGGTATACCGGTGACGTTTATCAACTACAGCTCGTCGGTGATCCCTATCATTCTTGCTGCCTGGGTCAGCTGTTGGATTGAGCGACGTAGCAACGATCTGTTGCCTTCGGCGATGAAAAATTTCTTTACCCCGGCCATTTGCCTGGCCATTGTCGTTCCGCTGACTTTCCTGATCATTGGCCCGGTGGCGACCTGGCTTAGCCATATGCTGGCGAACGGTTACCAGATTATCTATGTGGTCGCGCCGTGGCTGGCTGGGGCGGTGCTGGGAGGGTTATGGCAGGTCTGCGTGATCTTTGGTCTGCACTGGGGGCTGGTGCCGCTGATGATCAACAACATGACTGTGCTCGGCCATGACTCGATGCTGCCGATCGTTCTGCCGGCGGTGCTGGCACAGGTGGGTGCCGTGTTGGGGATCTTTCTGGCAACCCGCGACGTGCGCCAGAAAGTGCTGGCAGGGTCGGCGTTTTCTACCGGGTTGTTTGGTATTACCGAACCGGCGATCTACGGCCTGACGCTGCCGCTGCGCCGCCCGTTTATCTTCGGCTGCGTAGCCGGTGCGCTCGGCGGGGCCATTACCGCGTTCAGTAATAGCTATGCCTTCTCGTTCGGTCTGCCCAATATCTTTTTCCCGGCGCAGATGATTCCACCGGGCGGCATTGATGCCAGCGTCTGGGGCGGGCTCATCGGCACCGCGGTAGCCTTTATTGTCGCCTGTGCGCTGACCTTTTTTGCCGGGCTGCCGCGCAACGCCGCCGCGCCGGTCGCGGTCGCGATGGCCACGGTAAAGGATGTGCTGGCCCCTATGAGCGGCACCGTACTGGCGTTGGAGCTGGTACCCGACACCACGTTTGCCAGCGGTCTGCTGGGTAAAGGTGTGGCCATCATTCCCAGCGAGGGCAAGGTGATGGCTCCGTTTAGCGGTGAAGTGGCCTCAATTTTCCAGACCAGGCACGCCATTGGGCTGCAAAGCGACAGCGGTATTGAACTGCTTATCCACGTCGGTATTGATACCGTCAAACTCGACGGCGCGCCGTTTACCGCGCACGTCCAGGAAGGGGACAAAATTCAGGCGGGCGATCTGCTTTTAACCTTCGACCGCCAGCAAATTCTCGACGCCGGTTACGATCTGGTGACGCCCATTCTTATCAGCAACAGCGACGACTATCCGGGGCTGGAAATCGTTGCCGGCAGCGCCGTTCAGGCCGGCCAGCCGCTGCTGACCCTTACGCATTAATCACAGGAGAGAGAGATGAAAACATTCCCGCAGACGTTTCTTTGGGGCGGCGCCACCGCTGCAAACCAGATTGAGGGCGCATATCTGGAGGAGGGGAAAGGACTGTCCACCTCCGATGTGCAGCCGCACGGCGTGTTTGGCGAGGTGGTTGAACGGGTGGAGGGTGACAGCGCGCTGAAAGATGTGGCTATCGATTTCTACCATCGCTACCCGGAAGATATCGCACTGTTCGCTGAAATGGGCTTTAACTGCCTGCGCGTGTCCATTGCCTGGACGCGTATCTATCCGAACGGCGACGACGCGCAGCCGAATGAGGCCGGGCTGGCCTTCTACGACAAACTGTTTGATGAAATGGCAAAATACAACATCACGCCGCTGGTGACGCTGTCGCACTATGAAATGCCGTGGGCGCTGGTAAAAAACTACGGCGGCTGGGGCAACCGTCAGGTGATTGGCTTCTTTGAGCGCTATGCACGTACCGTGTTTGAGCGCTATAAAGGCAAAGTGAAGCTGTGGCTGACCTTTAACGAAATCAACATGTCGCTGCATGCGCCAATGACCGGGGTCGGCCTGCCGACGGGCAGTAGCAAAGGGGAGGTGTACCAGGCCATCCATCATCAGCTGGTGGCTAGCGCGCTCGCGGTCAAAGCCTGCCATGAGATCGTGCCGGAAGGTAAAATCGGCAATATGTTGCTGGGCGGACTGGTGTATCCGCTGAGCTGTAAACCGGAAGACGTCTTTAAAACATTGCAGGAAAATCGTAGCTGGATGTTCTTTGGTGACGTCCAATGCCGCGGCGCTTATCCGGGCTATATGCTGCGGGAATTGCGCGATAGCGGCATTACGCTGGCGATTACCGACGCCGACCGTGAAGCGCTGCGCTCCACCGTTGATTTCATCTCTTTCAGCTACTATATGACCGGCTGCGTCACCGCTGATGAAGCGTTGAATCAGAAGGCGCGCGGCAATATCCTCAACATGGTGCCAAACCCTCATCTGGCCAGCTCGGAGTGGGGCTGGCAGATCGACCCGCTAGGCCTGCGCACGCTGCTGAACGTGCTGTGGGATCGTTATCAAAAACCGCTGTTCATCGTGGAAAATGGCCTGGGGGCGAAGGATAGCGTGGACGCCGACGGCAGTATTCATGATGACTACCGCATTAGCTACCTGAACGATCATCTGGTGCAGGCGCGCGAAGCGATTGAAGACGGCGTTGAGCTGATGGGCTTTACCAGTTGGGGGCCTATCGATCTGGTTAGCGCGTCAAAAGCGGAAATATCTAAACGCTATGGCTTTATTTACGTCGACCGCCACGATGATGGAACGGGCACGCTGGCGCGCAGTAAGAAAAAAAGCTTTGGCTGGTATAAAGAGGTGATTGCGACCAACGGCGCGAGCTTGAAAGCGTAAGCCTCGGTGAATTGCCGGATGGCGCTTGCTTATCCGGCCTAAAAGTATCCCCACCTCTGGTAGGCCGGATAAGGCGTAGCCACCATCCGGCAATCCTCCCAATTCACGCTGGCTTACGCGCGCGCAGAATAAAAATCATCGGCCGCTCTTTCTCTTCACCCAGCGCTGGGTTAACGGCAATCTGCGCTGCCGTTGGTCCCCATTCATTCAGGTATTCAATAACAAATCCGGCGGCCACCAGCGCGTTGATCCAACTGCCAAGCGTCCGGTGCTGCTTCTTCACGCCGTCGGCAAACCAATTGCTGATACGCTCGCCTTCCTGCTGATAATGGCTAACCGGCCAGCTTTTCTGCCCCTGTTCATCTTCCTGCCAACCTTGCTTGAGCGGGGCGGTATAGATAGGGTGTTCTGCGGAAAATAGCAGTGTACCACCCGGCGTCAGAGCCTGATAAACGCAGGTGAGCAGCGGGGTAATATGAGGCAAATAGTGCAGCGCCAGCGAGCTGTACACCATATCACAGCTGTTAGCGGCAAGCGTGAGGGTCTGCAAATCTTCACAACGGTATTCAATGTCTGCGCCGTCGGTCATCTCCCGCGCCCGCTCCAGCATGAGGCTGGAGAGATCGTATCCGGTAACCTTAGCGGCGCCCTGATCGCGCGCCCAGCGGCAAAACCAGCCGTAGCCGCAGCCGAGATCGACAACCCGTAAACCGGCGAGCGACGGCAGCATATCCTGTATCGCGGGCCATTCCGGCGCGCCGTCCAGCCCCTTGACCGAACGGTCGAGCGTGGCATAACCGGCAAAAAACTGCGGGTCGTCGTAAATATTCTGACTCATGTTCACTCCCTGAAGGCGAAATGTTTGTGGCTGTCGTTAAGTGTGTCCGTCTGTGTTCCCACACGCGTTACTAAAAGGAAGGCGATCATTTAATTTATGATAGCCGCCTCTGTGTTTAACCGACGTATCTCATGAACCTGACTCTGAAAACACGCGCGCTGTCTGGCTTGACCCTGCTCCTCGCGCTGGCGGGCTGCGCCCCTTCGCATGATATTGGCAACCCGATGACGCTGCAGATGCCGGCTTCACAGGTGACAACGACCTTACCCGCGGCGCTGAAGAACGGCTGGCCGCAGAGTCAGTGGTGGCAAGACTATCATGATGCCCAGCTCAATAACTTGATTCGTCGCGCGTTGGCGAATGCTCCGGATATGCAGATTGCTGAACAGCGCATCAAGCTTGCGGAAGCGCAGGCGCGGATGTCGAAATCGGCGCTGGGGCCGGAAGTCGATTTCGGTGCCGATCTTGAACGACAGAAAATGTCGGCTGAAGGTCTGATGGGACCGTTTGCTACCGATACCGACGGCAATACCGGCCCGTGGTACACCAACGGCACCTTTGGCCTGACCGCCGGTTGGGATCTTGACCTGTGGGGAAAAAACCGCGCCGAAGTGCAAGCACGCATTGGGGAAGTGAAGGCGCAGGTGGCCGAGCTGGCGCAGACCCGCGAGCTGCTGGCCAGCAGCGTGGCTCGTCTGTACTGGCAGTGGCAGACCGAAGCGGCCATTCACGGCGTGCTGGAGCAGGTAAAAAGCGAACAGAATACGATTGTCAGCGTTGACACCTCGTTGTATGAGCATGGCATCACCGACTCCGCTGAAGGGGCGGAAAACGACATTAACGTGAGTAAAACCGATCAGCAGCTGGCCGACGTTGAAGGCAATATGAAAGAGATTGAGGCCCGGCTTATGGCCTTAACCAACGCCCAGAGCCAGCCGCTGAACCTGCGTCCGGCTACGCTGCCCGCCGTGGCCAGCAAAATGCCGTCCCGGCTGGGCTATGAGCTGTTAGCCCGCCGTCCGGATCTGCAGGCCGCACACTGGTATATCGAGGCTTCGCTGAGCGAAATCGACGCGGCAAAAGCGGCGTTCTATCCCGATATCAATCTGATGGCGTTCCTGCAACAGGATGCGCTGCACTTAAGCGATCTGTTCCGCCACTCGGCGAATCAGATGGGCGTGACGGCCGGGCTGACGCTACCGATTTTTGACAGCGGCCGGTTAAACGCCAATCTGGATATCGCCAGCGCGCAGAATGGTCTGTCGGTGGCGAAATACAACAAAGCGGTGGTTGATGCGGTAAACCAGGTGGCAAAAACCGCCAGTCAGGTGGAAACGCTGATGGCAAAAAGCCAGCGGCAGGCGCAGGTGGAGAAAGACGCCATGCGGGTGGTTAACCTGGCGCAGGCGCGGATGAACGCCGGGATTATTCCGGGTTCGAAGGTCAGTCTGGCGAAGCTGCCGGTGCTACAGGAGCGTATTAATGCGTTACGCCTGCACGGCCAGTGGCTTGATGCCAGCATTCAGCTAACCTCGGCGCTGGGTGGCGGTTATCACGTCAACGAAAAGTAAGGCTCCCGGCGTTCGCTTCCCCCTGCATTTCGTTTGCAGGGGGAAAATGAAAAACAAATATTCAGATTAAATAGTATTAACCGCTAATATATTTTCTCAAAATCTAATTTTTATTTTAATTAAAAATAACGATAGCGCTTGAATTAAAATATGTCTGCGATCACGTATTTATCTTTAAATGCATGACACCTGTCTACACGCCCCCTAATATCGCTCCCCAGAAAAATAATATCTTTTTGGTTTTAATGTATATTTATTGATAATTACATTTGCTTTTTAAATATTACAGCCAGTTCCTCACTGATTTTTATTAACAAAAAGCAGAGGACGATTGCGTGAAAAAATTAATAACCTTTGGAATGCTGGCGCTGGTCAGCGCATCGGCAAGTGCGGTTACCATTGACCTGCGCCATGAATATACCGACACCTCGCAGGGCCAGAAAGACAGGGTGCTGATCTCTCATCGTTTTGGTAACGGCTTTGGCTTCTCGGTGGAGGCCAAAACCAAGTCGGGCGGCGAGCATTCGGATAAAGCCTTTAATGATGTTGTTGATAATGGCGATGAATATGTCGTTAGCTATCAGTTTAACGCCATGCCGAATATTGCGATTCAACCCGGCTTTGCGTTGGAAACATCGTCATCGAAGGCGATCTATAAACCCTATATTCGAGGGCAGTATAATTTCGAAGGCGGTTTTTATATTGCGGCCCGCTATCGCTATGAATATGCCCGTGACACCTCGGCGGATAAAGACGATGAGCATATTAACCGTGGCGATCTGTGGCTAGGCTATAAAACCGGGCCGTGGGCGTTTGAGGGCAATTATCTGTATAAAAAGAGCCAGGATTATAATCGCTATGACAACGGCAAAGACGATTACGAACTGGATTTCAAAGTGGCCTACAGCATTGATAAAAACTGGAAGCCCTATGCGCAAATTGGCAACGTCTCCGTCAGCAGCACCGAGGAAGACCGTCAGACGCGTTACCGCGTAGGGGTTCAATACTCCTTCTGATGCTGATGCCCCCGGACGAGGCGCGTACCGCCAACTCCGGACAGTGCCCGGCGGCGTGAACGCCGGGCCGGGTATCCTTATTCCTGCGGCTTTTTCGCCTCACGCCGTTTGAACCACCAGCGTGCGGCGACCACCAGCACAATCGCCAGCGCCAGCCAGATGAGATGCTTCAGGTGTTTATCAAGATGGTGAAGCCACGGGCCTATTGCCTCGCCACCCAGATAACCAAGGGTCGTAAACAGCAGCGCCCACACCACTGCGCCAAAGATATTCAGCGGCAGAAAAATTTTCGGAGGCAGGCCGCTGGCGCCAATCAGCAGCGGGCCGATGACGCGAAAGCCGTACATAAAGCGGGTACCGATCACGAACAGATAGGGGTGGTTCTTAATCAGCCTCTGCGCCTTACGAATTCGTGCCCGGTGGCGCGAGAAGCGCCTCAGCAGTCGCCCGCCGAACTTTCTGCCCAACAGATACAGCACCTGATCGCCAATCATGCCGCCCAGCGCCACGGAGATCACCACCAGCGGAAATTTCAGCAGCCCCTGATGGGCAGCCACACCGCCTAGCAGCGTAATCGTTTCGCCTTCCGCCATGCTGCCGATAATTAACGCGGCGTAGCCATAATGGGAAATCAGGTTATTGATATCCATACAAACACTCACTCCTTACAACATCATACTATTCATCATACACCCTCACGGCGAGATTGCAGGGCCCGCTATTTTTTGCGTTGTACATAAAATAATCATTGCTGTGAATTATACTTACAGCAACGTGGTACGAAGCCGTGCAGAGGAGGCGTTATGAACCATGTATGGGGACTGTTCTCCCACCCTGATAAAGAAATGCATGTTATCCGTAGCGAGAACGAAACCGTTTCTCACCACTACGTGCATCATGTGCTGGTCATGGCGGCCATTCCAGTGGTCTGCGCGTTTATTGGCACCACTCAGCTGGGCTGGAATTTTGGCGACGGTAACGTGGTCCGGCTGTCGCTGATGACCGGCCTGGGCATGGCGGTACTGTTTTATGCGCTGATGCTGGTTGGCGTCGCGGTGATGGGGCGCGTTATCTGGTGGATGGCGCGCAACTATCCGCAACGTCCGTCGCTCAAGCGCTGTATGGTGTTTGCTGGCTACGTTGCGACGCCCATCTTCCTGAGCGGCATCGTGGCGCTCTACCCGCTGGTGTGGCTGTGTGCGCTGGTCGGTACGGTGGCGCTGTTCTACACCGGATATCTGCTGTACGTCGGCATTCCCACCTTCCTGAATATCGATAGAGAAGAGGGGCTCAGTTTTGCCAGTTCAACCCTCGCCATCGGCGTGCTGGTGCTGGAGGTGCTGCTGGCGCTGACCGTGGTGCTGTGGGGCTACGGCTACCGGCTGTTCTGAGTGCCTATATGCATTGCTGATGTGAATTTAATTACGTCAGCAATGCAGCATTTGTTCACCATTATTTTCTGGTAGATGCCGCGTTCTACGCGCTATGATGGGCTGTTCCGCTTCGCAATCGTTTAGGGCGAAGCGGCTGTCTATCATAATGTGCATAAATAACCACCAGAATACTCACCATGCAGAAATTTCGCGTTTCCCTGCTCAGCCTTGCTTTCGTGCTGGCTGTGCCTTTTGCGCCTCAGGCGAGTGCTAAAACCGCCGTCTCCGCCGTGGCTTCGCAGCCGGAAATTGCCTCCGGTAGCGCGATGATTGTCGATCTTGAAACGAATAAAGTCATTTATGCCAACCAGCCCGATCTGGTGCGACCGATGGCGTCAATCACCAAGCTGATGACGGCGATGGTGGTGCTGGACGCACACCTGCCGCTGGATGAAATGCTGACTGTCGATATCAGCCACACGCCGGAGATGAAAGGGATCTACTCCCGCGTGCGCCTCAACAGCCAGATTAGCCGTAAAAATATGCTGCTGCTGGCGCTGATGTCCTCTGAGAACCGCGCCGCCGCGAGCCTCGCGCACCATTATCCGGGCGGCTATGATGCGTTTATCCGCGCCATGAATGCCAAAGCGAAGGCGCTGGGTATGACCCGCACCCGCTACGTTGAGCCGACGGGGTTGTCGATTCATAACGTCTCCACCGCGCGCGATCTGACGAAGCTGCTGATTGCCACCAAACAGTATCCGCTGATTGGTCAACTGAGCACGACGAAAGAAGACACCGCCACCTTTGCTCGTCCTGCCTATACGCTGCCGTTCCGCAACACCAACCATCTGGTGTATCGCGATAACTGGAGCATCCAGCTGACGAAAACCGGCTTTACTAATGCGGCAGGCCACTGCCTGGTGATGCGCACCGTCATGAACAAGCGCCCGGTGGCGATGGTGGTGATGGATGCGTTCGGCAAATATACCCACTTTGCCGACGCCAGCCGTCTGCGTACCTGGGTTGAAACCGGGAAGGTGATGCCGGTACCGGCCGCGGCCCTGAGCTATAAAAAGCAGAAAGAGGCCCAGGTGGAAGGCGACATCGCGAAAGCCCAGCGTAGCGGGCAGACCACCCAGGACGATTAAGTTCTCTTTATTCCGGCAACGTCCAGTCACCATCGTTGAGTGGGCGTTGCATAATAACCGTATCCCGCCAGTCCCCCATCTTGTAGCCGACGCTTCGCAGCTGACCGACCACTTCAAAACCGTGTTTTTTATGCAGGCGCAGCGAGCCGGTATTGTTATTGCCGTCGCCGATCACCGCCAGCATTTGCCGCCACGGGCCCTGTTCGCATACTGCAATCAGCGCCGCGAGCAGGCGGCTACCGATACCGTGGGCGGTCATGCTGGTATCAATGTAGATAGACTCTTCCAGCGTGTAGCGATAGGCCGGGCGAGGGCGGTAGGGGCTGGCATAGCAGTAGCCGACAATTTCACCGCGATAGAGCGCCACCAGCCAGGGAAGCCCCTGCTCCTGGATATGCAGCATCCGCTGCTGCATTTCATCGATGGACGGCGGGACTTCTTCAAATGAGGCGCGCCCATTGAGGACGTGCCAGGCATACAGCGCGGCAATAGCCTGAACATCGTCGGCCTGCGCGTTGCGGATTTCAATATCGGCGTTGCAGGTGACATCAAGCGTAGACATCATTGAATTCCTTATGGTTAACCGTGTTGCCCGGACCGCAGGCCGGATAAGCGCAGCGCCATCCGGCACTCAGCGGCATATTGCCGGATGGCGCTGCGCTTATCCGGCCTACAGGTTTCGAGCTACCTCACATCATGCGTCGGTTTTTTCGCCCCAGTTTTTCAACTTGCTGGTTTTACCGATCCCCGGGTTCATACTATTGGTCGGATCGTTTTCGCGATAGTGGCGTTTGAGATTGTCATCGGCTTCGTACAGATGGCCAACGTTATGCTCCGCCGGATACTGTGCGCCGCGCTCGCGCAGCAGTGCCAGCATTTGTTCTTTTAGCGCGTGGGCATCGACGCCTTTTTTGACAATATAATCCTGATGGAAAACGTGGCACATAAAGTGGCCGTAGTAGAGCTTATGCACCAGTTGGCTATCGATCTCCGGCGGTAAATGCTCAAACCACTCGGTGTCGTTACGACGCAGCGCGATATCCAGCGCCAGGATATCCTCAACGTCGTCGGCGTGCACCGCCTGGTAGCGAATAGCCGCGCCTGCCGCGGCGAAGCGGTGCAGGAACGCTTTACTGCCTTCTTCCGGCGTACAAACGAAGAAATCACCTTCGGCCTGTTTAAAGTATTCCACCAGCCATGCCTTGGCTTCATCAATGCCGTCGCCCGACATTTTCAGCAGCAGATGATGTTCGTACTTATCGCGCCAGGTTTTCATGCGCTCCGGCAGGTGCGCCGGGAACGCGTGGCCCAGCTTCTGCATAAAGCGGTCGGTAAAGTGCGGTTTGAACAGCGACACTTTTTCCAGCATGGCATCGGTACGGCCTTTCAGGGTGAAGAAGAACGGCATTTTGTCGGTGCCGAGCTTATCAATCATCAGGAAGGTGTCTTTGCCGTACTGCTCAGCAATATCGTAGATATCGCGGTGCATATACTCGCCCGCCACCGGCAGGTTGTTAAACTCGGCGAGAATATGACGGCGGATTTCGGTCAGCACATCCGGCTGGTTGGTGCCAATGTAGAATACCTGCTGGCGTTTTTCTGCCGGGAAGGTATCAAGACGCGCGGCGAAAACCGCCAGCTTGCCCGCACACCCGGAAGACTCAAACAGACGGTCCGGATCGGCATTATAGCGTGCCGGTGTATCGGCGTTGACGTCGCGTACGCGGTTGACGTAGTCGTGATCGTGAGCGTGGCGTCCGTCGTGCTGTACATCGCTGTCCTTCACGCGATCGTCATCAAGCTTGCTGAGGATCTGCTCTGGCGTTGTGCCCAGATCGATACCCAGATGGTTAACCAGCGTCAGCTTGCCGTTTTCGTCAATGCGGGCAAACAGCGACATCTCGGTATAGGCCGGGCCGCGTTGGACCAGAGAACCGCCAGAGTTGTTGCAGATCCCGCCGATGACCGACGCCCCGATGCAGGAAGAACCAATGACCGAGTGTGGCTCGCGGCCCAACGGTTTGAGCGCTTTTTCCAGCGAATAGAGCGTGGTGCCCGGCCATGCCAGCACCTGCTCGCCTTTATCCAGCAGGTGCAGCTTATCGAGGCGCAGGGTGCTGATAATCACGATATCGCGATCGTAGTCGTTGCCGCTAGGCGTTGAACCTTCGGTCAGACCGGTGTTAGCAGCCTGCATCAGAATAATTTTATCCGCATTGACGCAGGCGTTCAGCACCCGCCACAGTTCCAGCAGCGAACCGGGGAAGACCACGGCCAGCGCTTCGCCGTTGCCGGAGCGGAAGCCCTTGCGATAGCGGGCGGTTTTCGCCGGGTCGGTCAGCAAGTGAGCGTGACCAACCAGACGGGAGAGTTCGTTAATCAGGGCATTATTATCGGTTGTGGTTTGAGCAGCCATTTTCCACTCCTTGTGGTGGGGCAAATTTGTCGTCTCTAAGAATAGCGCTTTGTATGATCATTGGGGGAGTGAATGTTTCTAAAAATCAGAGAATAACCTTGGCTTTCTTTACCCCGCTCCTTTAACTTTATGGCAAACTGCGGTTTTTCATCGACTCTCAGCCGCTCTACCCGGCATGGATAAAAGAGACTACAAAAATATGAAATGGTTATTTTCTGTTGGCGTCGCCGTGAGCCTGGCGCTACAACCCGCTCTGGCGGAGGATCTGTTCGGCAACCATCCGTTGACGCCGCAGGCGCGGGACGCGTTTGTGACCGAGCTGCTGAAAAAAATGACGGTCGATGAAAAAATCGGTCAGCTGCGCCTGATTAGCGTCGGGCCGGATAACCCGAAAGAGGCTATCCGCGACATGATTAAAGACGGCCAGGTAGGGGCGATTTTCAATACCGTCACCCGTCAGGATATCCGTGCGATGCAGGATCAGGTGATGTCGCTCAGCCGCCTGAAGATTCCGCTGTTCTTTGCCTACGATGTGGTGCACGGCCAGCGCACCGTCTTCCCGATTAGCCTCGGCCTGGCCTCAACGTTTAACCTTGATGCGGTGAAAACCGTCGGTCGCGTGTCGGCCTATGAAGCCGCCGACGATGGCCTGAACATGACCTGGGCGCCGATGGTTGATGTCTCGCGCGATCCGCGCTGGGGCCGCGCCTCAGAAGGATTCGGTGAAGATACCTATTTAACCTCCATCATGGGTGAAACCATGGTGGAAGCGATGCAGGGGAAAAGTCCCGCAGATCGCTATTCGGTGATGACCAGCGTTAAACACTTCGCCGCCTATGGCGCGGTGGAAGGCGGTAAGGAGTACAACACCGTCGATATGAGCCCGCAGCGTCTGTTCAACGACTATATGCCGCCGTATAAAGCGGGGCTGGATGCGGGCAGCGGCGCGGTGATGATCGGCTTAAACTCGCTGAACGGCACCCCGGCCACCTCCGATGCCTGGCTGCTGAAAGACGTGCTGCGCGACCAGTGGGGCTTTAAAGGCATCACGGTCTCCGATCACGGGGCGATTAAAGAGCTGATTAAACATGGCGTTGCCGCCGACCCGGAAGATGCCGTACGCGTGGCGCTGAAGGCCGGCATTGATATGAGCATGAGCGACGAGTACTACAGCAAGTACCTGCCGGGGCTGGTGAAGGCGGGCAAAGTGACGATGGCCGAGCTCGACGACGCCACGCGGCATGTGCTGAACGTGAAATATGATATGGGGCTGTTTAACGACCCCTACAGCCACTTAGGGCCAAAAGACTCAGACCCGCAGGATACCAACGCCGAAAGCCGTTTGCATCGCGCCGAGGCCCGTGAGGTGGCGCGCCAGAGCCTGGTGCTGCTGAAAAACCGTCTGGACACTCTGCCGCTGAAGAAAAACGCTACCGTCGCGGTGGTTGGCCCGTTGGCCGACAGCCAGCGTGACGTGATGGGGAGCTGGTCTGCCGCCGGCGTCGCCGGTCAGTCGGTGACCGTGCTGAGCGGCATTAAAAATGTGATGGGCGGCGAAGGCAAAGTGCTGTACGCCAAAGGCGCAAACGTCACCGCCGACAAAGGCATCATCGACTTCCTGAATCTGTATGAAGAAGCGGTGAAGGTCGACCCACGTTCGCCGCAGGCGATGATTGACGAAGCGGTCAACGCCGCCAAACAATCTGATGTGGTGGTTGCGGTGGTGGGGGAAGCGCAGGGCATGGCCCATGAAGCGTCCAGCCGCACTGAAATCTCGATTCCGAAAAGCCAGCAGGATCTGATAGCCGCGCTGAAAGCTACCGGCAAGCCGCTGGTGCTGGTGCTGATGAACGGTCGTCCGCTGACGCTGGTGAATGAGGACCGCCAGGCTGACGCCATTCTGGAAACCTGGTTCGCCGGTACCGAAGGCGGTAATGCCATTGCCGACGTGCTGTTTGGCGACTACAACCCCTCCGGTAAACTGCCGATGTCGTTCCCGCGCTCCGTGGGGCAGATTCCGCAGTACTACAGCCACCTCAACACCGGGCGTCCGTACAATGCCGACAAGCCGAACAAGTACACCTCGCGTTACTTTGACGAAGCCAACGGCCCGCTGTATCCGTTTGGTTACGGTCTGAGCTACACCACCTTCTCGGTTTCTGACGTGAAAATGTCCGCGCCGAGCATGAAGCCGGACGGCCGGGTCACCGCCAGCGTGCAGGTGACCAACACCGGCAAGCGCGAAGGGGCGACGGTGATTCAGCTGTATCTGCAGGATGTGACGGCGTCAATGAGCCGCCCGGTGAAACAGCTGAAGGGCTTTGAGAAGGTGACCCTCAAGCCGGGTGAGACCCAGACCGTGAGCTTCCCGATTGACGTAGAGGCGCTGAAGTTCTGGAACCAGCAGATGAAGTACGCCGCTGAGCCGGGCAAGTTCAATGCCTTTATTGGCGTGGATTCTGCGCGCGTTAAGCAGGGTGAGTTCGAGCTGTTGTAAGCGTGATCTTGATGTCGTGAACTTCTCCGCGGAGGCGGAGAAGTTCAGCGACCGCTCATCGGGGGGGCGACCGATGAGCGTCATCTGGCGTGCTTAGAAAGCGTATTTGATACCTAACATACCTTGTGTATCGCTGTAGCCTTTATCCCCGATCTGCTGGGCAACGTTGCCCCAGATATGCAAATTATTCCCCAGTTGCCCTTCGACCCCAGCCTTCAGTTCGCCAATGTTGCGCGTCCCGGCCTGGTAGTTATAGACGCCATTCATTGCGACGCCATACGACTGGCTGTTATAAATCCAGTTGGCTTCAACAAAGGGCTGAAACTCGCGGTTCTTGCCGTCGTCAATGGCGTTATGCCCTTTAATAAAGGCTTTTACGCCGAGACGCGTTTGCAGATTACCGTCGTTTTTACCTTTCACCCGCGTGCCGTTGGCTTCGGTGTGGGTATCGGCCTGCACGTCCATCCATGTTAACTGTGCTTTAGGCTGGATCCAGTAGGTCGAGCGGCCGTCGCTACGTTCGCCCATCAGGTAGCTGTAGCCGCCTTCGATGGACGCGGTGATCCCATCAGAGTCGTACTTCTCCGTGGCGAGCTGTTGCCCATAGACTTTGTTATTAAACCAGTTATAGAGGAACCAGGTATCCACGTAGGTTCCGGTTTTGTCGGCTTCATTCGCGTACCAGGTTCCATAAAGCCCGACGCTATAGCCGGTCACCTGCCCACGGGAGTGATAACGGGTGACGTTAGAGCGGGTATTGCTCTGACTGTTGCCGTAGCCTGCCATCAACCCCAGATGCCAGCGATCCAGCCCGTTGGTGCTCCACTGCGCAATATCCCCGCCAAGCTGCAGGACATAGCGGTTACTTTGGGTACTCGACTGGCCGCTGGAATCTTTAAAGCGGGTGTGACCGCCAATGTTTCGCAGCCACATGCTGGTGACTTTCTCTTCACCGGTCAACCGGTCGATGTACTGGGTATCGCCCAAACGATCGTGCAGGCGGGTGTTAAACATCGAGTTAGCGGCTGCGAGGTTGGCAATATAGGCTCCGCTTTCCGGACGCATGGTGGGCTGTTCCGGGTTGACGATGGGAACTTCCGCAGCGGGGTCGGGGGTCGGCTCTGGCTCAACGATCGGGGCCGCGGCATTAAGCAGATACCAGTTAGCGGACTGCGTTCCCTCTCCACGCTGCAGGGCGTAGTCATAACTCCCGGCAACAATACGCCCGGACTGCACAAACTCGCCGTCAGAGAGGCCATCGACGTGAATCACTTCAATCCCTGTAATGGTTTTATCACCGCTACCGCCGGCGTTATTGATGGCCACCCGAGTCGTCCCGGAGGTATCTCCCTGTACGATCAGCTTATCGGTTAAGGAATTATCATCCCCCAGCACCGTGTTGAGCACCAGCAGCCCGCCGTTACCTACATAGTTACCGTACACGGTGAGCGTTTTCGGTGTTAAGGGATCGCCGCTGCCCGGCGCCTGGAATAGCAGCGTGGCGCTATCCAGCGTCAGGTTGGTTAACGTTGAATCCTTCGTCATTGTCCACAGACTGTCGCTACCCATGATGTTGAGATTAACCGTTGATGCAGCATCGACGCTGGAAGAGCCTAAAAAACGGGAGGTATCAGACATATTCAGCGCAACCGTGCCGCCGCTGGTGGCGTCAATATTGCCTTCAATATCAAAAACCCCTTCGGTGTCAGACAGGGCGGTTCTGTCGATATTGAGCCTATCCAATCTGTTGTAATCATCAGCGATGACCGGCACCGCAAGGGATTGGCTGGAAATAATGGAACCCACCCCTTTGGCCTGGATAACATTGGCGCTGTTGGCGGCTCTCAGTTTTGCACCGCCCTCCAGGTAGACGCTACCTGGGCGTACGTTATCGGTATAAGTACCCTGCTGTTCGGTGGAAGCATAAATGGCGTAAGCGTTGGCACCGGTAGTCGAAATATCGACACCATCGCCTAACTGGATCAGCCCACCTTTGTTGGCATAGACGGCATGGCCCGCGCTAGTTGCCGTGGATATTTCAGAGTTCTTGCCGATGAAGACGTAGGAGTTTCCTAAGGTGTTATTATTTTTTCCCTTAAGAATATCCATAATACCGATGCCGTTAGTATCCGTATTTCGGTTACCGGCATAGACGGCATAACCTTTGCTGTCGCTAGTGTTAGATGCGCTGCCGGTGCCCGTCACCTTAATGACATTACTGCCCGCCAGGATAATAATGCTGTTTGCCCCGGCGTTCTGGAAGTTATTGGCTCTGACGGCGACGCCATCTTTCACCGAAATGTTGGCCGACTCTGTCACATAAACCAGAGAGTCATAATTATTGTTAAAATCAGACGCGACGTTTATCCCGTCGGCGGATGAACCCGTGGTGGTAATGGTGAGGTTTTTGGCCCTGAAGTATATGGCTTCACTGTTGCCCCTGATCGCATCGGCGGCTGACCCAGTGGTGCTAATCGTAACGTTGTTTAGCAAGTAGGTATTTGCGCCATTAGTCTGCAGATAAGCGCCAAATCCCGCTAGCGGCTGGACGGTTCCAGACCCAGAGACGGTAATATTTACGGTATCATAGCTGCTCAACGGTGTTCCACCGTAAAAGTAAAGGACGTTATCGTAATCCAGTACTGAGTCAGAATAAGCAACAGGAATGTGGCTTCCTACTGAGATGAGAGCAACAGCAATGCTCAGCGCGGTCCTTTTAAAAAAAGTTTTTTTATCGATGTATCTCTTTGTGTTGTTCATCTGCGCACCTCTTCCTTAAAGACGCTGACTGTTGGTTGATAGATAATTAATTGCTGATGAATTAATGAGAACCAAAGCCAGCCCCACAGCTATTTAATGGATAAATATCTGCTGGTATTACAACAATGAGTAATGAGTTCCTTTGAAGCAATGTATACAACCAATGTCAGGGGGTGTCAACGCGTGACGACGGCGAGTAAATTGATGCATTTTTAAGTCTATTTATATTATTTGTATTTTTCTCAATAATATATTTTTATCAATTCTGGCGTGTTTTTGTTTTTATTAAAAATGCTTATAAAACAATACAATAAAAGTAAAAATGCGTTTTACTAAAAGCGTTGTTAGGATTTTTACGACAACCATTGAGAATAATGTTTTTCTGTGGGTTTTATTGCGTAATTCATTCGGAGGAGCGCTCTGCGACTGCGAGTGTCATATGGCTTTATGATTATTGAAAATACTTCTCATGTATCGGTAAGGGTATTCCTGCTATGCGGGGGCTCGTATTTTCAGCGTTGCTTTATGGCGTATAACCGGCAAGGCTTTTTGAAAATAATATACTGCGATTTCATTTGCGATAGCCTGGCCGGTGTTATTCATATTCTCGTTAGGTTCTTTTTGCTGGTGGGGTTATCGTTGGAACGATCGCTGTTTGCCCTGAGCATTCTGCGGGCGCGCCTCGGAGCGTGTGCGAACACACCGCACAGCCTGGTCCCCGAGAGAGGCTCAGGGTGAGGGGCAATCCCCCAACGCCCGTTTTCGCGCCATTTTGTGCACCCTGTCACCATTTTCTTTCTGCTGTGGCGAAGTCTGCGCGAAACGGCCCGTTTATCGCCCCTGATGTCGTGTGTTCTGTGACGAACTTCACTTATCGCTAAACCCGGGCCACCACGTTTTGTGCGCGGGTTCAAAACCCGTCCGAAGCCGCCATATCCGCCGTGACACCATTCACTAATACGTAAAAAAGCCCGCTTCTGCTCCACGAGAGAGGCGTGGAATCCGCGTTAAATGCAGCTATCTCAACATTCGCAGGTAGCCACATGAAGATTTCACTGCATAACACCTCACTCGATCGCAGCGGTAAAACGCCGCTCACCGCCCAACTGCAGCAGCTGATTGATGAAATCGACCGTGCGGGCGGCGGCACGCTGGTGGTATCGCCGGGCGATTGGCTGACCGGCACGCTTGTTTTGCCGTCCAACTTTACTCTGCACCTTGAAGCCGGCGCGCGGCTGCTGGCGAGCCCGAACGACGCAGACTATCCGGCGGCGTTAACCCAGACGGTGGCCGAACTGTCGCGCATGGCGCTGATTTATGCGCGCGATCGCCACCATATAACCCTCAGCGGTGAAGGTTGCCTGGACGGCGGGGCTGACGCCTGGTTCGCTACCCGTGCCGATGCCCAGGGCTATCGCCAGCCGAAAACCCAGCGCCCGCGCATGCTGGTCCTGGAAGGCTGCCAGCAGGTGCGTATTCGCGATATCACCCTCAGCAATTCGCCGATGTGGACAGCGCACCTGGTGAGCTGCAATCAGGTATTCATTCAGAACCTGACGATTGATAACGATCTGGCGCTGTCGAACACCGACGCGCTGGATATCGACAGCTGCCAGCACGTGCATATCAGCGACAGCTATTTCAGCGCCGCCGACGACGGTATCTGCATTAAAACCACCCGCAAACCGGCGGCGCTACAGCAGCCGACTCGCCACGTGGTGGTCAGCAACTGCCTGATCCGCTCAAAAAGCTGCGCCATCAAAATTGGCACTGAAACCTTTGCCGATATCAGCCATATCGCTGTGCATAACTGCTCCATCTTTGAGTCCAATCGCGGCATTGGCCTCGTTTCCCGCGACGGCGGCCGTTTCAGCCAGATGAT
Source organism: Kluyvera genomosp. 2 (assembly GCF_036759865.1). NCBI lineage: Bacteria > Pseudomonadati > Pseudomonadota > Gammaproteobacteria > Enterobacterales > Enterobacteriaceae > Kluyvera > Kluyvera genomosp. 2. The sequence continues at coordinate 153,710 of NZ_JAPKIA010000014.1, forward strand.
CTTCAGCAACATCCTTTTTGACTGTCGCCACGGCCACCCGTGCCACTGGGGAAAAGCCGATCCGGTGTTTATCTCTGTGCGCCATCGTGACCCGCAGGTTCCTCCGGGCAGCATCGAAGACATCACCTTCAGCCAGCTTTCCGGCGCGAGCGAAGGCGCAATCAACCTGCACAGCGAAACGGCAGGGGAGATTCGCCGCGTCACCTTTAACGGACTGGCCTTGCACCAGCTGTCCGGGCCGTCTGACGAACAGGGGTGCTACGACATTCGCCCGCCGTGCAACCCGGCAAGCCCAACCGGCATGGGGCTGGATAACGCCTATCGCGTCAATCCGCAAACCGGGCGCGCCTGGGGCGTTGAGCGCTATCCGGGAGGGCTACCGGCGGTGTACGCCCGCGGCGTAGACGAACTGACGCTGATCGATCTGCGCATTCGTCGACCTGTGCCGCTGCCCGCGGGCTGGAACACGCACGCCATCGTGCAGGACAACGCCGACGCCTGAGTCTATTTGATGACGGCGTGGCCCTGGCCCCGCCGTTTTGTACTGTTCAAGGGGATGGAAAATGATAAAAAAAGTGCGGGAGATAAAACTCCACAACTACATCTGCTATGGCCTTGCGGATGTTATCGGCTCGGGCGCGTTTACGCTGGTGAGCGCCTGGCTGCTGTTCTTCCTGACCACCTTCTGCGGCCTGACGCCGATTGAAGCTGGCTCGCTGTTTGCGGTGGCGCGTATTGTTGACGTCATCATGTGCCCATGCATGGGGTATATTTCCGATAACTTCCATAAAACGCGCCTCGGTCGCCGCTTTGGCCGTCGCCGCTTCTTTCTGCTGTTGAGTATTCCGCTGGTCGCGGTTTATAGCCTGCTGTGGGTGCAGGGATTCAACTACTGGATGTACCTGCTGGTCTATATTCTGTTCGAAATTGTCTACTCGATGATTTTAATCCCTTACGACACGCTGTCGGCGGAGATGACCAACGATTTCACCAAACGTTCGAAGCTGACCAGCGCGCGCATGTATATCGCCCAGTTCGCCGGCTTTACCGCTGCGTTCCTGCCGGGGCGTCTGCTGGCGTACTTCGGCTCTGACTCCGCTATCTCGTTCTTCTACGCCGGGGCGATTTTCACCGTTGCCTTTATGGTGGTGCTGTTCTTCGTGTACTTCGGCACCTGGGAGCGTTCTCTTGAGGAAATCGAGCAGAGCGAACGCAGCGTCGCCAGCGAAGAGAAGCAGCCGCTGGGTAAACGCCTGTTCGATATCTATTACGACTTTGTTTCTACGCTGAAGATTAAAACCTTCCGTTCGCATCTGGGGATGTACCTGGGCGGCTCGGTCGCGCAGGATATTTTCAACTCGGTCTTTACCTACTTCGTGGTCTTTGCTCTGGCAACCTCGTCGGTGGTGGCCAGTAACCTGCTGAGCGTCATCAACGGCCTGCAATTCTTTGGCGTGGGCGTCGCCACCTGGCTGACGCTGCGCTATTCGCCGTCCCGCGCGTTTGCCACCCAGGCGCTGATGGCGCTGGTGGCCTTTGTACTGTTCGCCGTGACCTACCTCTACGGCTCCACCAGTATGGCGCTGCTGTATCTGGCGGCGGGCGTAGCCGGTCTGGCGCGCGGCGGTATCTATTCCATTCCATGGAACAACTACACCTTCGTTGCCGACGTGGATGAAATTCTGACCTGTAACCGTCGTGAAGGTATCTTCGCGGGCTTTATGAGCCTGCTGCGTAAAGCGTCACAGGCGCTGTCCATTTTCCTGGTGGGCGTGGCGCTGCAAATGTCCGGCTTTATTACCGGCCACAGCAGTCAGCCGCAGTCGGCAATCAACATGATCCTCGGCATCATGATTATTCTGCCGGTCGCGCTGACGCTGTGGGGCATCTGGTCCGCCTTCCAGTTTAAGGTCAACAGCCGCACCCATGCGGTGTTGAACGAAGAAGTGGCGCGCCTGAAGCAGGGCGGCAGCAAAGCGACCGTCACCGCAGAGACCAAAGCGGTCATCGAAAGCCTGACCGGGATGCCGTATGACCACTGCTGGGGTGATAACACCGTGGGCCACGTTAACCGCAGCCTGCTGCGGGAGAAACAGCAGCAATCCGCGCAGTTGAAAAACGCATAACCGCGCCCCGGCGGTGCGGCACCGCTGGGGAAAATAAGAGGACTTGCCCGGCTTCGGCCGGGACGTTTTTTTGGGTAACGGACATGACCGATCAAAGTTTATATATTCAACAGGGAGTCTGGGCGCGCCTGGGTCTGCCGCGCGAGCTGGTATGGGGGTTCGTCGGCGTTTTCCTGTTTATCACCGGAGCCACTATCGAACAGAGCTGGCTGGCATCGTTGCTACAGCAGCGCGGTCTTGATGCGGTGCACATCAGCCTGCTGTCTTCCGTTTTTGGCCTGTGCGTGGCGGCCGTCTCCTGGTTTTCCGGCATTGGCGCAGGCGTGCTGGGCGTACGCCGTCTGATGTGGCTGGCAACGCTGCTTTATTTCGTGGGCTCGCTGCCGTTTATTTTCGTCGCACTGCCCGACGGCAACTACCCGCTGATGATGGTGAGCTACGCGGTGCGCGGAATGGCCTATCCGCTATTTGCTTATTCGTTTCTGGTGTGGATTAACCAGCGCTGCGAAAGCCGTATTCTCGGGCGCGCCGTTTCCTGGTTCTGGATAGCCTTTGGCGTCGGTATGACCATCGTCGGGCCGTGGTTTTCCGGCTTTATGATCCCCCGATTAGGCGAGACCACCACGCTGCTGTCAGGCTTTGTTTTCGTGCTGGCAGGCTGCGGCTGCGCGCTGATCCTCAACCGTGACAAGCCCCAGTGGCAGCAAGGACAGGCGGTGGGACAGGCGCTGGTGGAAGGTATCGTGGTGCTGGCGCGCGAACCGAAAATGCGCCTCGCGGTGGTCGTAAAAACCATCAACGATATTGGCAAATTTTCGCTGGTGATCCTGATGCCGGTATATCTGCCACGCTTTGGCTTTAGCATTGAAGAGTGGCTGACCATCTGGGGCCTGGTCAACGTGGTCAACATCTTCGCTAACTACTTCTTCGGCTGGCTGGGCGATACCATCGGCTGGCGTAACACGGTGGTGTGGTTCGCCGGTACGCTATGCGGGCTGGCGGCGTTGGCGGTGTGCTACGCGCCGGTGCTGTTTGGCCACAGCAGCGCGGCGTTGATCGTCGCGCTGGCGATTTACGCTATCGGTCTGGGCGCATTTGGCCCCCTCAGCGCACTGATTCCATCACTGTTGCCGGAAAATAAGGGCGCGGCTATTTCCTGCCTGAATCTTGGATCCGGCCTCAGCAATTTTGTCGGCCCGCTTATTGTTACGCTGTGCGTTAACCCGCTCGGTGTGGAAGGAACGCTATGGGTGATTGCGCTGCTGTATTTTGCCGCCAGCTTACTCACCCTGCCGTTAAAAATGCCGGAACAGGGCTGAATGTTCTATTTTCGTCTACGCTTTTTGCTTAAGCGCCTGTTAATTGAGCGCAAATAAGAGGAACGCGTATGACGATTGCAAGGGGATGGACGCTGGCGCTGCTGGCGGCGGTAAGTCTGCCGTCACTGGCCGCCGAGCCGGTGAAGGTCGGGTCAAAAATTGATACCGAAGGCGCGCTGCTGGGCAACTTAATTTTGCAGGTCCTGGAAAGCCACGGCGTCAAAACCGTGAATAAAATTCAGCTCGGCACCACGCCGGTCGTGCGGGGAGCGGTAACCTCCGGCGAGCTGGATATCTACCCGGAATACACCGGCAACGGCGCTTTCTTCTTCAAAGATGAAAACGACCCGGCATGGAAAAATGCCCAGGCCGGGTACGAGAAGGTGAAAACGCTCGACGCCGAGAAAAACCATCTTATCTGGCTGACGCCGGCCCCCGCGAATAACACCTGGACCCTGGCCGTTCGCCAGGACGTGGCGGACAAAAATAAGCTCACCTCACTGGCCGACCTGAGCCGCTACCTGAAGGCGGGAGGCAGCTTCAAGCTGGCAGCCTCGGCGGAGTTTATCGAGCGTCCGGACGCGTTGCCCGCGTTTGAAAAAGCCTATGATTTTAAGCTGAATCAGAATCAGCTGCTGTCGCTGGCGGGCGGCGATACGGCGGTAACCCTCAAAGCGGCTGCTCAGCAAACCTCCGGCGTTAACGCGGCGATGGCCTACGGTACCGACGGCCCGGTGGCGGCGCTGGGGCTACAAACGCTCAGCGATCCGAAAGGCGTGCAGCCGATCTACGCGCCTACGCCGGTGGTACGTGAGGCGGTACTCAAAGCCAACCCGGATATGGCGAAATGGCTTCAGCCGGTGTTTGCCAGCCTGGATGAGAAAACCCTGCAAACGCTGAATGCGAAAATTGCGGTAGAAGGGCTGGATGCCAAAAGCGTGGCGGCAGGCTATCTGAAGGAAAAAGGCTGGGTGAAGTAACCGGTTATTCTCATGTTTCGTTGTTCTCATCGCGTGGTGGCGCTGCTGACGCTGATGCTGCTGGCCGCCGCCGCGCTGCCGTTTGCCAATTTTGCCCCGAACCGGCTGGTGTCGGGCAACGGCCTGTGGCTGTGGCAAATCTGGTCATTCTCGCCGCTGTTCCTGCTGGCGGTACCGCTGGCTTTCTGGGTCCTCTGCTGGCTTCCCGGACGTCTTTCCAGCCTGTTGATTCTGTTGCTGGGGCAGGCCTGCTTTACGCTGCTGCTGTGGACGGCGGGGGCAGCGGCCGAGCGTCTGGCGCAAAATGGCGGCGCGCTGGCGCGGACTTCGCCGGGCAGCGGGCTGTGGTTAGGGCTATTGCTGATATTGCTCATCTGCAGCGAAGCTATTCGTCGCCTGACGCCCCGCGTGCCGTGGCGCTGGCTGCTGAATGTACAGCTGTGGCTGCTGCCGTGCTGGCTGTTGTGGAGCGGGGCGCTGGACGGGCTGTCGCTGCTGAAAGAATACGCCAACCGCCGGGAAACCTTTAACGATGCGCTATACCAGCACCTCACGCTGCTGTGGGGCACGCTGTTGCCCGCGCTGCTGATTGGCGTGCCGTTGGGCCTGATGTGCTGGCGGAACCCGCGTCGGCAGTCTGGCGTCTTCACGCTACTCAATATCATTCAAACCATTCCCTCCGTGGCGCTGTTTGGCGTGCTGATCGCGCCGCTGGCCGGATTGGTGCAGCGTTTCCCGTGGCTGGCGACGCTGGGTATCGCGGGCACCGGGCTCACGCCTGCGCTGATTGCGTTGGTGCTGTATGCGCTGCTGCCGCTGGTGCGTGGCGTGGTGGCTGGGATGCAGCAGGTCTCGCCGCAGGTGCTGGAAAGCGCCGCCGCGATGGGGATGAGCCGCGGGCAAACCTTCCTGCGTGTGCAGTTGCCGCTGGCGCTGCCGGTGCTACTGCGCAGCCTGCGGGTGGTCGTGGTACAAACGGTGGGGATGGCGGTAGTGGCGGCGCTGATCGGTGCGGGCGGTTTCGGTGCGCTGGTGTTCCAGGGGCTGCTCAGTAGCGCGCTGGATCTGGTGCTGCTGGGCGTCATCCCGGTCGTCGCTCTGGCCGTGGTCATCGACGCGCTGCTGAACCTGGCGGCGACTCTATTACAAGGAGAAGCCGGTGATTGAATTTTCGCAGGTAAATAAAACGTTCGGCGAGCATCCGGCCGTGAAGGATCTGACCCTGCGGCTGGAGGAAGGCGCGTTCTCTGTGCTGATTGGTACCTCGGGTTCGGGGAAATCGACGCTGCTGAAGATGATTAACCGGCTGGTCGAACCGGACAGCGGGACGATCCGTTTCGCCGGTCAGGACATCCGTCAGCAGCCGCTGCTGGCGCTGCGCCGCCGCATGGGGTACGCCATTCAGTCGATTGGCCTGTTCCCGCACTGGACGGTGGCGCAGAACATCGCTACCGTTCCGCAGCTGTTGAAATGGCCGCAGGCAAGGATAAACGCGCGTATCGACGAACTGATGGCGCTGCTCGGGCTCGACGTCGCGCTGCGAGCCCGCTATCCGCATCAGCTGTCCGGCGGCCAACAACAGCGCGTCGGCGTCGCGCGGGCGCTGGCCGGCGATCCGGACGTGCTGCTGATGGATGAACCATTCGGCGCGCTCGATCCGGTCACCCGCAGCGCCCTACAGCAAGAGATGCGCCGTATTCACCAACTGTTTGGGCGCACCATTGTGCTGGTCACGCACGATATTGATGAAGCGCTGCGCCTGGCGGATAACCTGATCCTGCTGGATGGTGGCGAGGTGGTGCAGCAGGGGACGCCGCTGCAGATGCTCGGCGCGCCGGGCAATGCGTTTGTACGCACCTTTTTTGGCCGCAGCGAACTGGGCGTCCGCCTGCTGTCATTACGCCAGGTGGCAGACTATGTGCGCCACGGTGAACGCGCTCAGGGAGAGGCGATTGCCGATTCGCTCTCGCTGCGCGATGCGCTGTCGGGCTTTATGGTCCAGCGGCGTACGGTGTTGCCGGTCAGTAATGCGGCGGGGGAGTCTTACGGCGCGCTGCATTTTGCCGATCTTTTGCGCGAGGAGTCGGCCGATGCGCGCGTTTCGTGATCCCCTGCTGTGGCTGATGGCGCTGTTTATCGGTTTGTTGCTCGGTCTGCCGTACAGCGAGCCGCTGCTGCATTCGCTGTTTCCCGAGCAGCCGCGTCCGCTCTATCAGCAGGCCAGTTTTCTGGCGCTGACGCTGGCGCATGGCGAACTGGTTCTGCTCTCCAGTCTGATGGCGATTGGGGTAGGCGTCAGCGCTGGCATACTGGTGACCCGACCGGCCGGTCGTGAGTTTCGCCCGCTGGTGGAAACGCTGGCGGCGATGGGGCAAACCTTTCCCCCCGTGGCCGTGCTGGCGCTGGCGGTACCGGTGATGGGATTTGGCGAGAAGCCGGCAATCGTGGCGCTAACGCTCTATGGTATTTTACCGGTTCTGCAAGGCACGCTGGCCGGGCTGGCGGCCGTGCCAGCTGGCGCACAGCGCGTCGCAGAAGGCATCGGGATGACGGGCGGTCAGCGTCTGCGTCAGGTAGAACTGCCGTTGGCGGCACCGGTGATCGTCGCGGGAATACGAACTTCGGTTATCGTCAATATCGGTACCGCAACCATTGCATCAACGGTAGGGGCCAATACGTTAGGCACACCGATAATCATCGGCCTGAGTGGGTTTAACACGGCCTATGTGATTCAGGGGGCAATGCTGGTGGCGCTGGCGGCGATTATCGTCGACCGCGTCTTTGAGCGGATAAGTCTGCGTCTCAGCCGACACCGCCGCGCACAATAAACGAATAGCCGGCGAGCATCACGCCACCGATACCGCTGATAGCCATCAGGGCGAAAAGAACGATCGCGGCAAATTTAGCTGACTTCATTGTGTACTCCTTTTGTTAACCAAAAGATTATACCGCGAAGCGCAGCTGTTAACGAACGATTAATTGGCAGGAAGTGCGAAGGCCATGCCGTCTTCCTGCCAGCGCGCCAACTGCTGCTGCTGATGGGCGCTGGGGGCTGCGCCGCACCAGATTAACAGCGTCTGTCCAGGGAACAGTTCAGGCTGGATCTGCGCCAGCGGATGCGCCAGCACGTCAACGCGCCAGCCTTGTTCACAGGCAACCCAGCCTTCCAGCCACAGTCGGGTAACGTCGGTGATATTCCAGCCCACCACCAGCGCCTGCGGCCCGGATTTTCGCCGCGCGGAAGCAAGGCTCAGCGCAATATCATTGATCAGCACACCGTCGAGCAGGCCAAGTAGGGTGGGGAGCGTTAATTGCGCGCTTTGCAGGCGCTGGCGCAGCGGGGTAAAGAGGTTATCGACCAGCGTGCGGGCGCCGTGGCTTCGACGCAGATCCTTAACCCACTGACGCAGGTGCTGGAGATTGCCATTACGCAGGTCGCGCAGCGCCGTCTCCTGCTGCTCTCGCCAGCCGTCGGCCGGTTCGCTGAGCAGACTTTTCACCTTGCTTACCTGAACGCCGGTTTCAATCCAGCGCTGGATCTCGCGAATGCGGTCGATATCGTCGTCGTTAAACAGGCGATGGCCGCCGTCCGTGCGCTGCGGCTTTAAGAGCGCGTAGCGTCGCTGCCAGGCGCGCAGCGTAACCGGGTTGATATCACAAAGCTGAGCCACTTCGCCAATTGTGTAAAGCGCCATCTTGTCCTCCGGCATGCGATCCCCCATTTAACTTTAGAGGGGGTTTGCCGTCGTGACCTGCAGCGGTCGTTTTTTATTCACTTTTCGGCGATGGAAAGTGGATAAAATGTGATCGGTCGCTTTTTTTGCACTTTTTTTGCCAGGTTTCAAAGAAAGTTATGCCGAGTATGTGTATGTTACGCAGTTTTATTTCAGCTGTGGTGTTTGGGTATGTACGAGTTTAATCTGGTGTTGCTGCTGCTTCAGCAGATGTGCGTTTTCCTGGTCATCGCCTGGCTGATGAGCAAAACGCGGCTATTTATTCCCCTGATGCAGGTCACCGTCCGCCTGCCGCACAAGCTGCTGTGTTACGTCACGTTCTCGATTTTTTGTATTCTCGGTACCTATTTCGGCCTCCATATCGAAGACTCTATCGCCAACACGCGTGCCATTGGCGCGGTCATGGGCGGCCTGCTCGGCGGCCCGGTGGTCGGTGGGCTGGTCGGGCTGACCGGCGGTCTGCATCGCTATTCGATGGGCGGGATGACGGCGCTCAGCTGTATGATTTCGACGATGGTCGAGGGGCTGCTGGGTGGGCTGGTGCACAGTTTTCTCATTCGTCGCGGCCGCCCGGATAAGGTTTTCAGCCCGTTAACGGCGGGGGCAATTACCCTGGTGGCCGAGCTGGTGCAGATGCTTATCATCCTGCTGATTGCGCGCCCGTTTGAGGATGCGCTACACCTGGTGCAAAGTATCGCCGCCCCGATGATGGTGACGAATACCGTGGGCGCGGCGCTGTTTATGCGCATCCTGTTGGATAAACGGGCGATGTTTGAAAAATATACGTCGGCGTTTTCCGCAACCGCCCTGAAGCTGGCGGCCTCTACCGAGGGTATTTTGCGTAAAGGGTTTAACGAAGAAAACAGCATGAAGGTGGCGCAGGTGCTGATCCAGGAGCTGGATATCGGTGCGGTGGCGATCACCGATCGTGAAAAGCTGCTCGCCTTTACCGGCATTGGTGAAGATCACCATCTGCCCGGCAAGCCGATTTCCTCGCGCTATACGCAGAAAACGATTGAAACCGGCGAGGTGGTGTACGCCGACGGTAACGAAGTGCCGTACCGCTGCTCGATTCACCCCAACTGTAAGCTTGGCTCGACGCTGGTGATCCCGCTGCGCGGCGAGAATCAGCGGGTCATCGGCACCATTAAGCTGTATGAAGCCAAAAATCGGCTGTTCAGCTCCATCAACCGAACCCTTGGCGAAGGCATTGCCCAACTGCTGTCGGCGCAGATTCTGGCCGGGCAGTACGAGCGGCAGAAAGCACTGCTGACACAATCGGAAATTAAACTGCTGCACGCGCAGGTCAATCCGCATTTTCTGTTTAACGCCCTGAATACGCTGAAGGCGGTGATTCGCCGTGACAGCGAACAGGCCAGCCAACTGGTGCAGTATCTGTCGACCTTTTTTCGCAAGAACCTCAAACGGCCGTCGGAAATTGTCACCCTGGCCGACGAGATTGAGCATGTGAACGCCTACCTGCAAATTGAAAAAGCGCGTTTTCAGTCGCGGCTGCAGGTGCACCTGGCGATTCCTGATGCGCTGGCCCACCACCAGCTTCCGGCCTTCACCCTGCAACCGATCGTCGAGAACGCCATTAAGCACGGGACTTCGCAACTGATGGACGTGGGGGAAATTACCCTGCGTGCGAGCCAGCAGGGGCAGCATCTGGTGCTGGAGATTGAAGATAATGCCGGGCTGTATCTGCCCAACGCACAGTCCAGCGGGCTGGGCATGAGTCTGGTTGATAAGCGGCTGAAAATGCGCTTTGGCGACGAGTGCGGCATTTCGGTGGCCTGCGAGCCGGACCGTTTTACCCGTGTTACCCTGCGGTTACCTCTGGAGGAGAGTGCATGATTAAAGTGCTGATTGTCGATGATGAACCGCTGGCGCGGGAGAACCTGCGCGTGCTGCTGCAAACCCAGCAGGATCTGGAGATTGTCGGCGAATGTGCCAACGCGGTTGAGGCCATCGGCGCGGTACACCGGCTGCACCCGGATGTGCTGTTCCTGGATATCCAGATGCCGCGCATCAGCGGGCTGGAGATGGTCGGGATGCTCGACCCGGAACACCGGCCTTATATCGTGTTTCTGACCGCTTTTGACGAATATGCGGTAAAAGCCTTTGAAGAACATGCCTTTGACTATTTGCTCAAGCCCATCGAAGAAAAACGACTCGAGAAAACGCTCGCTCGCCTGCGCCAGGAGCGTGCGGCGCAGGATGTGTCGCTGCTCGGCGAGAGCCAGCAGGCGTTGAAGTTTATTCCCTGCACCGGGCATAGCCGCATTTATCTGCTGCAAATGGATGATGTGGCCTTTGTCAGCAGTCGGATGAGCGGGGTGTACGTCACCAGTGGCGAAGGAAAAGAAGGGTTTACCGAGCTGACGCTACGCACGCTGGAGAGCCGCACGCCGCTCATCCGCTGCCATCGCCAGCATCTGGTGAACATGGCGCATTTGAAGGAAATTCGTCTGGAGGACAACGGCCAGGCCGAACTGCTGCTGCGCAACGGGCAGACGGTGCCGGTGAGCCGGCGCTATTTAAAGACCCTGAAAGAGGCGCTGGGGCTGTAATTCGTGTAGAATCAGCCATCAAATTTTTTCATCACCACCGTCGAAGGCACTATGGTCAGTAACGATATTTTACGCAGCGTCCGCTACATCCTGAAAATGAACAACAACGATCTGGTGCGCATTTTCGCGCTGGGCGAAGCCGAAGTCACCGCTGAACAGCTGACGCCGTGGCTGCGCAAAGAGGATGAAGAAGGCTTCGTACGGTGCCCTGATATTATGCTGTCGTGCTTCCTGAACGGCCTGATTTACGAAAAGCGCGGTCGCGACGAGTCTGCGCCGGCGCTGGCGGTAGAACGCCGTATTAACAACAACATCATGCTGAAGAAACTGCGTATCGCGTTTGCGCTGAAAACCGACGATATTCTGGCTATCCTGACTCAGCAGCAGTTCCGCGTCTCTATGCCGGAAATCACCGCCATGATGCGCGCCCCTGACCACAAAAACTTCCGCGAATGCGGCGACCAGTTCCTGCGCTATTTCCTGCGCGGTCTGGCGATTCGCGAGCACGCGGTAAAATCATAACGCCGCCTTCGTAGGCCTGAGAAGCGAAGCGCCATCAGGCATTCCGGCGCACGTTGCTGCCGGATGGCGGCGGTGCCTTATCCGGCCTGCGATTTTACAAATGCGGGTGCTGCGGTCGTTGTCATAAAGACCCGATCGCGCTCCTATTTTACTTCTGTGAATCCGGATGCTTCAAATTGCTCCTGCGTCTTTTTCATGCTTAATCCCCTGGTGCCCGTTGTGCTGATGCCCGTTACTTTCTTCAGCATATCAAAATCGAGCTCATCGATATTCATCGTGACGGTCTCTTCAGCATAAGTATCGAAATACACGATTGCGTCCTCTAATCCTTTTATTTTTCGATATTCCTGCTGCATTGGGCTCATGTCTTTTTCGAATGCTTCTTTCGTCTTACCCGGGGTATCGGAATAATACATTCTATTTTTTGATATCTGCTTGAGTACTTTATCTCCCTTATAAATAAATGTGGTGGTTATTTCTACCTTATTGATCTTGTTTATAAAAACCTTCTTTTTTTCGGCGTTGTCGCACCCGCACAGACAGGTCAGTATCATCATGATGGCTGTTACCATCGGTATTATATTTTTAGTGCGCATTTTGTGTTCGGTAATAGAGGAATTGAGAGATATCAGATACTACATTGCGGTAATTTTGGGCGGAACAAAAAAGGCATAAAGGTGGATTTTTTCAGAATTCATAAATAAAAAACGCTGCCGAAGCAGCGTTTTTTTATGCAGTTTATTTCACCTGCTGGCCTGGTTGCGCACCGTCATCCGGGCTTAACAGGAAGATATCTTTGCCGCCAGGGCCTGCGGCCATCACCATCCCTTCCGAGATGCCGAAGCGCATTTTACGCGGTGCCAGGTTGGCCACCATCACGGTCAGGCGGCCAATCAACGGCTGTGGGTCCGGGTAAGCAGAGCGGATGCCGGAGAAGACGTTACGCTTCTCGCCGCCGAGATCCAGCGTCAGGCGCAGCAGCTTGTCGGAACCTTCCACGAACTCGGCGTTTTCAATCAGAGCCACGCGCAGGTCAACTTTGGCGAAATCATCAAAGGTGATGGTTTCCTGGATTGGATCATCCGCCAGCGGGCCGGTAGCCGGGGCTGCGGCTGCTTTCACTTCTTCTTTAGACGCTTCCACCAGCGCTTCCACCTGTTTCATTTCAATACGGTTATACAGCGCTTTGAAGGTGTTGATCTTATGACCCACCAGCGGCGCGTTGATCGCATCCCAGCTCAGCTCGGTGTTAAGGAACGCTTCGGTACGCGCGGCCAGCTCCGGCAGCACCGGCTTCAGCCAGGTCATCAGCACGCGGAACATATTCAGGCCCATGGTACAGATAGCCTGCAGGTCGGCATCGCGGCCTTCCTGTTTAGCGACAACCCACGGTGCCTGCTCGTCAACGTAGCGGTTAGCGACGTCGGCCAGCGCCATGATTTCACGAATCGCTTTACCGAATTCACGGCTGTCCCACGCTTCGCCAATGCTGGTTGCCGCGTCGGTGAAGGTTTTGTACAGCTCTGGGTCAGCCAGTTCAGCGGACAGCACGCCGTCGAAACGCTTAGCGATAAAGCCAGCGTTACGGGAAGCCAGGTTCACCACTTTGTTCACGATATCGGCGTTGACGCGCTGGATGAAATCTTCCAGGTTCAGGTCGATGTCGTCGATGCGGGAAGAGAGCTTCGCGGTGTAGTAGTAGCGCAGGCTGTCGGCATCGAAGTGTTTGAGCCAGGTGCTGGCTTTAATAAAGGTGCCGCGAGACTTGGACATCTTCGCGCCGTTCACCGTCACGTAGCCGTGCACGAACAGGTTGGTCGGCTTACGGAAGTCGCTGCCTTCCAGCATGGCAGGCCAGAACAGGCTGTGGAAGTAGACGATATCTTTGCCGATAAAGTGATACAGCTCGGCGGTAGAGTCTTTCTTCCAGTATTCATCGAAGCTGGTGGTGTCGCCGCGTTTGTCGCACAGGTTCTTGAAGGAGCCCATGTAGCCAATCGGCGCGTCCAGCCAGACGTAGAAATATTTGCCCGGCGCGTTCGGGATTTCAAAACCGAAGTACGGCGCATCGCGGGAGATATCCCACTGCTGCAGGCCGGATTCAAACCATTCCTGCATTTTGTTCGCCACCTGCTCCTGCAGCGCGCCGCTGCGGGTCCATGCCTGCAGCATTTCGCTGAAGGACGGCAGGTCAAAGAAGAAGTGCTCAGACTCGCGCATCACCGGGGTCGCGCCAGAGACGACGGATTTCGGCTCGATAAGCTCGGTCGGGCTGTAGGTCGCGCCGCATACTTCGCAGTTATCGCCGTATTGATCCGGTGATTTACATTTCGGGCAGGTGCCTTTGACGAAACGGTCCGGCAGGAACATGCCTTTTTCCGGATCGTACAGCTGAGAGATGGTGCGGTTTTTAATAAAACCGTTCTCTTTCAGGCGGCCGTAAATCAGCTCGGACAGCTCGCGGTTCTCGTCGCTGTGCGTCGAGTGGTAGTTGTCGTAGCTGATGTTAAAGCCTGCAAAATCAGTCTGATGCTCCTGACTCATTTCGGCAATCATCTGCTCCGGCGTAATGCCTAACTGCTGGGCTTTCAGCATGATCGGCGTGCCGTGGGCGTCGTCCGCGCAGATGAAGTTAACCTCGTGGCCGCGCATTCGCTGGTAACGGACCCAGACATCAGCCTGGATGTGCTCCAGCATATGGCCGAGGTGGATTGAGCCGTTGGCGTACGGCAGCGCGCACGTTACCAGAATTTTCTTCGCGACTTGAGTCATAGTGGATTTTACTTCTTCAGTTGTAAAAAGGGGTTTTGATATTACCAAAAGGGTAGGGGAGGCGCCATACATGCTTGACCGTACCTGTGGTAGACTTAGGCGTACTGAAAGCATGTTAAAACAACAAAGGAGTCGGGATGAACTCAGAATCCCAGGCCAAATCACCTGAACGTCTACGTGCCATGGTGGCCGGCACGCTGGCAAACTTCCAGCACCCCACCCTGAAGCACAACTTAACGACGCTGAAAGCGCTGCACCACGTCGCCTGGCTTGACGACACCGTGCACATTGAACTGCAGATGCCGTTTGTCTGGCATAGCGCTTTTGAAGAATTAAAAGAGCAGACCAGCGCTGAACTGCTGCGGGTGACCGGGGCGAAAGCCATCGACTGGAAGCTGTCGCACAGCATCGCCACGCTGAAGCGCGTGAAAAATCAGCCTGGCGTTAACGGCGTGAAAAATATTATTGCCGTCAGCTCGGGCAAAGGCGGGGTGGGAAAATCGTCCACTGCCGTGAACCTGGCGCTGGCGCTGGCCGCGGAAGGGGCGAAAGTGGGCATCCTCGATGCCGACATCTACGGCCCATCTATCCCGAACATGCTGGGCGCGGAAAACCAGCGTCCGACTTCGCCGGACGGCACCCACATGGCGCCGATTATGGCCCATGGCCTGGCCACCAACTCCATTGGTTATCTGGTCACTGACGACAACGCCATGGTGTGGCGCGGCCCGATGGCCAGCAAGGCGCTGATGCAGATGCTACAAGAGACCATGTGGCCGGATCTCGACTATCTTGTGCTCGATATGCCGCCGGGTACCGGCGACATCCAACTGACGCTGGCGCAGAACATTCCGGTGACCGGGGCCGTTGTGGTCACCACGCCGCAGGACATCGCGCTGATCGATGCTAAAAAAGGCATCGTCATGTTTGAGAAGGTGGAAGTGCCGGTGCTGGGCATCGTGGAAAACATGAGCATGCATATTTGCAGCAACTGTGGTCACCACGAGCCTATCTTTGGTACCGGCGGCGCCGAGAAGCTGGCAGAGAAATACCATACTCAGCTGCTTGGCCAGATGCCGCTGCACATCAACCTGCGTGAAGACCTCGATAACGGCACGCCAACGGTCGTCGCGCGTCCGGACAGCGAGTTCACCGAAATCTATCGTCAGCTGGCGGGGCGCGTTGCGGCGCAGCTTTACTGGCAGGGTGAAGTGATCCCGAGCGAAATTGCCTTCCGCGCAGTGTAAGCACTGATATTCCCGTGCGGCGGTCCGCTGCCGCACGATATTATGAAGCCTCTTTTCAGCACAGCCTTATTTATTATTCCCCTTCATTTAATTCACTTTTTATATGTTATTTTCCCTCATGGCTTCAGTTCGTTGCGTTATCTTGATGTTAATCAAGCAAACAATTTAATAACATTGTTTTTTTCGCATTCGCTATGGGAGGTTATCTTTTATTACCCAACGAGAGGCGTAAATAAATAGAGCTGGCGACTATTCGTGATAATTATTGATTCAATAATGGAGAGCGATATGGATAATAATATGCTGATGATAACGCTTCGTGAGCTGCTGGTGTTGCTGATGCAAAACCGCACGCTGCCTGAAAAATCTGCCGATGCGCTCCGCTACTGCCGCGAAGGAAGGTGCGAACAAGTTCCTGATATGAGATCATCATATTCATCCGGAGCGCA
>NZ_JAPKIA010000015.1:0-2754 GCF_036759865.1 Kluyvera genomosp. 2
AACCGCCGACCCCCTCCTTGTAAGGGAGGTGCTCTCCCAGCTGAGCTAATCACCCCCGCTGTGTGGAGTCGCATTATAGGGAGAGTTGAAAATGAGTCAACGCCTTTTCTAAAGAATTTGTTCGTTCGTCGTAAAATTAATCAATGCGATCGCAAAATACGCTATGTTGTATGAATTGTATGCAAAAAATGCAAAGCATGCGCTTGCGGTGGGAACAACCGAATGGGAGTGATAGAATATTGCCCACTTTTATTTCCAGGATTTGCCGGTTGTCGGCATCTTTATAAACGTAAGGCCATTTCATGAAAATCAAAACTCGCTTCGCGCCTAGCCCGACCGGCTATCTGCACGTCGGCGGTGCTCGTACTGCTCTTTATTCCTGGCTTTTTGCACGTAACCACGACGGTGAGTTTGTGCTGCGTATTGAAGACACCGATCTTGAGCGCTCAACCCCGGAAGCCATTGAAGCCATTATGGATGGTATGAACTGGCTGAATCTGGAGTGGGATGAAGGCCCGTACTACCAGACTAAACGGTTCGATCGCTACAATGCGGTGATTGACGAAATGCTGGAAGCGGGCACGGCGTATAAATGCTATTGCTCTAAAGAGCGTCTGGACGCCCTGCGTGAAGAGCAGATGGCAAAAGGCGAGAAGCCGCGTTATGACGGCCGCTGCCGCCATGGTCATGAGCATCATGCCGCTGATGAACCGTGCGTCGTGCGTTTTGCTAACCCGCAGGAAGGGTCTGTTATTTTTGACGACCAGATCCGTGGGCCGATCGAGTTCAGCAACCAGGAACTGGACGATCTGATCATCCGTCGTACCGACGGTTCTCCGACCTACAACTTCTGCGTTGTCGTCGATGACTGGGATATGGAAATCACCCACGTGATCCGTGGTGAAGATCATATCAACAACACCCCGCGCCAAATCAACATCCTTAAAGCGCTGAATGCGCCGGTGCCGATGTATGCGCATGTTTCAATGATCAACGGCGACGACGGCAAAAAACTGTCTAAACGTCACGGCGCGGTAAGCGTGATGCAATATCGTGATGACGGCTACCTGCCGGAAGCGCTGCTGAACTATCTGGTGCGCCTGGGCTGGTCCCATGGCGATCAGGAAATCTTCAGCCGTGAAGAGATGATTGAATTCTTCTCTCTGAATGCGGTCAGCAAATCGGCTAGTGCGTTTAACACCGAAAAACTGCAGTGGCTGAACCATCACTATATCAATACGCTGGCACCGGAATATGTGGCAACGCATCTGCAGTGGCACATTGAGCAGGAAAATATTGATACCCGCGTTGGCCCGCAGCTGTGCGAGCTGGTGAAACTGCTCGGCGAGCGCTGCAAAACGCTCAAAGAGATGGCGCAGAGCTGCCGTTACTTCTATGAAGACTTCAGCGAATTTGATGCCGATGCGGCGAAAAAACACCTGCGTCCGGTTGCTCGTCAGCCGCTGGAAGTGGTGCGCGATAAAATTGCCGCTATCACCGAGTGGACGGCGGAAAACGTGCACCATGCCATTCAGGCGACGGCCGATGAGCTGGAAGTGGGGATGGGTAAAGTAGGCATGCCGCTGCGCGTTGCTGTCACCGGGGCTGGCCAGTCTCCTGCGCTGGATGTGACCGTACATGCTATCGGTCAGTCTCGCAGTATTGAGCGTATCAATAAGGCTCTGGGCTTTATCGCCGAGCGTGAAAGCCAGCAGTAAGAGACCTTCGGGCACAAAAAAAGCGGGGAAACCCGCTTTTTTTACGTCTCGTTGTCGCTCAACCCGAGTCGCGACAGAAATCCGCATATGCCTTCACGCGCTAGCAGCCGGTGCAGACGCTGTTGTTCCACCGGCGTCATATTTTGCAGCACGTCGGCAATCTGCTGCCACACCACCTCGGATGCTTTTGCGCTGTAGCCGGGCGTGGGCTCATCTATCTGGTTGGTCGCCATCATGTGGCGCAGTGCGGGCATATTGGCAAGATAGTCCCGCACTTCCTGGCTCATAAAAATCAGCCGCGCGCGGCCGCCTTTAATGCCCGGTATCGGTTCGGTGCGCCAGCCTTGTTCGCGAATCCAGCGATTGATGGTCTGCCGGGTCATACCGGTGCGTTCGGCCAGCTCTTCAGTCGACATTTTGGCGGGAAGTGTTTTCATCACGAGGGCTTAACCACGAATTTCTAAACGTTGTAATAAACCGCTGATCCCTTCCCGAAGCAGCAGCGAGGTCAGCTGTTTCTGTTCCGACTCGGTCATTTCATCTACCAGCGTGAGCAGCAGCGTATGGAAAGGATTGTCGGTTGCGTAGGGGGCGGTGGTCTCTGCGGCGCGCTGAGCGCTATGGATGAACTCAACGACGTCCTCGTCAACGTGTACAAGTCTGGCTTTGCCGCCCTGAACGCCAGGGCGGGGAGATGTTTTCCAGCCTTCTTTTCGTACCCATTTGTTGATGGTCTGGCGGCTATAGCCCGTCAGGTGGGCGATCTCCTCCGGCGTCATTCGTTCCTTGAGCATGCTATTTCCTGAGTTGCTGTGTGGGAATTACAGGTTCATGTTATAGCATCGTTTTATATGAAAACGTGACACGGATAACTCCTGTTTGCGAGCGAGCGTGGAAAACGGCCCGTTTGTCTGCTTTTTCAGCGGTTAGATGCTGTTAGCGAATTTTGCCGTTGACACTGTGCGAGGGAATTCATATTATGCCGCCCGTCAACACGACAGCTTTACGTTGGGGCTATAGCTCAGCTGGGAGAGCG